>JAFTHC010000070.1 GCA_017457625.1 Kiritimatiellia bacterium
CCGACGCGCCCGCCGCGCCCGCCCCCGAGCCCGCCGCCCGCACGTTCACCGTCGGGTTCGACGCCGACTTCCCCCCCTACGGCTTCCGCGGGGACGACGGCTCGTTCCAGGGCTTCGACCTCGATCTCGCCCGCGAGGTCTGCAAGCGCAAGGGCTGGACGTTCGTCGCCAAGCCCATCGACTGGTCCGCGAAGGACACCGAGCTGAGCGCCGGCACGATCGACTGCATCTGGAACGGCTTCACCATGTCGCCCGAGCGCCTCGACAAATACACCTGGACCGTCCCCTACGTCCAGAACAAGCAGCTCGTCCTCGTGAAGGCCGACTCCGGCATCAAGACGTTCGCCGACCTCGACGGCAAGGCCGTCGCCGTCCAGGACGGCTCCTCCGGCGCCGAGGCGATGGAGGGCAAGCTCGAGGATGCCAAGAAGGCCGACGCCGCGTTCGCCTTCAAGGACCTCAAGAAGGTCCCCGACTACGTGACCGCCTTCCAGATGCTCCAGTCCGGCGCGGTCGACGCGCTCGGCCTCGACTCCGCCGTCGCCGGCGGCTTCGTCGAGAAAGGCGAAGGAAAATACGCCGTCCTCGAAGAAGCGCTGATGGACGAGCAATACGCCGTCGGCTTCAAGCTCGGCAACACCGCGCTGCGCGACGAAGTTCAGGCGACGCTCCTCGAGATGGTCGCGGACGGCACCGCCGCCAAGATCGTCGCCCACTGGGCCGAAGAGGAAATCGCCCACGGCGGCGACAAGATCGACTTCGTCCTTAAGTAGGACTTTCCGCCCGTGCCCTCCCCTGCCCCGCGCCGCCCCGTGCGCCTCGCCTTCGGCGTGGCGGTGGGCGCCGCCACGGCTTGGTCGGCGCTGATGCTCCTCGTCGCCGGCCTCGCGCCCGGGGACGTGGAGGACGTCGTCCGGTTCCGCACGCTCACGCGCGTGGCGGAGCCGGCGACGGCGGACGAGGTCGACGCCTCGAACGACCGCGGCCTCGTGCTCGTGCGCGGCGTCACGTCCTCGCCGGAGCCGCTCTCCGACCCGCTCGACGCGTCGGCGCTCCCGCCGACGAACGCGCTGGCGCTCGTCCGGCGCGTCGAGATGTTCCAGTGGGTCGAGAAGCCCGCCGAGGGCGCGCCCGGCGTCCGCTACGAAGGCGCATGGGTCGAGGGGCTCGTCGACTCGACGAAGTTCCAGGTGCCGGAGGGACACGCCAACCCGACGGCCTTCCCCTCCCCCCATGTCCCGCGCGAGTTCGTCGCGGACGCGGTCCGGATCGGCGCCTACCACGTCGTCCCGAAGGGCCGCGTGCGCGCCGTCCTGCCCGCCGTCCCCGTCGGCGGGACGCTCTTCCTCGACACGCCCGCCGTGCCGCGCGCCGCCGCGGACCCGGACCGGCCCGAAGTGGGCGACGTGCGCCTCTCGTGGCTCGTCGTGCCGCACGCGGAGGTCACCGTCGTCGCGGCGCAGCGCGCGGACAAGGTCCCGGCCGCGCTCCGCGGCGCCGAAGGCGCGCCGCGGGCGGCGCTGGTGCCGCAGGAAGGCGGCGCGATCGCGGACAAGCTCTTCCTGTGCGAGACGGGCGACCGCACCGCGGACGAAATGTTCGCGCCGTTCCGCAAGAAACATCCGCTGCCGGACGGCCTGCTCTGGCGCGCGCACGTCTTCGCGACGGAGGTCGTCTCCCCGCGGACGCTCGTGCAGCTTCTGGGCGGCCTGCTGCTCTCGATGGCGCTCTTCGCGCTCACCGTGGTTTTCTCGCTCCCGCTCGGACTCGGCGTCGCGCTCGCGCGGATGTCGAAGGGGCGCGCCGTCTCCGGCGCCGCGCGCGTCTACATCTCGATCGTCCGCGGCACGCCTCTCATGCTGCAGCTGCTCTTCGTCTACTTCGGCCCCTACTACCTCTTCGGCTGGTCGCTCTCGAAGTATCCGGCCTTCGCGGCGGCGGTCGTCGCCTTCTCGCTCAACTACGCGGCCTACTTCGCCGAGATCTACCGCGCGGGCATCGAATCGATCCCCGTCGGCCAGCACGAAGCCGCCCGCATGCTCGGCTTCACGCGGCGCGACGCGTTCCTGCGCATCGTCCTGCCGCAAGTCGTGAAGCGCATTCTCCCGCCCGTCACGAACGAAGTGATCACGCTCGTGAAGGACACGTCGCTGGCGCAGGTGATCTCCGTCGTGGAGATGTTCACCATCGCCAAGCAGCTCGGCAACGCGCAGGCCTCGATCGCGCCGCTCGTCGTCGCGGGCGTCTTCTACTACCTCTTCAACTGGCTCGTCGCCTCCGGCATGGAGCGCATCGAGAAGAAGCTGTCCTACTACCGGTGAGCGCCTCCACTCACAAAGACGGAGAATCGCAAGTGAAAGACGCTTCCACCGGTCCTGCCTCCCGCTCGCCCATCAAGAATCCCGTCAAACGGCAGGCCGGGCAGTCGCTTGAAGACTATCTCGATTCGTTTGTGAGCGATGAAAGCTTTCTTTGCGCTGTTCCTCTCGGATTCGCGCTGCTTTGGCTTTTGATCGAACTTTTGAACCGCCACTTCCAAACATCGACGCCTCTTTGGTTGTTGGTGGTTTTTGTCATCCTTGCCATCGTGAATTGCTTCGTACGTTTCCGGAAAACGAAACGGAGGGCAAAATTGTTGCGACAAGGTCGCGATGGCGAACGATACGTCGCACAGGTCATCGAAAAGGATCTGATCCCTGACGGTTATCGCGTGGTTCACGATCTTTTCTTCGAGAGAGATGGACGAAAGTTTAATATCGACCATTTGCTGATCGGCAGAAACGGCGTGTTTTGCCTAGAGACGAAAACCTGGTCGAAACCTTTCCGCGGTGAAACCATCGCCACATACGATGGTTCGAAGATTTATTTGAACGGCATTCCCGCAAAAGGCGATGCCATAGGGCAGGCCCGTGCATTGGCCAAGGAGGCGGAAGAGCAGATACGGAAATTGATCGGCGTTTCCGTGAAAGTTACGCCTTTCGTCGTTTGCATTGGGTGGTTCATCGATGTGAAAAACTCTTCCGGGACGTCCGACGTTTTGGTTGTGAACGAGAAAGGGCTCAAGACCTTCGTCAAGAATTGTCCGGGATTACTTGAACCTTCCGATGTCGATCGGATCTGGCAACGAATGATGGAGGCCTTTGCATGAACGGCGTCTCTCCCCTGAACGGACGGTCTTCAGCTCCCGTACTTTCGGTCGAAGGAGTCCGCAAGTCTTTCGGAAGCAACGAGGTCCTCCACGGCATTTCGTTCAACCTCGACAAAGGCGATGTCCTTGCCGTGATCGGGCCTTCGGGCGGAGGGAAGTCGACGCTCTTGAGGTGTGTGACGAACCTTGAGCCCGTATCCGCGGGCTCCATCCGCATCGGCGGGGACGACCTCGTGAGGGACGGCGTCTACGCCCCGCCCGCGGTGCAACGCCGCATCTGCCTGCGCATCGGGCTCGTCTTCCAGCAGTTCAACCTTTTCCCCCACTTTTCCGTGCTGCGCAACGTCACCGAGGCGCAGCGCGTCGTGCTCGGCCGCTCGCGCGAGCAGGCGACGGCGCACGCGATGGACCTGCTGGACAAGATGGGCCTCGCCGCGAAGGCGGACGCCTATCCCTGCGAACTCTCCGGCGGCCAGCAGCAGCGCGTATCGATCGCGCGCGCCCTCGCGCTCGACCCGGAGGTGCTCTTCTTCGACGAGCCGACCTCCGCGCTCGACCCGGAGCTCACGGGCGAAATCCTCAAGGTGATCCGCGGGCTCGCGGACGAGAAGATGACGATGGTGATCGTCACGCACGAAATGGCCTTCGCGCGCGACGTGTCGGACCGCGTCCTCTTCCTCGACGGCGGCGTCGTCGCGGAGGAAGGCCCCTCGCGCGAGGTCATCGGCAACCCGAAGAACGACCGCACCCGCGCGTTCCTGAGCCGCTTCGGCTCCTAGAGCGCCGTTGCCGCGGCACGCCCCGCTTTGCGTTTTCGCGCGACCTTGCGGGCGCGCCGCGCGCGTGCTATCATGCGGCGTCATGCACGGCACGCTCCAGGACCTCGACCCGGAACAGCTCGCGGCGGTCACCGCCACCGAGGGCTTCGTCCGCGTCGTCGCCGGCGCCGGCTCGGGCAAGACCCGGGCGCTGGCGCGCCGCTTCGCCTGGCTCGTGCGCGACCTCGGCATCCTCCCGGGCAACATCCTGTGCGTGACGTTCACGAACAAGTCCGCCGTCGAGATGCGCGAGCGCATCCACCGGCTCGTCGGCGACTCGGACACGGGCTACGTGAACACGTTCCACGGCTTCTGCGTCGGCGTGCTGCGCGAGGACTCCCGCGTCATCCGCTACCCGAAGAGTTTCGTCGTCCTCGACAACGCCGACATCGACGACATCCTCAAGGAAATCTACGCCGAGCGCGGTCTCACGCTGCGCGACCGCACGTTCGCCGCCGCGCGCGACCGCTTCGAATACCGCAAGTGCCTCGAGGAGCCGGGCTACGCCGCGGACGCCGTGGAGATGACGCTCGAGGCGCTCAAGGCGCGCTACGAGGCGGCGACGGAGCTCGACGACATCCTCTTCTACGGCTACGTCTACAAGGCGAAGAAGTGCTTCGCCCTCGACTACAACGACCTGATCCTCTTTTCGCTCCTCGCCTTCGACCTGGACGAAGCGGTGAAGCGCAAGTGGCAGGAGCGGCTCGAATACGTGATGGTGGACGAGTTCCAGGACATCGACCCGCTGCAATACCGGCTCCTCAAGGTCCTCGTCGCGCACCACCGCAACCTCTTCGTCGTGGGGGACCCGGACCAGACGATCTACACGTGGCGGGGTGCGGACGTGCGCTTCCTGCTCGACTTCGACAAGACGTTCCCCGGCACGAAGACGGTTCTCATGAACCGCAACTACCGCTCGACGCCGCAGATCCTCGCGGCCGCGAATTCGCTCATCGCGAAGAACCGCAACCGCATGGAGAAGGATCTCGCCGCGCAGCGGCCGGACGGCGCGCCGGTGGTGGCGCACCTCGCGCCCTCGCCGGCGAAGGAGGCCAAGTGGATCGTCGACCGCATCGAGAAGGCCCGCGCCGGGGGCGCGCCGCTGCGCGACTGGGCGGTCCTCTACCGCGCGCACTACGTCACGCGGCCGCTCGAGGAAGAGCTCGTGCGGCGCAAGATTCCCTACACGATCTACAGCGGCGTGCCGTTCTTCGGCCGGCGCGAGGTGAAGGACGCGCTCGCCTACCTGCGGCTCGCCGTCTGGCGCGACGACCTCTCCTTCGCCCGCGTCGCCAACGCCCCGCGCCGCAACCTCGGCGAGAAGCGCATGGCGTTCCTGCGCGGGAAAGCGGACGAGGCGCGGCGCCCGCTCTACGAGACGCTCAAGGCGAACCTCGACGACCCGATCTTCAAGGGCACCGGCGCGCGGGCGTTCGTGGAGCTCGTCGAATCGCTCGGCGACGGCGCCGAGACGCGGCAGGCCTCGGACCTGCTCGCCGAGGCGCTCGACCGCAGCGGCTACGAGAAGATGCTCCGCACCGAAGGCGCGCAGGACCGGCTCGACAACCTCGCCGAGCTCAAGCAGAGCGTCCACGACTACGAAACGACCTGCGGCGAGGAAGCGACGCCCGCGGACTACCTTTCGCGCGTCGCGCTCTTCTCGAACCGCGACGCGGACGACGCCGCGGCCGACCGCGTGCGCCTGATGACCGTCCACGCCGCCAAGGGACTCGAGTTCCCGCGCGTCGCGCTCTGCTCGCTCTCCGAGGGCGTGTTCCCGACGCGCCGCGCGCGCACCGCCGACGCGATGGAGGAGGAGCGGCGCCTGTGCTTCGTCGCGCTCACGCGGGCGAAGGACGAACTCGTCCTCACGCAGGCCTCCGGCGCCGACTTCGAAGGCACGCCGCGCGTCATGTCGCGGTTCCTGCTCGACATCGACCCGGCGCTGCTCGACTGGCGGCCCAAGCCCGCCGAAGGGCTTCTCGCGCAGGCCCGCGCGCACCATTTCGAGCCCGACGCCGGAAAACGCGCCGGCAAGCCGGACCTGGGGACCGGCGACCGCGTGAGACACGCCGTGTTCGGCCCGGGCGAAGTGATTGCCCTGGACATGGAAAAGAGCGCCTTCGTGATCCGCTTCGACTCGCTCCCGACGCCCCGGAGCATCGCCTTCCGCATCGCGCTGGAGAAGGAGACGTGACGCCGCCTTCCGCCGACGCGAGCGACCCGAAAACAGAAAGACCGACCATGACCGAACAAGACGTCCTCTCCGTCCTCGCCGAAACCGGCGCGCTGCTGCGCGGCCACTTCGAACTCCGCTCCGGGCTGCACAGCCCCGAGTTCTTCCAGTGCGCGAACCTGCTGCGGTGGCCGCGCAAGGCGGCCGCGCTCTGCGCGGAACTGGCCGCGAAGATCCCCGCGGACCTAGCCGCGGCCGCGGAAACCGTCGTCTCGCCCGCGCTCGGCGGCATCCTCGTCGGGCACGAGGTGGCGCGCGCGCTCGACAAGAAGTGCATCTTCGCCGAGAAGAAGGACGGCGCGCTCGTCATGCGGCGCTTCGAAATCGCGGAAGGCGAACCGTGCATCGTCGCGGAGGACGTCGTGACGCGCGGCGGCCGCGTGCAGGAGACGATCGACATCGTGCAGGCCGCCGGCGGGCGCGTGCTCGCGGTCGTCACGCTCGTGGACCGCAGCGGCGGCAAGGCGTCGTTCGGCGCGATCCCGCACTTCTCGCTCCTCGAAATGGAACCCGTCACGTGGGAGCCGGCCGCCTGCCCGCTCTGCGCGGCGGGCGGCACGCCCTTCCACCCGGGCTCCTAGCGCGCCGACCCGCGCGCGACGCGGCGCTCGAGGCGCAGCGAAACGAACGAGAAGAGCAGGCCCGCGGCGCCGGAGAGCGCGAGCGCGGCGAAGACGGGCGTCCAGCCGGCGCCCGAGTCGACCGCGCGGCCGAGGCTCCACGCCGCCAGCGACGAGCCGACGTAGCAGACCGTGTCCACGATGCCGGCCACGAGCGCCGCGTCGAACAGCCGCCGGTAGGCGAGGCAGAAGATGCTCGTGATCGCGTTGGTGACCATGACCATCGCGAGGTAGACGCCCGCGAAGGCGGCCACGGCGAGCGCGAGCGACGGCAGCCCCACGCCCAGCAGCGCGAGCGCGGCGGAGGCCGTCCCGACCGCGAAGCAGATCGTCGTCATGGCCGACACGAGCGGCTGGCGCTCGTGGAAGCGCTTGTTGAGGAACGCGCCCGCCAGGCCCACGAACGGCAGCACGAGCGTGAGCAGGATGGAGAGCGACGCGGGGAGGCCGAACGCGTCCTGCAGCACTTTCGGGGCCCAGGTCGAAAGGCCGTCGCGCAGGTAGCCGCACGCGCCGCAGGAGAGCGCCGTCGCGGCCACGAGCGCGGCGACCGTGCGCCACCCGGGACCGGCGGCGGCTTCGCCCGCGCCGCCGGCGAAGCGCGTGGCGCGCGGATACGACCTGGCGGCCGCGTGCGCCGCCGGCGCGCCGTCCGCCGGCGCGCCGAAGCGGTAGAAGCGGAACCAGAGCGCGGCCGAGAGCCCGAGCCCGGCGGCCGCGAGGTAGAAGGTTCCCTGCCAGAAGCCGGACGGCGCGCCCGCCGCCGCGGCGCCGAACGCGGCGACGCTGCCGAACGGGAGCGTCGCGCAGACGCAGACGATCGCCCGCGGCATCGCCGCCTCCGACACGCGCTGCGCCATCGCCTTGACGAGGCTGCACCAGAGCATCGACTGCATCGCGCCGTTGGCGAACCAGACCGCGCGCATGGCGGCCGGCCCCGGCGAGAACGGCACCGCGAGGTTGCACAGCGCCGATCCGGCCAGCGCGAGGCCGAACGACCAGAACGGGTCGAAGAAGTGCGCGAGGATCCCGCTCGCCAGCTGCCCGCAGGCGTAGGCGACGAAGAAGCACGACACGACCGAGCCGAGCGTTTCGTTGCTCCACCCCAGGCCCCGCGACATGGCCAGGATCGAGGCGCCCATGTCGAGGCGCCCGAGGTAGGCGCACGAATAGCCGAGGACGAGCAGGAAGACGACGCGCAGGTCGGTGCGCGTGAAGCCGGCCGGCCGGCGCGTGGCGGGGGCCGCGTCCATGTCAGGCGCGCGCCAGGAACGGCCGGATCGCCGCTTCCACGGCGGCCTTGCGCTCCGCGAGCAGCGCCGGCGTCTTCGCTTCCGCGATGAGGCGCAGGTAGGGCTCCGTGTTCGACTTGCGGACGTTGAACCACCAGTCCGGCCAGTCGTAGCGCACGCCGTCGAAGTCCAGCACGCGCTCCGGCGGCGGGAGCGTCTCCGCCCACGCGCGGACCGCGGCGAGCGCGCCGTCCTTGTCCGGAACCGTGTAGTTGCACTCGCCGCTGTTGGCGTAGACGTCGATTCCGCGCACGAGGTCCGCGAAACTGCGCCCCCCGCGTTTGGCGGCCGCGGCGAGCCCGAGCACGATCTCCGCGCACAGCACCGCCGAATCGCACCAGTGGAAATCGCGGAAGTAGTAGTGGCCCGCGAGCTCGCCGCCGCACGGCGCGCGCAGCTCGCGCAGCTTGACCTTGGCGAACGCGTGGCCGACCTTCCAGAGGTGCGGCTCGCCGCCGAGCGCGGCGATGCGCTCCGTGACGCCGCGCGAGGTGCGGATGTCGCAGAGCACCGCCGCGCCGGGCTCGTCGGCGAGGAAACGCTCCGCCAGCAGCGCCGTCACGACGTCGGGCCGCACGAACGCGCCCGCGCCGTCGACGAACGCGACGCGGTCGGCGTCGCCGTCGAAAATCACGCCCAGGTCCGCGCCGCGGCGCACGACTTCGGCCGAGAGCTGCGCGGTCGCTTCCGGCAGCAGCGGGTTGGGCGGGTGGTTCGGGAACGTGCCGTCGGGCGTCTCGTTGAGGTAGACTGTCCCCTCCCCTTCTCCGAAGAGCCGGCGCGCGAGCAGGCCCGCCATGCCGTTGGAGCAGTCCACGACGAGCTTCAGGCCCGCGAGGTCCGGCAGGCGGCGCCGGTGCCAGGCCAGGTAGTCGTCCAGCAGGTCGAGCCGGCGCACCGCGCCCGGCTCCGCGGCGGGCGGCGGCAGCTCCGCTTCGATGCGGCGCCCGAGCGCGGGCAGGCCCGAATCCTCGCCCACCGGCAGCGCGCCCTTGCGGGAAATCTTGAGCCCGTTGTATTCCGTCGGATTGTGCGAGGCCGTGATCATCACGGCCGCCTCGTAGCCGCGCTCGCCCGTGAAGAAATACGTCATGGGCGTCGTGCAGAGGCCCATGTCGTCCACGTCCGCGCCGGCTTCCGCCAGGCCGCGCGCGAGCGCGTCGAAGAGCGCGGGGGAACTGGTGCGGACGTCGCGCCCGACCAGGACGCGCGAAGCGCCGAGCAGGCCGGGCAGGCAGCGGCCGATGCGGTAGACGACGGACGCGTCGAAGTCGACGCCCCAGACGCCGCGGATGTCGTAGGCGTGGAACGCGGAATTCATGGTTTCGGGAATTTAGCGCGGATCTTGTAGAACATGGCGGGGGCGTTCTTGTCGACGGCGGCCAGCAGCTCGACGAGCTGGCCGTCCGCGTCCGCTTCGGCGGCCGCGCCCGACGTCTCCGAAGCGCCCGCGGCCGCGGCCGCGAGCCACGCTTCCTCGGGCGCCGCCAGGTCGGCGGACGCGACGAGCTCGTATTCCACGCCGGACTTCTTCGTGCGGAAGCGGACGACGAACCCTTCGTCCGTCATCTCGACCCCGGGCGGATCGCCGGCGATCAGGCCCTCGCCCGGCTCGATCGCGGGCGGCGTGAGGTCGAAGACCGCGACGAGACCGGAGAGGTCGCCGATCGACCCCATGCCGGTGAAGACGAGGTGGCGGACCTTGCGGTGCGCCGTGGCGAGCGGGAAGACGGTCTGCGCCGCGTTCGTGGCGGCGTGCAGGAGCGCGTCGTCGACCTTGAACGAGACCGTGGCGGGGTCTTCGCGGTAGTCGAACGACAGGCCGACGCCGACCTCCGCCTCCGCGCCGGCGGGCTCGGCGCCGGCGAGGCGGATCCACACCGGCGCGCCGTCCGCCATCGCCCCCGCCCAGCCGTAGTAGGCGGCGCTTTCCGCGCCCGCGGGCTTTGCGACGGTGATCGACGCCTGGTGGTCGGGATTCGCCGACGCGGGCAGCGCGGAACCGACGTTGAACGTCACGTTCGACACCGCCACCTCCGCGGTCGAGCGCTCGGGGTTGCCCGCCGGCGTCGGGTGGTATTCGAGCGACTCGCCCGACTTGAGGAGGAACGAAAGGCGGCGGCCGCCGTTCGTCGCGACGAGCGCCAGCGCGGCGGCGCCCGCGCTCGCGACCCAGTAGCCGTTGGCGTCCGAGTTGCCCGCCGCCGCGAACGAATCGAGCGCGCCGACGGCGATCTGCACCGTATCGGCCCCCGCGGCCGCGGCCGCCAGTGCGAAGGAAAGAAGGAGTTCCCGTTTCATGCGCCACATTCTACCAAACGGCCGCTCCCGAATCAACCGCGCTTTGGCGGCGGTTGACGCGGCGCGCGATTTTCCCTAGTGTATTCCCCCGACGCCGGCGCGGCACCGCCGGCGGGGACGCCACGATGAAAAAACGTTTCGCGCTGATCGGACATCCGCTCGGGCACAGTCTCTCGCCCGAAATCCACGCCGCGATCATGGACGCGGCCGGCGTCGACGGTTCCTACGAACTGCTCGACATCCCCCCGGAGCAGCTTCCTGCGCGCATGCCCGCTCTCCTGCGGGACTTCGACGGCTTCAACGCGACCATCCCGCACAAGAAGGCCGTGATGCCGTTCCTCGCCGGCCTCTCGGACGCCGCCCGCCGCTGCGGCGCCGTGAACACGGTCTTCCGCGGCCGCGGCCACAACACCGACGCCGCCGGGTTCCGCGCCGCCTCGCTCCCGCTCGCCGGCGCGCGCGTCCTCCTGCTCGGCACGGGCGGGACCGCGGCGACCATGGCCGCCGAAAGCCTCGCCGCCGGCGCCCGCTCGCTCGCGGTCGCCACGCGCGACGCCGCGAAGGGGGCCGCGTTCCGCGCGGAGCTCCTCGCGCGCTTCCCCGGCACGCGGTGCGACGTCCGCGTCGCCGCGGACGCCGCCGCGAAAGCCGCCGCGGCCGCCGGCGCGACGGTCCTGCTCAACGGAACGCCCGTCGGCATGTGGCCGAAGGCGGGCGGCATCCCCGTCGAACCCGCCGCCCTGCACGCCGGGCTCGCCGTCTTCGATCCCGTCTACTGCCCCACCCCGTCGCGACTCGTCCTCAACGCGCGCAAGGCCGGCGCGCGCGCCGCCGGCGGCCTGGGCATGCTCGTGCGGCAGGCCGTCGAAGCGCAGAAAATCTGGAACCCCGGCCTGGCGATCGACGCGGACGCGATCGCGGCGCGGCTCGTGCCCGCACTCGCGGCGGAACTCTGGCGCAAGAACGCCGTCAAGATCGTCCTCGCGGGTTTCATGGGCGCCGGCAAGTCGACCGCCGGGCGCGCGCTGGCGGCGAGGCTCGACCTGCCGTTCGCCGACCTCGACGCGGAAATCGCGGCGGCGGCCGGCGCGCCGGTCCCCGCGATTTTCGCCGCGCGCGGCGAGGAAGGGTTCCGCGCGCTCGAGACGGAGGTCGCCGCGCGCCTTCTCGCGCGGCCCGGCTCGGAGGTCGTCGCGTCCGGCGGCGGCTTCCCCTGCCGGGAGGAGAACCGCGCGCTCGTCCGCGCGTCCAACGCGCTCGTGCTGCACCTCGAGGCGCCGTTCGAGACGCTCTGGGGCCGCATCGCCGGCGCGGGCGGGCGACCGCTCGCCAGGTCCCGCGAAGAAACCGAGGCGCTCTTCCGCCGCCGCGCGCCCGTCTACCGCGACTTCTGCGACTTCGCGGTCCCGACATCGGACGCCGCTCCGCCCGAGGCCGTCGCGGCCGCCCTCGCGGACGCCCTCGCGCCGGCGTGACGCCGGCGTGGTATTCGGTCAGGAATCGGGGGTGGCGGCTGCGCCGTCGTCGCATGCGGCGTCGTCGCATGAGAAGCAGTTCCCGATCGCGGGGCCGCTCGAAGACCGCGCGGAGCGGGCGGATTCGCGGGCGTCGCTCGCTCGGCGGGGTGAATCCCGCCTTCGCTC
>JAFTHC010000013.1 GCA_017457625.1 Kiritimatiellia bacterium
CCGCAATGAAACGCCTCTCCCTCCTCCTCCCCCTCCTCGCACTCGCCGCGGCGGCCCGACTCTAGCCTCTTTGCCCGCGTCCTCGCCATGTCCGATCCATACGATGACTTCCTTTCCCGCTGGGACGGCGCCGATCCGTTCGACGGCCCCGCGTCCTCAGCCCGCGATCTCGTACTTGCCGCGCAGTTCGAGGGCGAGGTCCAGAATGGCGGCCTGGCCCAGTTCCTGTGGAATCGCTTCCCGCGCTGGGAGGCGACTCTCGACGGCGCGGAGCGCGCCTATCGCGCAATGGGCGCCGAGAAGCAGCTGGCGGCTCTGCCCGCGATCCGCGCGGTCCTGCGCGAGAACGCGCCGCTTTGCGCGAAACGGATCGAACTGGCGAAGAACGAGGCCGAGCCCGGGCAGGCCTTCGCGGTCTGGTACGAGAGCGCCGAGGAGCGCATGGGGCTGCCGTCCGAAGATCTCTTCTACCCGGACGAGCCGACGCTTGCCGCCGCGCGCCTCGCCTACCTCGAGGACAACCGCGCCGCGCTCGGAAACGGTCCGCAAGGACGGGCCCGTTGGCGTCGCAGGATCCTCCAAGTCCTTCTCATCCCTCTCGCAATCCTGCTTCTGAATAGCGTCTGGATTCCCGTCTACCCCATCCGAACGCCGCCAGAGCTTGAACGGCTGTTCCAAGAGTTCCGTTCCGACCTGAAGTCGGGACGCTTCGAAGAGGCGCGCGCCCGAATGACGCGGCGGATGAAGGCGCGACCGCCCTTTTCCGTCCACATCCACGATTCCTACCCGACGCTTCAAGAACGGCTGTCGTTTCGCGATTCCTACTTTCTGGACCGTTGCCGCTCGAACCTGTTCTTCACACGTTGCAGAGCATTGTATGTCGGGGAGTCGCGCTTCGGCATCGCCAGTTTGGTCTACCCCGTCTACACAACGGTTTCGTTCCGAAAGGAAAAAGGACAATGGAAGCTGGACGACGTTGTGTACCACCACCCCTGACCGCCACGTCCCATTCATCATTCAGCCTTGACCCCGCCCCCGCCCGCAATGAAACGCCTCGCCCTCCTCCTCCCCCTCCTCGCCGCCACGCGGAGGGCGCGGAGTCTGAATCGCCGCTTCCAGAGCGCACGATTGCACAAGTTTGTCCACGGTGGGATTGAAACGGCCGTAAAAAATCGGCGCGGCGTGTCTATGGCAGGATGAAGCCCCCCCCCGCCATGGATTCGACCGTCGAACAGAACAATTCCGCCACGCCCGCGTCCGGCGGACCGAACTCCGATGACGGCGTCGGATTCGGGTGGATCGTCCAGCCCCGCACCGGCTCGGAACGCCGCTACGCCGTGCTCTGGTGGTGGGTGTTCGCGCTTCTGCTCTGCGGACCGCAGCACATTGCCGCACTGCCGTGGTATCCGATGGGGCTGGCGGTCATCGTCGGACTGGTCGGCTCTCTGTTCTCCTTTCTGGAAGATACCTGGGTCGGACAGTGGGCCGGCCGGTGTTTCGACGGTTTCATCGTTCAGGACGGCATGCCCCTCCTTTTCGGCTGGGGGCTCTACGCCGTCCTTTCGACCGCGCTTCTCGCCTTCTCCGACCGCGGCGGACGGCGCTGGCGCCTCCTCGCCTGGACGCTTGTCATCCTCCTCGTCCTGAACACCGCAGGCTGCGATCTGCTGTGGATCGATCTGTCCTGCGGCGAGGACTGATCCGCGATTTCCGCTCATTCTCCTTGTCATTTCCCCCGGCCTTTGGTAGAATCTTACATCGCCGCACCGCCCTTGCCGCCGCATTGGCAACGGGCGACATTGGAACTGGCAACACTTCCACATTGGCAACATTCCCCGCACCCCGCCACGCCGTCCCGTCCGTCCCTGCGGTCCCTTCCGCCCCTGCTGTCCCTTCCGTCTCTTGATTCCTCGCGCAACGCTCGCGAAGCCCGCAAAGAAAGGAAAACGAAATGATGCCCATTCTCTTCGTTGCATCCGTTCTGGCGCTTGCCGTTGTCGCGATCCTGTTCGTCGCGGCGCTCGCCGTCCGCCTGTTCACAAAGCGCCGTCCGCCGCTCTGCACCCGCCGCGCCGCCGCCGTCGTGGCGGCGGCGCTTGGAATCGTCGTCCTCGGACAAGCGGGACTCGCGGCGGACGACCGTCGCTACAACGCATTGGTTGCAGCCGCGCAGGAACTCGAAGGCGCGGACATGCACACCGTGGAAAACCGTCTCGGACCTCCGGAAAACCGGTTTCCGGGGCATTCCGCGCCGGCCTACCTGTCGTTTCCCCTCGGCGACGAACCACGGGCCCGGACGGTCGAAATCTGGACCTACCGCGCTGGAGTCTGGTATTCTTGGTATCAGCCCTCCGCCCGCGTTCTGCTTTGTTTCGACAGTCTCGGCCGTTGCTTCCACTGGTCCGTTGACGACTGACCCGCGATCGCTTCACCGAGCCTTTTCGATTCCCGGTCTTTCCCGACGGCCCCGGCGCAGTCGATCCCGCCGGAGATTTTCTGCAATCCGAACGACAACAGCCGTCCGGACGCCCCCGCGCCGGACAAGGACGGCGTTCGGGTCGAAGTCCACCGAAAAACTAACCCCGCCCGCCCCTAGCCCCTTGCGCCGCTCCAGCCGGAGGACCGGAGCCGGGCCAGCGCGAAGCACCCGCGGACGACGAGTTCGACGGCGATCGCCTCCCAGACGCCGCGGAGTCCGTGGCGTTCCGCCAGAAACGCCGCGAGCGGCAGCCGCACGCACCACATGCTCAGGGAGTTGAACGCGCCGGGAACCAGCGTGTCGCCCGCGCCGCGCAGCGCGCCGCCGCCCACGATCGCCGCCGCGAAGAACGGTTCCGCGAAGGCCACGGCGCGCAGCGCGGCCGCGCCTTCCCGGACGATGTCCGGCTCTCGGGTGAAGAGGCCGATGAGGTGGGGCGCGGCGAACCAGAGAAGGACGCCGCCGCAGGCCATCGCGAGCATGCCGCACGCCGTCGCGAGAAAGGCGAAGCTCCGCGCCGCGGCCGCGCGCGCGGCGCCGACCGCCTGCCCGACGATCGTCTGGGCGGCCGCGCGGATGCCGATGCACGGCAGGTAGCACAGCCCCTCCGCCGTGGCGGCGAAGGAGTTCGCGGCGATCGCGACGTCGCCGAGCGGGGCGACCACCGCCGTCGCCGCGACGACGGCGGCGTTCATCGCGGCGTTCTCGAAGGCGACCGGGGCGGAGAGCCTCGCCGCCTTCCGCACGACCCGGCGCGACAGGCGCAGCCGCTCGTCCGCGCGCAGCGAGAGGACCGGGTCGCGCACGAGCAGGGCCCGGCCGAGCCGCAGCGCCGTGACGGCCTCCGCGAGCGCCGTCCCGAGCGCCGCGCCCGCCACGCCGAGCCCCGCGCCGGGCAGCCGCAGCGCGAACCCGGACGGGAGCGTCCACTCGCGCGCCGGAAAGATCAGCAGCAGGTTGAACAGGACGTTCAGCGCGCACATCTGCATGTTGAGCGAGCCGGGCGTGCGCATGTCGCCCCTCGCCTGGAGTGCGGCGGTGGAGAGCGCGCCGAGCTGCAGGAAGGGGACGCCGGCCATGCAGATGGCGAAATACCGCGCCGCGAGAAGCGCCGTGCCCCCCTTGCCGCCGAGCCACCCGGGAAGCCAGGGCGACACGGCGGCGCCCGCCGCCGCGAGCGCGAGCGACAGGCCCCCCAGCACCGCGAGGCCCTGGCGCAGCACGGACCGGGCCTCGGCCTCCCGCCCGGCCCCGACGGCCTGGGCGATCTGGACGGAGAACCCGACCACGCCGGCCCAGCACACGCCGCCGAACAGCCACGTGGACGAGGCCATCAGGCCGACGGCCGCGGCGTCGGCCGTCCCGAGCCGCCCGATCATCGCCGCGTCGATGAAGGACATCGCCATGGACGCGAACTCCGCCATCATCGCCGGAACGCTCATCCGGAGGACGAGCGCCAGCTTCGCGCCCGCCGGGACGGATTCTCCGCCGCGCAGCATCGCGGCGAGCGACGCGGCGGCGTCGGGCTGTTTCTTCGTTCCGGACATCAGGGCCGCAGGTCGCGGAGGCGGGCGAGCTGGTCGATGGCGGCGGGGTTCAGGAGTCCGGCGCGGTCGATGTCGACGTTGAGGGTGACGGCGCAGCCGTCGGCCGTCCGCGTCCGGATCAGCGCGGCCAGCTCGTCGTCGTCGAAGCGGAGGCCGGCGAAGCCGGCGCCTTCGTGCACCCATTCCCGGTTGTCCATCGTGCACCAGACGTGCATCTGCAAGCCCTGGTCGTTCGTCCGGCCGCAGAGCGGCCAGGACTGCATCTCTTCGCCGCTGAAGTATTCCTGGCACGGCGTGTAGCAGAACGTGCCGCCCTGGGAGTTGAAGCTGACGAGGGCGTTCGGGTTGCCGGCCTTGCACCCCAGGGCGATTTCGCGGAAGGGGAAGCGATAGGAGCCGATCTCCACGCCGGTGTTGTAGCCGAAGGGGCCGTCCAGGCAGGCGATGGCGGAACTGTCGAACCACCAGCCGTCGATGCGGTCCCCGAGCGTGCGCGCGACGTCGGTCACAATCGCGACGACGTTCGTGCCAAAGTCCTCGAGGCGGCCGTCCTTGAACCCGATCGGCACCATCCACGCGTCGTCCGGATCGGGATGGTTCCGGTGGTAGGCGCAGCCGTAGTTGTGGTAGAGGATGAGTCGGATGCCCTCCGCGTGGAGCGCCTCGCCGAGTTCGGCGAGCAGGTTGCGCCTCGTCGTGCGGCCGGGCGCGACGGCGTCCACCGCCGCGCTCGGCGCGGGCAGGTGGAAGCTCCCCCACGTCGAGGTGAAGATGACGTATTCGGCGCCGGCCCGCTTCGCCTGCGCGACGTAGCGCGGCACGTCGAACGCGTCCACCGCCTCCTCGAAGGGGTTGCGCTCCCCCTTCTGGTCCGTGGTGGCGAACGTCCAGTGCGTGCTGATGCCGAACGCGCCGGCGAGCCAGTCCGTCGACGCGCGCGGGTAGCCGTTCGCGGCGTCGGCGGCGCGCAGCTGCGCCGCCTTGCGCTCGAGGAACTCCCGGCCGTAGACGAAGCGCTCCATCGGTCCCGCGTCGACGAACGCCACCGGATCGATGGACTCCAGGTCCCGGCACGGCGAAAAGTCGACCGTCCCGCGCAGCCCGCGGCATTTCGCGAACGCCCCGGCGCGGCCGGTCCCGCACGAAGGGGCGATGGAGCGGAGGCGCGAACCGGGCGCGAACGAAAGCCCCGTCAGCTTCTCGCACCCGTAGAACGTCTCCGGCCCGATCCGCTGGACGCCGGCCGGGATCACGAGGTCGCCGGTCAGGTTCCCGCAGATCCAGAACGCGGCGTCGCCGAGCTCCTCGAGCCCCGCCGGCAGCGCGAGCGCGTTCGTGGCGCCGACGCACCCGGAGAACGCGCCCGCCCCGAGCGAGCGGACGGTCGCCGGGATCGCGAAGGACTTGAGGCGTCCGTCGCGCGAATGGACGAACCCCGGCCCGATCGCGGTGGGCGCCAGGCCCGTATCGCGTTCGATGTCCGCAAGCGCGTCGAGCGTCCAGTCGCCCTCCGCCGGCGCCGAACGGACCTCCCGCAGGACGATTCCTCCGGGATGGGCGGCGTCCTCGCCGTAGACGATCGTCACCCCGTCGCGCTCGAGCGTCTCGTAGCCGTGGCCGTCGACGCCCGCCACCCAGGCGGCCCGGGCGGGAATCGTGGAGGAAGCCGCCAGGACGGCCGACGCAAGCAGGAGGGAGGGGTTGTCGTTCATGGAGAGGGAGTCCACGGGGCTGCGGGAACGCCGTCGACGAGGACGGCGCGCTCCTGGAGGAAGCGGATGCACCCGGGGACGAGGGCCCGGGGGCCGCGGAAGAGGAAGATGCGGCCGCCGGCGGGATCGCCCCGCTCCTTGACCGTCGCGATGCGGCGGTAGCCGAGCGTCTTGCTCGCGACGTAGCCCGTCACGTAGTCCGGATCGTCCGAGACGCAAATCTCCGCCACGATCCCCGGCGCGGCCTGCACCTTGGAGGCGAGGACGAGGGCTTCGGAGAAGTGGTCCTTCGCAAGGGGACGGGGGAGCGCCCCCGAGCCCCCCGGCGCCGCGGACGCGGCGCAAGGCCCCGAGTCCCCCGGCGCCGCAGCCGCGGCGCAAGGCTCCCGCGCGGCGTCCATCCGCGTGGCGCGGACGCCGCGCTCGCGGTCGGGCTCGAGGCGCTCGAGGGTGTCCGCGTCGAGGAGCATCGCGCCGCGCATGGCGCAGGTCTCGCGGAAGAGCGCCATGATCTCGGGGACGCGCCGGACGCCGTCCGCGGCGAGCAGTTCCGCGGCGCGCGCGAGGCCCTCGGCGGCGGTGGCGGCGGGCTCGGAGAAGACGGGCAGCGCGGGGACGTGCAGGATGTCGCCCGCGGGTTCGACGCGGAGGTTGATTTCGTCCGGCCGGCCCTTCGGGTGCTCCATCGCGCGCGCGCCCAGCGCGGCGAGGACGCCGGGCACCTCCGCGGCCGGGACGATGCGCTCGGCGCCGGAGACGTGCGCGCCGCCGGCGGCGGCGCGCATCTTGACGCAGAAGAGGGGCTCTGTTTCGGTCACGGGCCGGTATGCTAGCATCCGGGCGGCAGCCGCGCAAGCGGCCGCGCCTTGGCGCCGCGGACAAAATCCGCTAGGCCCCGCGGGCCGTTTCGTGTAGAATGGACGCCGTTCCCAACCAAGCGCACGCACAACCATGGACGCCAGTCTCACGCTCCTGCCCGACCTCGCCGTCGGTCCCGTGGCCGACGAACTGTTCGGCTCGTTCGTCGAACACCTCGGCCGCGCCGTCTACGGCGGCATCTACGAACCCGGCCACCCGGCCGCGGACGCCAGCGGCTTCCGCCGCGACGTGATCGACCTGGTGCGCGAGCTGCGCGTGCCGGTCGTGCGCTACCCCGGCGGCAACTTCCTCTCCGGCTACGACTGGCGCGACGGCGTCGGCCCGCGCGAGCGGCGCCCCGTCCGGCTCGACCGCGCGTGGCATTCCGTGGAGACGAACCGGATCGGCATCGACGAGTTCTGCGATTGGGCCCGCGAGGCCGGCGCCGAGGTCATGGCCGGCGTCAACATGGGGACCGGCACGCCGCAGGACGCGGCGGACCTCGTCGAATACTGCAACCACCCGGGCGGCACGGCGTGGAGCGACCTGCGCGCCCGCAACGGCCACCGCGATCCGCACGCGATCCGCTGGTGGTGCGTCGGCAACGAAATGGACGGCGACTGGCAGATCGGCCACCTCGACGCGCTCTCCTACGGGCGCAAGGCGCGCGAGGCGATGAAGCTCATGCGCTGGACGGACGAGCGCGTCAAGCTCGTCGTGTGCGGCAGCGCGGGCCCGGGCATGGCCACGTGGCCGGAGTGGGACCGGATCGTGCTGGAGCAGACCTACGACCTGGCGGACTGCCTCTCGATCCACCGCTACTACGAGAACGCCGGTAACGACGACGACTTCCTCTCGGTCTTCCGCGACACGGACCGCTTCATCGAAACGTCGGCCGCGACGTGCGACTACGTGAAGGCGAAGACGCGCTCGAAGAAGACGATGGGGATTTCGTTCGACGAGTGGAACATCTGGTACCAGAGCCGCGAGGAGCCGCACCCGTGGCAGGAGGCGCCGCGCATCCTGGAGGACCGCTACACGCTGCTCGACGCGCTCGCGTTCTCGGGCATGGCCCTGTCGCTGCTGAACCACGCCGACCGCGTCCGCGTCGCGTGCCTGGCGCAGCTCGTGAACGTGATCGCCCCGATCGTCGCCGAACCCGGCGGCCCCGCGTGGCGGCAGGCGACCTTCTACCCGTTCCGCGACGTGTCGCTCTTCGGGCGCGGCGTGGCGCTGCGGCCGGTCGCGAAGGCGCCGGTGCGCGAGACGGTCTGGGGCGACGCGCCGAGCGTCGCCTTCGCCGCGACGCGCGACGAGGCGGCGGGGACCCTGACGGTCTTCGCGCTCAACGCAGACCGCGCGCGCCCGATGCGGACGCGCATCGACCTCTCGGCCTTCGGCCCGGTCGAGATGTCGGCGCGCACCGAACTGTGCGGCCCCGACCTGCGCGCGGCCAATTCCGCCGCGCGGCCGGACGCCGTCCGCCCCGCCGCCGTGCGCGCCGCCCGCGGCGACGGCGGGCGCTTCGCGGTGTCGCTCAAGCCCGCCTCGTGGAACGTCCTGCGTTTCCGCGTGGCGGGGTCCCGCCGCTAGCGCGCGGCGGGCAGGACGGCGAGCCGCCCCGGGGCCGTGGAGCCCCGGACGAGCGGGTCGTACATGCCTTCGGCCGAGAGGGCCGGCAGCACGTAGTCGCCCGGCGAGACGGCCTGCGCGAGATAGACCAGGCGCGCCTTGCCCTTGACCGTGCGCGAGAAGGCGAGGAGCCGGTCGTCGCGCGCGTCGGCGCGCAGCAGCCAGTCGTGCGTGTCGCCGCCCGCCCACGGCAGGTGCGCGTCCTTGCCGACCGCGACGATCTCCAGGCCCGCGGGCAGGAGTTCCTGCACGACGAGGTCCGAGATTTCCGTGCGCGTTCCGCGCAGCTCCAGGTCGATCGCGACGGCGACGGTGTCGCCCTGCCGGATCGCGCGCGCTTCGTCCGCGCCCGTGGGGTCGAGCGGTTTTCCCTCGCGCGTCAGGAACGTGCGGGAGACGGCCAGTCCGTTCGTTTCGGCGGCGGGCGGCACGTCGGGCAGGCCGCGCGCGGCGCGGACGAGGAAACGAACGCCCGCGGCGGCGTTCGTCACGGCGGCGACGTCGGCGGGGAAACGCTTTGCGCCCGCGGAGCGGTCGGCGCCGCCGGTGCGGCGCAGGAGCGAGGCGGTGGCGAGGAGCGCGTCCGCGTTCACGCTCGTCCAGCCCCAGTGGCCGTCGGCCCAGTCGGGGCGCAGCGCGAGCAGCTGCGCATACAGCGCATGGGCCTGCGCGAGCGCGTCGTCGGACGGCATGGCAAGCCACGCGACGACGCCCCACGCGGCGTCCGCGACGGCGCCGCGGTCTTCGTTCCACCAGCGCCAGTCGTCCTTGCGGGCGGGGGCGGCCGGGATGGCGCGGAGCGTTTCGAGCGCGTCGTCCGGGCGGCCGGCGGCGGCGAGGGCGAGCGCGAGCTGGGCGCGGGCGGCGCCGGAAAGGCCGGGGCGGCGGTCCAAGAGGCGCAGGAGCCACGCTTCGTCCGGCGCGCCGGCGTCGGCGAGGACGAGCGCGGCGCGGGCGCGCCGGTCGTCCGGCCCGATGGAGAGCGTGCGGCGCGCGGCGGCGACGGCGGTGCCGCGCAGGCCCTTCGGGACGTCGAATCCGGCGTTCGCGGCTTCGACGAGGAAGTGCGCGGCGCGGAGCGACGCACCGTCGTCGCAGTAGGACACGTCCGGCCACATGGCGAAACGGTCGCCGCGCGCCATGGTGCCGAGCCGAGCGATGGCGGCGCGGATTTTCGCCTCGGGGTCGGCGGGGAGCTCCTCGCCGCGGTCGGCGAACGAGAGCAGCGCGCCCTGCGCCCACACGAGCGGCAGCGCGGCCGACGCGGTCTGTTCGCAGCAGCCGTGCGGGTAGAACGCCAGGTAGCGCAGCGCGGGCAGCGCCTGCACCGCCGGGCTCGGCTCGAGCGAGACGCGGAGCGTGGACGCGCCGGGCAGGAACCCTTCGGGCGCGGCGTTCGTCCACACGGCGCCGGGCGCGAGCGCGACCGTCTCGGTGACGGTCTTCGCGGCGACGGGCGGGCGCACGGGGATCTCGATCTCGACGCGGTTCGTCTCGCCGGAGCCGCGGGCGGTGAAGGCGAACGCAGCGTGCCCGGGCTGCGCGTCCGCGGCGACCGTGCACGGGAACCGGAACGTTTTCGAGCGTCCGGGTTCGAGATTGAAGCTTCCTGTGCCGCCGCCCCAGGCGCCCGGGCATCCGGTCGTTCCCGCGGTCCATCCGAACGTCTTCATCGCTTTCGTCGTGTTGTGGACGGTGGCGGTGAACTCGGTCTTGTCGCCGGGCGCAAGGAAGCGCGGGGCGTCGGGCTGGACGACGAGCGCGGGGGCGACCTTGGCGTGCGCGGAGGCGGCGCCGGCGGCGCGGTCGGTCCAGACGATCGCGGTGAGGCGGACTTCGCCGGTGAACGAGCCGACGTCGAACGTCGCGGTCGCGGCGCCGTCCACGAACGCGAGATCCTGCGCGGCGAGCGCGAGCGGCTTGAAGCGGCGCGAGGTGATGGGGGAAAGGCGCGAGAGGAGGCCTCCGAGGCCGTCGCCGCCGATCTTGGCGGTGGTGGCGTAGGGGCCGTCGAAGACGCGCAGGAGCGCGGCCCACGTGTCCCAGAGTTCCGCGAACGTGCGGTAGCCGGGGAAGAGCAGCGCGGTCGGGTCGGGCGTCTTCTCGGACGTGAGGTCGAGGACGGCTTCGTCCACGAGGAAGAGCGTGGCGCGCGCCGTGGCGGGGTCCGCGCCGGCGGGCAGCGCGACGCGCGCGGCGACGGTCGCGCGGCCGTCCTCGAACGACACGGCGGGCGGATCGACCGCGACGGCGAGCGTGCGCGCCGGGTCGTCCACGCGGACCGACACGGCGCCGCTGGCGCGGTGCGGGCCCCATTCGGATTCGGGGACGACGGGCCGCACGACGCTCGCGGCGACCTCGAAGCCGGGCGCCATGTCGGGCGCGACGTAGAAGGAGACGGTCGCGGTGTCGTTCGTCATCTCGACGAGGCGCGTTTCGAGGACGACGTCGCGCTGCAGGACGACGCGCGCGACGCCGGGGAACGGCGAGCGGATCTCGATGCGCGCGACGTCGCCGGGCGCGTAGCGCTTGCGGTCGGTTTCGAGCGTCAGGCGCGCGGGGCCGGCGAGCGCGCGGGCGCCGGCGTCCCGGCCCCAGGTCGAGAACGCGCGGTCGGTCGCGGTGACGAGGCCGTCCGGCCCCTTCCACGCGGCGTGGACGACGTAGTCGCCGTCGACGTCCGGCACGCGGAAGAGGGCGCGCGCGGCGCCGGCCGCTGCGACGACGTTCGTCTTCCCGACGAGGTCCTCCCACTTCTTGTCGCGCCAGGTCCAGCGGCCGCGCTCGTCGGTCTCGTAGTCCCAGGAGCGGTTCACCTTGCAGAAGCGCAGCTCCAGCTCCGGCGCGGCGTCCGCGGCGAGGGAGCCGTCCGGCGCGACGAGCGCGATCTCGACGGGCAGCGCCTCGCCCGCCGCGGCCGGGTCGAGGCCGAGGCCGAGATACCACGGGCGCACGTGGAGCGTCGTGGCGGCGCGCGCGGCGATCTGGCGGCCGCCGGGCTCCTGGACGGTGCCTTCGACGACGCACCGCACGGGGCCGGGCGCGGTCTTGGCGCGCGTCTCGGCGGGCTTGAACGAGAAGAGCGCCTCCCCACCGTCGCCGCCGTGCGTCCCGGCGCCGAAGGAAACCTCGTCGAAGATTTCGTCGCGCTCGTCCGCGGGGCCGAAATGCCACCGCTTTCCGTCGTAGCCCGCGGGCCGGAACGACGCATTGCGGAGCATCGCGCGGGCGCGGATCGGACGGTCCGCCGCGGGGGCGCCGAAGAAGTAGTCGCCGCGGACGCGGAAGGAGACGTCCTTCTGCGTGCACAGAACGGACTCGGGCAGCTCGAGCACCTGCGCCTTGATCTGCGGCGGCGCGAACTCCTCGACCGAGAACGCGCGGCGCGCCAGGACGCAGCGGGCGCCGTGCGCGGCGGAGCCGGGGACGCGCAGCTCGGCGCTCCACGTGCCGGAGGGCTGCCCTTCGGGGACGGTCCACGCCGCGGCGGGCGCGACGCGGCCGCGGGCGTCGGAGACGAGCTTGAAGACCTGCACCTCGACGCCGTCGGGGCGCGCGATCGCGAGCTCGAGCGGAAGCGGCTCGGGCGCGCGGCCGGTCTTCGCGGTACGGACGAGCGCCTCGAAGAAGACGGGCTCGCCGTGGCGGTAGATGCCGCGGTCGGAGAAGAGCGCGCCGGCGAGCGCGAACGGCGAGGCGGGGTAGGGGGCCGCGCCGGACGGCGCGCCGGCGGGCGTCTCCTCGACTTCGTTCTCTTCGCGCAGGACGATGAACGTCCAGTCGCCGTCGGGCGCGGCCGCGCAGACGAGGTGCGCGCGACGGAGCGAATCGGGCTCGGCGAGCGTCGCGCGGCCCTCGGCGTCCGCCGTGACGGCGCCGAGCGGCGCGCCATTGCGCGCGAAGAACGAGACCGTCGCGCCCGCGATCGGAAGCCCGGTCGAAAGGCGCGCGGCGAAGACGTCGAGTCGGTCGGCGGCGCGGCGCGCCTGGATGCCGACGTCGGAGATCACGACGAGGCGGTCGAGCGAACGCGTGGCGGCGTCCGTCTTGTTCGTGTCCGTCGCGGAGACGCCGAGCAGGTAGGCGCCGCCGCGCAGCGGCGTGCCGGCGTCGGCAAAGTCGGCAAGGGCGACCACGTTCGTGACGACCGAATCCGGCGCGGCCGCGGGGGCGACAACGACGCGCGCGTGCAGCGAGGGGTGCTCCGTCAGGTCGTAGGAATCTTCCTGGGCGCCCGACATCCCGTCCCCCTCCGCGTAGTGTTCCCACCAGTAGCGGCCCTTCGCCTCGCGGCGGCGCGCCAGCTCGCCGACGTTCTGGGGCAGGATCCGCGCGAGCGTGACGGTCGCGTGCGGGGCGTTCTGCGTGCGGAACGCGACGCCGACGCGGTCGCGCGGCGTGAGGTAGTGCCCCTTGGAGAGCAGCTCCAGCGCGACCGGCGCGGACGCCGTGCGCAGCGGGACCGCGTCGGTCGAGAGCGAGAAGGGGAGGCCGTCCGACGCGACGACGCCGGGGCGCAGCGAAAGCTCGTATTTCGCGTCCGGCTTGAACGCGCCGGTGAGCGTGTAGTGCGGCCGGTACCAGCCGGTGTCGCGCACGAGCGTCCAGCCGCCGTCCGGCACGGGCGAAACGCGGACGTGTTCGCGCAGCGAATCCAGGTCGGCCTCCTCGGTGAGCCGGAAGTGGATCGTCGCGCGGTCGGAGAACTCGCCGACGTCCGATTCCGTGTCGCGGATCGCAATCGTCGGCGGCTCGTAGGAGACGTCCTCCTCGGCGTCCTCGCCGAGAGCGAGGCGGTCGATGCCGCGCAGGCCCGCGCCGAAGCGGACGGTCGCGTTCGTCACGGGGTCGGGCGCGAGGATTCCGAGGTAGACGGCCGTCTCGTCGCGCCAGGTTCGGGTTTCGACGTTGAGAAGCTTCGTCTGCAGCGGCGCGCCGCCGCGCGAGACGGACACGTGCGGCAGAATGTTCGAGGCGACGGTCTCGCGGTCGAGCGACTCGTCTACGGCGAAGACGACGCGCGCCTTGCCGGAGGTCCACTTGGACGGCTCGAGGGCAACGCGGTTGACCGAAATCGCGCGGGTGCGGTCCCGGAGCGGGCGCGGCGCGGCGGCGGGCGCGGGCGCGTCGGCGACGGGCGCGTCGGCGAACAGATCGGCCCAATCGTTTTCGACGGGCGCGGGGCGCGGGGCGCGGCGGTGCGCGGGGGACGAACCGAAAACGAGGCCGGCGAGAAACGCGGCGGCGGGCAGCGCGGAGGCGCGCAGAAGTGCTTTTTTGTCCATGGCGGGAGCGGGGTCGAGGGTGAAAAAGGGAAAACGCCCCGGCGACGTCGCCGGGACGCCTTCCAACATACCGGAAAGCGGTTCCGCGCGTCAAGCGCCGGGTTTCGCGCCGCGGCGGATCAGAAATACGAGTCGCTGTCGGCGGAGCGCTCTGGCTTCCAGGCGGCGGCGTTGCGGCGGCCGAAGAGCGCCGTGCCGACGCGGACGAAGGTGGCGCCCTCTTCGATCGCGACCTCGAAATCGCCCGACATGCCCATCGAGAGCTGCGGCAGGGCGATCGAGAACTCGCGCTCCAGCGAGTCGCGCAACCGGCGCAGCGCGCGGAAGTGCGGGCGGGACGCCTCGGGGTCGGGCGTCCACGGCGGGATCGTCATGAGCCCGACGAGGCGGACCTCGCCCTCTTCGAGCGCGGCGCGCACGGCGCCGCGGACGGACGCGGCCGTGAAACCGTGCTTGCTCGCCTCCTCGGCGACGTTCACCTCGAGCAGCACGTCCGGGCGGGCGCCCGTCTCGCGCTGCACGCGCGCCAGCGCTTCGAGCGTGTCGAGCGCGTCGACCGCGTGGATCGCCGAGAAGAGCGAAAGCGCGTGGCGCACCTTGTTCTTCTGGAGCGGGCCGATCAGGTGCCACTCGGCCGAGGGGCAGAGCGGCGCCTTGGCGAGCGCCTCCTGGACGCGGTTTTCGCCGAGGACGCGGACGCCGTCGCGGATCGCCTCGGCCGCGATTTCGGGCGGGAAGGTCTTGGAGACGCCGACGAGCGTCACATCGGCGCGGTCGCGCCCGGCGCGGGCGCAGGCGGCGGCGATGCGTTCTTCGACGGCGGCGTGGCGGGAGGAAAAGTCGTCCATGGCTTCGGAAGTCAGCGTTTGCGGGGAATCGGGCGGTAGTCGGGGAAGGAAGCCGCGTCGGCGCGGAGGGCGGCGCCGTCTTCGCCGTAGTAGACCTGCCAGAGCGTCAGGCCGCAGGCGGGGGCGCTTTCGACGCGCGCCGTGCGGACGCGGGAGGCGAGCACTTCGGCGGCGGCCTCCGGTTTCTCCTTGCCGGTGCCGACGGCGAGGAGGAATCCGGCGATCGAGCGGACCATCTTGTAGAGGAAGCCGTTGCCCGTCACGCGGATTTCGACCTCCGGGCCGTCGCCTTCGACCTCGACGGCGTAGACGCGGCGGACCGTGGACTCGACCGGGCGGTCCGGGTTGGCGGTGAAGGCGGCGAAATCGCGTTCGCCGACGAAGGCCGCCGCGGCGCGGCGCATGGCGGCGAGGTCGAGCTCGCGGGAGACGTGGTGGCGGAAGCGGCGCAACGCCGGGTCCATCACCTCGGCGTTCCAGACGCGGTAGCGGTATTGCTTGGAGTGCGCGCTGCGGCGCGCGTCGAAGTCCGGCGCGGCGACGGCCGCCGCCAGGACGCGCACGTCCGGCGCCAGGCGCGTGTTGACCGCGCGGCGCAGGGAAACGCCGTCCATTTCGCGCGCCAGGTCGAAGTGCGCGACCTGGCCGCGCGCGTGGACGCCGGCGTCCGTGCGGCCGCTGCCGAAAACGGCGACGGGCCCGCCGCCGGGCGAGAGCGGCCGGAGCGCCTCCTCGAGGTCCTGCTGGACGCTGCGCGCGGCCGGCTGGCGCTGCCAGCCGAAGAAGTCCGTGCCGTCGTAGGCGATGGTGGCGCGGTAGCGTGGCATGGTTCCGGTCCGGGGCGCGCCGGCGCCTACATGCGGAAGTCGTCCGTGAGGTATTCGCGGCGGACGACGGGGTCGGCGACGATGTCGTCCGGGCTGCCTTCCTTGATGACCGTGCCGTCGATCAGGATGTAGGCGCGGTCGACGATCGAGAGCGTCTCGCGGACGTTGTGGTCCGTGATCAGGATGCCGATGCCTTCCGCCTTGAGGTCGCGGACGATCGAGCGGATGCCCTCGACGGCGACGGGGTCGACGCCGGCGAACGGTTCGTCGAGCATCAGGACCGAGGGGTTCTGGACGAGCGAGCGGGCGATCTCGAGCTTGCGGCGTTCGCCGCCGGAGAGCGTGTAGGCGTATTGGCGGCGGACCTTGGCCAGGTCGAAGCGCTCCAGCAGTTCGTCGAGGCGCGCCTGGCGGTCCTTGCGCGAAAGGTCCGTCGTCTCGAGAATGGCCGAGACGTTCTGCTCGACCGTGAGCTTGCGGAAAATCGACGGCTCCTGCGCCAGGTAGCCCAGGCCCGTGCGGGCGCGCTTGTAGACCGGATACTTCGTGACGTCGCGTCCCTGGAACGAAATCCGGCCGCGGTCCGGGCGCACGAGGCCGAGGATCATGTAGAACGACGTCGTCTTGCCGGCGCCGTTCGGCCCGAGCAGGCCGACGACCTCTCCCTTGTCCACGTGGATCGTCACGCCGCGCACCACCGTGCGCCCCTTGTAGCTCTTCACCAGGTCGCACGCTTCGAGCGTGTGGACGCCGACGACGTCGTTCGAGGGTTCCTCGGGCGCGGGGTCTTCCGCGGCGGGCGCGGGCTCTTCCGCGACGGGCGCGGGCTCTTCCGCGGCGGGCGCGGGGCCTTCCGCGGCGGGCGCGGGGCCTTCCGCGGCGGGCGCGGGCTCTTCCGCGGCGGGCGCGGGCTCTTCCGCGGCGGGCTTGGCGGGGTTCCAGATGGGCAGGGGGGTCAGGTGGAGCAGTTTCTGCATGGCTGTATCACTTGGGCAGTTTCCTGGTTTCCTTGAACGAATCGGTCCGGGCCTCGATGCCGACGCCGTTGTTCACGACGACGCGCGAATCGTCGAGCCAGACGTCGATCGACTGGCCGGTGAGGCGCTGGCCGCCCTTGGTGACGACCGGTTCGTCCTCGAGCAGGACGTGGGCGTTGAGGCGCGTGTAGGTGGCCTTGCCGCAGACGATGACGATGTCGTCGCTTGTCATCCGGACGTTGCCCGTGCAGGTGACGCGCTGCACGTCGTTGGTCTTCTCGAGGAAGATGATCATGCGGTCGGCCTTGAGCGTGAACTCCGGATCCTTCACGTTCACGCGGCCGTCGAAGAGGGCGACGTTGTTCTTGTAGTCGAATTCGAGCTTGTCGGACGTGACGAGCGTGGGGCCCGCGTTGGCGGGACGCTTGCGGCCGGCGGCCGGTTTGCCGCCGGGGGCGGCGGTCGCGACCGGCACGGACAGGGCGGCCAGCGAGAGGAGCGAGACGAGGAGAAGGAGGCGTTTCATGGTCTTTCGGTCTTTCGGTCGGTCGGTCACTTCCTGCCGAGGGCGTCGACGACGCTGCGGCCTTCGCGCTGGAAGCGGACGATGGCGTTGGTTTCGATGCGCAGGACGCAGGTCTTGGCGTTCCACGCCAGGTTCGTCCCCGCCAGGACGAGCCCGGGCCGGACGTAGGCGACGGGGCCGTGGCATTCGGCGTATTCGCGGACGGGGTCGTAGAAGCCGGCGAGGGCGACGGCGAAGGAGTTCGTGGCCCCGTTTTCGTCGAAATCCAGCAGCTGGATCCGGCCGTCCACGTGCACGATCCCCTTTTCGTCCACGGTCGCGCGGTCCGCCGCGAGCAGTTCCTTGACGCGGCCGTTGCCCGGATGCCGGCGCAGCGGCAGGCGCACGCCGTGCATTTCCTGCCCGGCCTGCATCGCGAGTTCGCGCCCGTTCGGACGCTCCTCGGCGGTTTCCTCCGCGTCCCCGGCGGCCGCGGCGGACTCTTCGGCCGCGGCCGGGGCCTCCGCACTCTCCGCGGCCGGGTCGGCCGCCGCCGGAAAGAGGGCCGCGGCGGCCGCGGCCGCGAGGAAAAAGGCTGTCGCCGGGCGGTTCATCCGCGCCCCTTTCCGCGGCCGGGGCCGCGCACGAGCGCCGCGATCGCGGCGAGCTGCTTCCAGAGCGGGCCCACCGCGGCGAGAGGCAGGCAGTTGGCCGCGTCGGACAGCGCCTCGGCGGGCCGCTCGTGGGTCTCGAGGAAAACGCCGTCGCACGCGCCGGTCGCGACCGCCGCGCGGGCGAGCGCCGGCGCCCACTTCGAATCTCCGCCCGTGGCGCTGCCGAGCGCGCCGGGGCGCTGGACGCTGTGCGTCGCGTCGAACACGACCGGGCAGCCGAGCGCCCGCATGACCATGAGGTTGCGCATGTCGGCGACGAGGTTGCCGTAGCCGAAGCTCTCGCCGCGCTCCGTGAGGACGATCCGCCGGTTGCCCGTCGACTCGATCTTGCGCACGACCTGCTCCATCGCCTCGGGCGCCATGCCCTGCATCTTCTTCACGTTCACGACGCAGCCTGTGTTTCCGGCGGCGAGCAGCAGGTCGGTCTGCCGGCACAGGAACGCGGGGATCTGGATCACGTCGATCCCCGCCACGGCCGCGAGGTCCGCCTGCCACGGCTCGTGGACGTCCGTGAGGACCGGCAGGCCCGTGCGTTCGCGCGCTTCCGCCAGGATGTCGAGGCCTTCTTCGATCCCGGGGCCGCGGTAGGCGCCAAGCGACGAGCGGTTGGCCTTGTCGAACGACGCCTTGAAGACGAGCGGGATCCCGAGTTTCGCCGACAGCGCGGCGAGCTTGCGGGCGATGCCGACGCAGTGCGCGCGCGACTCGATCACGCACGGGCCCGCCATCAGCGCGAGCGGCGCGCCGGGGCCCCACGAAACGGAGACGCGCGGGCCGCGCGCGGTCACGGTGCGGACCGGGACGGCGGCGGCCGCCGGGGCGGCGGAACGGGAACGGGTTGCTTCTTTCACGGGACGGGATTCCGGAACCGTCCGGACCGGAACGGACCGGACGGGGGCGATTCTAGCAAATGCCGCCCGCCGGGGCAACGGCTTTCGCGGACGCGGGTGCGAGGGGAAAGTTGCAGAATGTAATGGCGCACCCCGGGACGTGTGCGCCAGGGGGGGCTCCGTCCAACGCGGCGACCCCGGGAGGGGGCGGCCCCGCGGGGCCGCCCCCTCCCGGGGAGGACATGGAAAAAGTCCTCCCCTTGCGGTAGCATGGAATGCGCTTCAAACAACCCAGCCAACAAAAGGAGAGGACATGGGCCCGAAGTATACCATAACCAAGCACGAAGGGGAACACCTCGTCGAAGTCAACCGAATCCATCTGGCGCGCGAGTGGAACCGCCGGGTCGAGGCGCTGGACGCCAAGCTCTCGTTGCGGGACTTCGCCCGGCGGATGCACATCCCCGAATCGACCTGGCGCCGGGAATACCAGCTGGGCGGAGGGACCAAGCCCGTCCGGGATCTGCGTTTCCCGAACCGCTGGCTCTACGGCCTCTACGATCCGGAACTGGCACAGCAGCGGACCAACGAGCGCGCCGCCCAGAAGGGACCGCGGCAGAAGCTGCTCAAGCCTGTCGCGGACCGCATCCGGGACCTGGTCAAGGAGCCCGACCGGCATCGCTCGCCCTATGACGCGCTGGCAATCGTCCGGGAGGAGTTTCCCAACACGCCTCTTCCCTCTCTTCGCTCGCTCTACTACCACGTCGAGGCCGGCGACATCGGCCTGACGCATGACGACCTGCCCTACCGCCGCAAGCACAGGCGCAAGCGCAATCCGGCCCACCCGG
>JAFTHC010000071.1 GCA_017457625.1 Kiritimatiellia bacterium
CGACGTCCTGCGCGGCGTCGCGGTCGCCGACCATGCGCACGGCGTAGCCGAGAAGGCGGCGGCCGTATCCGGCCACGATCTTCCCGAACTGGTCCATGCTGCCGGCGCGGCGTCCGAACATGCCGCGGAGTATACGGAAAGGCGCGCCGGCGCGCAAGCGCGCATTCGCGCTTGAAAATCGGGCCCGCTTCGGGTAGACTGCGCGGCATGTCCCTGACCTCCATCGCAGTTTCGGCCGCGGCCGGCCTCCTGGCCGGTTTCGCCGCCGGCTTCAAGGCCCACGACTGGGCGCGCCGCCGCAAGGCGCCCGCCGCCAGCCGCCTGCGCGACGCTCGCCGCAACGACGCGGACCGCGAAGCCAAGGGCATCATCCGCGAGGCCGAAATCCAGGCCCGGACCGAAGTGCTCAAGGCCCGCGAGGCGTTCGAGCTTTCCGTCAAGGAGCAGCGCCGCGAGCTCAACGAAACGCTCTCCGGCCTCAACAAGCGCGAACAGGCCCTCTCGCAACGCGAGGACAACCTCGACCGCAAGGCGGACGTGCTCGACCGCAAGGAAGAGGCGGTCGACCGCAAGTCCGCCGCCGCCGAGGCCGCGCTCGGCGAAGCCAAGAAACTCGCGGCCGACGCCGAGGCCGCCAAGTCGCGCGCCGAGGCGTTCCAGCAGAAGCTCGCGGGCATGACGCGCGACGAGGCGCGCAAGGACCTCTTTGAAAAGGCCGCGCAGGACGTCCGCGCCGACCTGGGAACGTTCGTGCGCCGCGAGAAGGAACGCGCCGAAAAGGACGCCCGCGCGTCCGCCCGCGAAATCGTCCTCGGCGCCTTGCAGCGCTACGCCGCGGGCCACGCGGTGGACGCGACGACGCGCGCCGTCCCCGTCTCCGGCGAGGAGACCAAGGGCCGCATCATCGGGCGCGAGGGCCGCAACATCCGCGCACTCGAAGCCGCCACGGGCTGCTCGTTCCTCGTGGACGACACGCCCGACACGGTCGTCATTTCGGCGGCCGACCCGATCCGGCGCGAAATCGCCGCCGTCGCGCTCGAGCAGCTGGTTGCCTCCGGCCGCATCCAGCCCCAGCGCATCGAGGACGTCGTGGAGCAGGTCCGCGGCGACATGGACCGCCACTTTTCCGAGCTCGGCGCCGCCGCCGCGCAGGAGCTCGACACGCCGGTTTCCAACGCGGACGAGCTGCGCGCCCTCGGCCGCCTGCAGTGCCGGACGAGTTTCTCCCAGAACGTCCTGCAGCACAGCAAGGAGGTCGCGGCCTACGCCGGGCTCATGGCCGCCGAAATGGGCCTGGACGAGGCGCTCGCGCGCCGCGTCGGGCTCCTGCACGACATCGGCAAGGCCCTCGACCAGACCGCCGAGGGCCCGCACGCGCTCGCCGGCGCCGAATTCCTGCGCGCCTGCGGCGAGCCGCCCGCCGTCGTGGACGGCGTCGCGGGCCACCACGGCGAAACAGAGTCGCAGACCGTCTACGCCGCGCTCGCCTCGGTGGCGGACGCGCTTTCGAGCGCCCGCCCCGGCGCCCGCTCCGAAAACGTGCAGATCTACCTGAACCGCCTCGCGGACCTGGAGAAGATCGCGCTTTCGTGCAAGGGCGTCGCGAAGGCCTACGCCGTCCAGGCCGGCCACGACCTGCGCGTGATCGTCGACCCGGACAAGACGGACGACAACGAGGCCGCGCTCCTCGCGGCGGAAATCTGCCGCAAGATTTCCGCCGAGGTCCAGTTCCCCGGCCAGATCCGCGTGACGGTGATCCGTGAAAAGCGCTGCGTCGAATTCGCCCGCTAGCCGCCGGCGCGGCGCGCGCCGCGCCGGCGAGACGCTCGTGGAGTGCCTCGTCGCGCTTGCGTTCGCCGCGGCCGTTTTCCCGCCCGCCTCCGCCGCGTTGCGCGCGGCGGTCCGCCGCGAGGCGGACACCGCGGCCCGCCTCGCCGCGGCCGCCTCCAAGCGCCCCGCCGTCCTGTCGGCGGGCGCGCGCGCCCGCCTGGGCGCGGCGGAGCGCTAGGCGCGGGCTCGCGCAAAGGGTACTCGGTCAGGAATCGAGGGGCTGCACCGTCGTCGCATGCGGCGTCGTCGCATGAGAAGCTGTTCCCGACCGCGGCGGCCCGGCATTTTCGGCTACGCCTCCAAGTGCGGTGCATGAGACCGCGCACATGCCCCGCCCCATGCGACCACCCCGATTCCTGACCGATTACCGCAAAGGGCCGTTTTCGCTTGCAATGCGAACGGAATCGTGTTTTAATCCCTGTCCTTCCGCAAGTTAAAGAACTGCAGCCATGCGTTGGTCCAAGACCCTCCTTTCCACCCTCCGCGAAGATCCCAAGGACGCGGAGATCGTTTCCCACAAGCTCATGATGCGCGCCGGGCTCCTCGTGAAGCTCTCCGGCGGCCTCTACTCCTACTCGCCGCTCGGCGTGCGCGTGTTGCACAAGGTCGAGCAAATCGTCCGCGAGGAGATGGACCGCGCGGGCGCCTGCGAAGTGCTTTTCACCGCGCTGCAGCCGATCGAGCTGTGGGAGGAATCCGGCCGCGCCGGCATCATGGGCAAGTCGATGTTCCGCCTCAAGGACCGCAACGAGCAGACGATGGTCCTCGGGCCCACGCACGAGGAGGTCGCGACCGACTACCTGCGCACGCTCGCCAGCAGCTACCGCCAGCTCCCGGCCACGGTCTACCAGATCCAGACGAAGTTCCGCGACGAGATCCGCCCCCGCTTCGGCCTCATGCGCTGCAAGGAGTTCGTGATGAAGGACGCCTACTCCTTCGATCTCACCTCCGAGGACGCGGACGTCTCGTACCAGAAGATGTACGACGCGTATCTGCGCATCTTCAAGCGCTGCGGGCTCGACGCGCACCCCGTCGAAGCCGACACCGGCGCGATCGGCGGCAACCACTCGCACGAGTTCATGGTGCTGGCGCCTTCGGGCGAGGACGGCATCCTGCACTGCCCCGCCTGCCGCTACGCCGCCAACCAGGAGCGCGCCGAGCGCCAGGCCCCGCCCTGCGACTGGTCCGCGCCCTCCGCCGAGCCGCGCGCCAAGGTCGCCACGCCCGGCGCCCACACCGTGGACGAAGCGGCCGCCGCGCTCGGCATCCCGAGCGACCAGGTGGTGAAGTCCCTCGTCTACCTCGCGGACGGCAAGCCCGTCATGGTCCTCGTCCGCGGCAACGCCGACCTCTGCGAACCGAAGCTGCGCCGGCTGCTCGGCTGCGGCGAACTCGAGATGGCCGACCCCGAGACGACCGCCAAGGCCGCCGGCCCGTTCGGCTCCATCGGCCCGATCGGCGTCTCGATCCCCGTCTACGCCGACAACGGCCTCAAGGAAGCGCGCGACGTCGCCGTCGGCGCCGGCGAAGAGGGCTTCCACGTCACGCACTGCAACCTCATGGACGACCCGGACGTGAAGATCGCCGCGTGGGCGGACCTGGCGACCGTCGTCGAGGGCGACCGCTGCCCGCACTGCGGCGCGCCGCTGCAGCTCGCGCGCGGCATCGAGGTCGGGCACGTCTTCAAGCTCGGCCTCAAATACACGAAGGCGATGAAGTTCACGGTCCTGGACCAGAACAAGCAGTCCGTGACGCCCGTGATGGGCTGCTACGGCATCGGCGTCTCGCGCACCGTGCAGGCCATCGCCGAGCAGAACAACGACAAGGACGGCATCGTGTGGCCGGCCGC
>JAFTHC010000072.1 GCA_017457625.1 Kiritimatiellia bacterium
CAGATACGTGCGCCAGAGTTCGCGCTCCCGCTTTTCGAGCCAGTAATGCCCCCGGCGGCGGAAAACCTGGTAGCGCCGCTCGAAGGCGCGGGCCAGCCCGCCGAACATCTCCTGGAAGTTTTGCGAAAGCAACAGGGAAAGCGGGAGCGGCTCGCACGTGACCGGGGGCAGGCGCGGCGCGGGCGGCGGAGCCGGGCGTTGCCACCAGGCGAGGCCTTGGCGGACCAGAAGGACCTGTTCCGCGAAATCGATGTCCGACATGATTCCTTGCGACATGTGGTAGACCTTGGTTGCGGGTGGAAAAAGAGACGTGGCGGGGTCTGGAAACCGGGTAGGCGAAGGGATGGGCGGAGAACGGGGATTGTAGCGCGCTGGTCGGGCGGAGAGCGTGGGCGGAGGGAGGGTGGGTGCAGGACCGGTGGCCGGTCGGATAGAGGGAACGGAAGGCGGGAACGGAGAGCGGAGAGCGCTGGGTGGACGAGAACGGGCGGCGAGGGGGTGGATCATCGCACGCCGGCGGAGGCGTGTCAAGCAAAATCAACTACGGTCGGACAACAACGATTTTAAATAGGTTAGTGGTTGTTGAACCGCGGAATCCGACCGGGCAAACCGCAGGCGATTGGGCGAACCACAATATCCGTCCGACGAAAACAAGCAGGGACTAGAGTCCGTGACTGTCGCGCATACCGTCCCGCCGGCGCGCGCATACAATTCGGTCAAATTCATCTTGCAATGGCCGCCCGTTTTTTGGATAATGCCGTCCCGTTCCGAGGGTCCGGTTTTCGGACCGTGCCGGCGGAACCACAACCGAACTTGCATTCTTGCTCCAAGAATCGCCACGGGAAATGTAGGAACCTTCCTCGGCCAGACCTCTTCGGCAGGGATGCGCGTACCAGCGCGCCTCTCTTCGTTTCTCTGACCAGGCCTCCTACAGCCTCCCGTGGAAAAACGCCGGGAGGCTTTCTTTCGCCCAGCCCCCGACCCAACCCCAGGGCGAAGGAAACGACAGACGCATGGCGCACGGCCCGACAACACCGAAACGAACTCCCGCGACCCGGATCGCCGCGGTTGTCCTTCTTCTGGCGGGACCGGCCTTGCCCGCCGCGGCGCAAGAGCGGCCCGACCGCGGGCGCGAGGCCCCCGTCGTCCGGCGGATCGATGCGTATCAGACGCCTCCGTCGGGGGGCTGGTCCCCCCTTGCCGTTTCGCTGCTGCCCGCTTCGTCCGTGCCGCCCGAAGACCACGACATCGGGTTGTTGCGGATCAATCTCCTTGCCGGCCGGCACCGGTCGCTGGCGGGACTCGACGTCGGTCTTGTCGCCAACGACCTGACGGCGGGCCTGACAGGCGTCCAAGTCGCCGGATTCGTCAACACGGTTTCCCACTCCGAAGCCGGACTCCAGATCGCGGGCCTGCTCAACGGTTCGCGGCACGAGTTCACGGGGCTGCAGCTGGGGCTCGTCCTCAACCGGACGGACGGCGAGCACGCCGGCGCCCAGATCGGACTCGTGAACAGGGCGGCCGCGCTCTCCGGACTGCAAGTCGGCTTCCTCAATTCGGTCGAACGGGGGCAGGGCGTCCAGATCGGCGTCTTCAACTTCGCCACCGTGTTCGAGGGTTTGCAGATCGGCCTTTCCAACGTGAACCGGGAGTCGTCCGTCCCCTTCTTCCCTCTCATCAACTTCGCGTTCTGACGGCATGAAGACGAATCATTTCCAAACCCTTTTCGCGGCCGTCCTGCTATCGGTTTGTTCCGCAGGTTGTCTTGCGCCCCGCACTGCGGGCGTTGACATACAAAACGGCGAACTCCGTGTGGCCGACGCCGCGTTTCTTTCCCGTCTCGTTCTCGTCAAGGAAGCCACACAACGAACGCCGGAAGGGTTCCTTCGGGTTTCCGTTTCCGTTGAAAATTCCGGGACGCGCACGTATCCCTGTCAATATCGGTTCGTCTGGCTCGACGCGGACGGCCTTGAAATCGACTCGGCAAAGTCCCAATGGACGCCCGTATTTCTCCTCGGCCGCCAGAAACTGGACCTCCAGCGGACCTCTCCTACTATCGACGCGGCGGGATACAGGCTTGAAATCCGGCGTCAATGATCCACGAACGAAAGACCGACAAGAAACCATGAAGAGCATCACGCGACTTTTAACAATCCTTCTTGTTTCGACCATCGCGTCCGCCGGGGCGGAACCCATCGACGCCCTTCTCGTCGTAAGGAACAACGATGCGGAGTTCATGGGCTCCCTTGCAGACATAGGCGTCGGCCTTTCGTCCGCTCTTTCCGGATCGCAATTTGCGGTCATCGATCCGAAAGACGTCGCGGAAGAGGGGATTGACACAGGCGTCTGGGGCGGCGGCTTGGCGACAGCTTCGGCGGTTCGACTTGCCGAGGCGTGCGACGCCCAGGTGTTGCTGACGGCTACGGTCGATTCGTCCGACACGGAAGATTTCGGGAATCCTCCTGTCGCCCGGCGGCTTTCGATCAAGATCACGTTGCAAGCCAAGCGCCTTCCCAAAGGAGCGACCATCGCGTCCGCCGACGCTTCGGGCATGACGGAAAAACACCTGATTGACGAATACCGACGGAACGAGAAGAAAATCAAGCACGATCTCGTTTCCTCAGTCGTTGCCGAAGCGTCCGAGCGGTTCTTGGAAGCCTGCCGCGGTCCTTTGTCCCGGCTGCCCGACACGGAGGGACGCGTTGAAGTCGCGTTTGGATGCAATCTGCCTGGTGCGTCGCTCGTTGTGGACGGTTCATCTCGCGGAACATTGCCATCGTCGGGAGAATCTCCGCTTCGTCTGCATTTTTCCCCGGGACTCCATCGGGTCGAAGTCGAGTTGGCGGGGATGGAAACATTCCGAACCCAAGCCAAGTTCGAGGGCGGGACAACGTTCCTCGTTGTCCTTCGCGAAAACGAGGAAGGACGCGCCCGACGGATGGATGACGAGAGGTTTGCAACGGCCATGGACCGGTTGCGCGAATCCGGCAAAACGGATGACGCCGCAAAACTCGTCAAAGCGGAAGGATACGGAAAATACCTGTCCGCGAGCCACGTCCGCGTCGAAGGCATGCCGGACATATTGGACCATTCCGCTTTCAACCTCCCCGAGGAACCAATTCGATGAATCACGCCGTCCGGGCGGCCCTTTCGGTCGCGTTTCTGTTTTGTTTCGCCGCGAGTTGCCTTGCACCCGCTCCGCCCAAACCTAGCTTTCGAAATCTCTCCGCCCTTGAGGAGCGCCTCAGGACGAATCTCAACGGAGCCGCCGCGTTCCAGTCGTTTCTGGCCGAGCGGAAGGCATTGCTCGGGCGGAATCCGGTCATCCAGGTCGGCAACATCCGGAACAAAACGACAGATCACGAAATGCCCCTTCGCATTGCCGGTCTGCGCATGCACTTGCGTGGCGGTTTGGTTTCCGCCGGGTCCATGACGGTCGTGGACGACCACGGCGCCCGGGATTCCCAGGCCGGGGAAATCGTCGAAAGCATTGAAGCCAATGCAGGACTCGGTCTTCGGGACAACGCCAACGTTCAGGCTTTTGGAACCCATTTGTCGCCCGATCTGACGTTGCGGGGGACCCTTTCATCCTATGACGGAGGCGACGTATGCGAATTACTTCTTGAAATCGTGGACCTTTCCACAGGAAGCATCGTCTGGCAAGACTGGTCACAACTCGGACTCTAATCCCTTTCGCCGAGGCATTTCGGCGGAAAACAACAAACAAAACAAACAAAAACATGAAAAAGACAAACCTCTCCGCACTCGCCGCCGCGGCCGTTGCGCTCGCGCTCGGCTCGGGCTGCGCTTCCCAGGGCATCACGTCGGGAGCCGACTACGCCCGATTCCCGAACACCGAAACCGAACGGTACATCCTGAAATACGACGTCAAGCCGACTCAAGTCTCGACATCGGCACAGGTAACCCGCGCGCTCGGCCTCACGTTCGGCGCGCCCTCCACCGTGATTCTCAACGACCGCGACGCCAAGTCCGGCATTTTGTTCACGATTTTCGGCAAGGGCATGACGGACGCGAAGAACGCCGCGCTCAACAAGGCTTTGCTCGAGAACAAGTGCGAGGCGATCCTCGGAGCCCGTTACCAGATCGACAAGAAGGACTATGTCCTGTTCAGCACCTATGATTGCAAGATCACCGGTTGGCCGGCCACGGCGAAAAGCCTTGACAAGGTGGAAAAACCGGAATCCAAAGCCAACAAATAACCCCGACCGGAGATCCGGAGCCGGAACGCCCGGCTCCGGATTTCCGCTTTACATGAAACCTACAGCATTGCATCCTCTTTTTCCGCGTTTGCGGAACGTTTGCATCGCGTTTTTGCCGGCGGTCCTGGCTGGTTGCGTTTCGCCGGATCCGCGCGGCATCTGGCTGCAGGGCCGGGAATTGGAAGGGGCTGGCATGCGGAGCCGCGCCGCGGAATTCTACCAAACGGCGGCGAACACGGATTTTCCGATAGCCCAATACGATCTGGCACGGCTGTTCTGGGCGTCTGGCGGCATTGAGGAACAAAAACACGCACTCCTGCTTTGGCTTGACATATCCCAGGTCGACCCGACAAACTTCCTGTTCGGACGCAACGATTCCGGGGCCGACCCCGCCGCCATCGCGTCTCTCCTGGAATTGGAAAAGGCCTTTAAAAACGGCACTTGCGTGGCCAAGGACGGGAAAGTCGCTGAATTTCTCTTTTCGAAAGCGGCCGAAATAGCCAAAAGGCCTTCAGTGGAAGCTTGGCTCCGCAAATACGGCGGCCTTTCCGAATCGGCGGCTCTCGAGAGGGCTATCTCCCATGCGCGCCTCCCGGGAAAGTCCGGCGTGGTTCGCGCGAAAACGGAGTTTGACTATTTCTACATCCGCAGTTTGATCGATCGGGATTCCACCCCCAAAAACGGCATCCCGGCGGGCGGAGACGGATACGAACTCATCTCGCAGGGACAGACCGCAGACGGTCTGACGTGGACGTTCGAAGCAGAGCCGCAGGAAGGTTCGGACAAATTGAACGCACAAAGTCGTTTCGTTGCCGATGCCGGCCGCATCATGAAGGAAACGTATTTGAACTCTCACCCGGGAACCGATCCGGAAACCGTCTTTATCGCCGACAAATACCGACGCTTCCGCGGCGGCATGTTCACGTACCAAGCGGATATCGTAGTAATCGGGCGGGCGGAAGTATCTCTGCCGGGTTTTTCCGTTTCGTCCCAGACGGGCCACGGCGTCCTTCGCGTCCCGTGCGACGCGGCCAGGATCGGAAACGCCTTCGCATTTGCGCAAGGCAATATCGAAACCATCGTCAATTCCCAAAACGTGCTCTTGACCACCGGAAGAAAACCGTCTTCCGGCGCCCATTACCGCGTGGACGACGTGAAAACGATTCCGGGCGCGGACGGCACCACGTTGCTCGAAATCAATTTCACCGTCGAATAAGGAGTCCAGACGCCCATGAAAAACGCAATTCCCCTCGTCGTGGCCGTGTTGTTCGGCCTGGCCGCCGTGTTCGCGGTGAGCAACCGGCTTTCGAAAACGGAGCGGGCCGCCGCGTCCGGGACGGAGACGACGGCCGTCCTCGTCGCGCGGACCGACGTGCGCGCGGGCGAAGTCCTTTCGGACAAGAACCTCCGGACGCGCCGGATTCCCAGGGCTGCGTTCCGGGAAGGGCAGCACATGCGCGCGGAGGACCTCAATCTCGTGTCGGGGCAGCGCGTCCGCGCCGCCCTGTCGGACGGGGATTACCTTTTTGCCGGCGATCTGGCGCGCGCGGAAGGGACGGACGCCGGCGCCGCCGAACCGGGCAAATGGATCGTGCCGGTCCATTTCTCGGACTCGACGCTCCTGCGCGCCGGGCTGCTCGCCGCCGGCGACGAATTCGCCCTCGTGGCGCGCGGCGCGATCCACCGGACGGTCCGCGGGACGGACGAGTCGGAGCCGGCCCGCGACGTTTCCGAGGACGGCATGTACGTGCTGTTCCCCTGCCTGCGCGTCCACCGGACCGCACCGGACGGAGCCTTCGTCTGCCTGCCGCCGGAGGAGGCCATGAGGCTCCAGCTCGCGCAGCTTTCGCTCGAACTCTACCCGATGCTCCGGATGCGCAACGACCCGCGCAACGCGGACGCGGCGGCCCTTCCGCAGATCCGCGGCTCGCAACTCCGCGCGCGGTGACGCGAGGTCCGTCTCCTTGTTTTCCCTTTTTCCCGATTCCACCTCCCAACGACCCATGAAACGACTCCTGTCCCCCGCACCCGTCCTTGCCGCGCTGATCCTGGCCGCCGGGTCCGCCGGCGCCGACGCGGACGCACTCACCGTCGAACTGCGGCCGAACGAAGCCGGAACGCTCGAACTGGATTTCGTCCCGGCGTCCTTCCTGCCCGTGTCCGGGAAGGGGCTCGTGAAAGCGGACGTCTTTCCCGGGCTTGCGACCGTTTCCCTTGTCGCGGGGGCCCGCCCCGGCTCGGCGCAGTTCCGTTTCATGGACGCGTCCGGGACGTCCGTCGCCCTCGTGACGGCGGTCGTCGTCTCCGAACTGGATTCCGTCCACGCCTCGCTCGTCCGCGAACTCGACGAATCGTTTCCGGGCCTGCGGGCCGAGAAGGGGTCGCGTGTCGTCGTCGTGAAGGGGACGGTGACGAGCGAGGCGAAATGGAACGCCCTCCGCGACCTTCTGGCCTCGGGCGAATACGCCGGGCTCGTGGAGTCGCGCGTCCGGTTCGGCGCGGACGCCGGAACGGTGTCCCGCCTCCGGGCGGCGCTCGCGAAAGCGGGACTTTCCGTGGCGGAGCCGGACGCCGAACCGGGTCCCGGCCAGATCGCCGTGGCCTACGCCAAGGAAGAAAACGAACTGTCGGTTTCCGGCCAAGTCTGGACGAAGGCGGAGCTGGACGCAATCGGCGACGTCCTCGGCCGCCAGAGCTGGCTCGCCGCCCCGGGCGACGCTTCGCCCGACGCGGAGAAGAAGGTCCGCACGGTCCTCTCCGTTTCGCTCGACCGCTCGCCGCTGGAGATGAGCGTCGCCGTCCTGAGCGTGGACAAGACGAAGAGCCGCGAGATCGGCAGCGACATGGCGCCGACCGTGGCGGCGGCCTTCAAGGGCTTCTACAATTTCCTGACCGGCGAACACGCCAGCGAAGTCTTCCGGCTCGACATCGATTTCGCGACCACGGTCCGCGCGATCGCCGGCGCCGGGGCTTCCCGCAACAGCATGAAGGCGGTTTTCACGTTCCTCGCCAACGACGAGACGCCGCAGACGGCCCACTTCGGCTCGTCGCTCACGGTGACGCCCGTTTCGTCGGGCGACGGATCCGCCGGCGACAAGGAAAAATACGAACTGGGGCTCGTCCTCGTTTCGAACGGGACGAAACCGATTTCGGCCGACGAGGCGGAGATCCACCTGGATTTCACCTACAACGGACCGGTCGAATCGAAATACGTCGGCATGCCGGGCGGCGGCGCCGTCGAGACCGGGCATTCGGTCCACAAGCTCCCTTCGCTCGTGCGCAACTGCCGCTACGGGCGGACCATCGCCGTGGCCGGCTACGAAAAGATCGTCAAGAACGACACGGAGCCCGAAGGCCTGCCGCTGCTGCGGCACATCCCCGTCATCAACTGGTTCGTGGCCAAGGAATCGCATTTCGACGAAAAACTCACGATGGTCATACTCGTGAGCATCCGGAAAATCGGCGACGACGAAGCGCCGCGCGAAGGCATCGGCCCCATCGACGACATTTCGGGCGACATGGACAAACCCTACCAAAAAATCCTCGATCCGGAGAAGGGAACGGCCGGCCGGCCGGACGAGCGCTCGCTCGTCGACTGGTTCCGGTGGTAGGAAACGGCGTTCCGCGCATGCAACTGGTCTGCCCGTCCCTGTCCCTGCGCCGTCCCCTGCCGGACGGCGGTTCTCCGCTCGTGCTCGGCCGCGCCGAGGACGCCGGGTTGCGCCTGGCCGATCCTGCGGTGTCGCGGCACCACGCGCGGCTCTCGGTTTCGGGCGGCCGGTGCATCGTGGAAGACCTCGGGAGCCGCGGCGGGACGTTTCTGGGAGGCGTGCGGCTTTCGGGCCCCGCGCCGGCCGGTCCCGGCGACGAGCTTCGGCTCGGCGGAACGGTTTTCCGATTCGAGGCCGATCCGGGCGCTCCGGCGGCCGCTCCGGCCGTGGCGGGGTCCGCGGCCGGCGGAGACGACGGCCCGCCCGATCCGCGGGAAGAGGCGCTGAAAGCCCGTTTCGCGGACGCGGCGCTGCTGTGCACGCCGGCGAACATGGCCCTGCAGAAGCGCTTCCGCGACCGGATCGTGGAGCGCATGGAGCGCTCCGCCCGGAAGGGCGACAAGGTCCTGGCCCGGTGGGAGGACCCGACCTACGGGCCGCGCCTGGAGGCGGCGCTGGACGAAATCCTGCGGGAATGCCGCCACGAAATCCCGGCGGACGTCCCGGCGGACGCCTTCCGGGCGGCCCTGCGCGACGAAATCGCCGAATACGGCCCGATCAGCCCGCTCCTGCGCGCGGACGACGTTTCCGAAATCATGGTCAACGGCCCCGGCCGCGTTTTCGCGGAAATCGGCGGTCTCCTGTTCGAGACCGGGGTCCGGTTCTTCGACGACTCGCACCTGCTCAACCACATCAAGAACATCGCCGCCTCGGTGGGGCGGCGCGTGGACGACGCGAGCCCGATGGTCGACGCCCGCCTTCCCGACGGATCGCGCGTCAACGCCGTCATTCCGCCGCTCGCGCTCGACGGCCCGTCCCTCACGATCCGGAAATTCCCTTCGAAGAAACTCACGGTCGACGATCTCGTCGCGTTCGGGAGCCTGTCTCCGGGCATGGCGGCGTTTCTGCGGGAGGCGGTTCTCGCGCGCAAGAACGTCGTCGTCTCCGGCGGAACCGGCTCGGGCAAGACGACGCTGCTGAACGTGCTCTCGCAGTTCATTCCGCGCGGCGAGCGCGTCGTCACGATCGAAGACTCGGCCGAGCTCAAGCTCTCGCACCGCAACGTCGTCCGGCTCGAAGCGCGGCCGCCCAACGTCGAAGGAACGGGCCGCGTGACGATCCGCGACCTCGTCGTGAATGCGCTCCGCATGCGGCCGGACCGCATCGTCGTGGGCGAATGCCGCGGCGCTGAGGCGCTCGACATGCTGCAGGCGATGAACACGGGCCACGACGGTTCTCTCACGACGCTGCACGCCAACACGCCCCGCGACGCGCTCTCCCGCCTGGAGAACATGGTGATGATGGCGGGCTTCGACCTCCCGTCGCAGGCCATCCGGGAGCAGATTTCCTCGGCCGTGGACGTCATCGTGCAGCAGAACCGCCTGCCGGACGGATCGCGCAAGATCGTTTCGATCGAGGAAGTCGGGGCTCCCGAAGGATCGACGATCACGCTCTCCCCCGTGTTCGTCTTCGAACCAGCCGGCCTGTCGCCGGAGGGCAAGGTCCTCGGCCGGCACGTGCCGACCGGGAACATCCCGCAATTCGTCCACGACCGCAACGCGGCCGGCACGCTCCGCATGGACATGTCGGCGTTCGTCGAAACCGCCTGAAGGAACGCCCGGAATGGATTTCTCCGCCGCCGACGCCGGTCTTCTGCTGCTGGTCTTCGCCGCCGCGTGCGCGCTGGCCGGCGCCGCGTTCGCCGCGGCGCGGGACCGCGCCGCCGAAAAGGCGCTGGCGGCCCGCGGCGGCGCCGGGGCGGTCCGCGCGGCGACCCGGGCCGCGGCGGGCGCGTTTTTCGCCGCGGCGCTGGCGACGGCGGGCGCGTCCCTGGCGGGCGCGTCCCTGGCCGGTTCCGCGGTCGCCGCGCTGGCGGCCGGCGCCGCGGCCGCGGCGGCGCCGGGCCTCTCCGCGCGCCGGCGCGCGGCCCGCGTGGAGTCGGATTTCGAGGCGCAGATCCTCGACCTGGCCACGGCCCTCTCGAACGGGCTGCGGGCGGGGCTGGCGCCCAACGCGGCGCTTGCGGCGGCGGCGGACCGCCTGCCGGATCCCATGTCCGGCGAACTGGAGGCCGTCCTGCGCGAGACGCGCCAGGCGGGCGTCCCCCTCCCCGAGGCCCTGGCGCGGCTCTACGGCCGCCACCCCTCCGAAGACCTCGCCCTGCTTGTCGGTTCCGTGTCGCTCACGCAGCAGACGGGCGGCAGTCTCGCGACGGTCCTCGCGCGGCTCGTCGAAACGATCCGGGAGCGGACCGAGTTCAAGCGGCGGCTCCGCGCGATGACGGAGCAGAGCCGGTTCGAGGCGGCCGCCATGGCCCTGGCGCCCGTGTTCGTTTTCTTGCTGCTCTTTTTCATCGACCGGCCGCTCATGTTGCCGCTCGTGACGACCGAGCAGGGCTGGTTCGCGCTGGCGGCCGACGCGGCGATGTCGGCCGTGGGGTTCGCCATCATTTCGAAAATCGGGAAAATCGAGGTGTAGGATGGACGAAACGCGGACCACGCTCTCCTGCCTTCTCGTTTTCGCGGCCGTCGTCGGCTCCTATCTGGCCGCCGACGCGCTCGTGAAACTGCCGCGGCGGTCGTCTTCGCCCCTCTCCGGGGATCCGACCCTTCCGCCGCCGTATCGCCTCCTCCTTCCCCTGGTTCTCTGGGCGGGGCCGGGCATCGGCGCCCGCCTCGCGGAGGCGGCGCCGCGCCGCGCCGCCGCGCTGCGCTCGACGCTGGCCCTCGCGGGCGTCCGCCTCGGCCCGGAGCACGTGTTCGGCCTGCAGACGGTTCTCGCCGCGGCCGGAGCCCTCGCGGGCGTGCTGCTTTTCGTCCTGACCGGCGACGCGGGGACCGGCGCGTTTTTCGCGGTCTTGGCCGCGCTCGCGGGCTGGATCCAGCCCGGGCTCGACCTGGAAGCGCGCGCGCGGCGGCGGCAGGAGGCGGTCGTGCGCGCCTTGCCGTTCGCCATCGATCTGATCGCCGCCGCGATGCGGGCCGGCGTCGACTTCGTCTCGGCCGTCCGCCACTACGTGCAGCTCGGCCTGGACAACCCGCTGGCGGCCGAATTCCGCACGCTGCTGCGCGAGATGACGGAGGCGAACGTCCCCCAGGCCGAGGCGCTGGACCGCATGGCGGCCCGCATCCGGTCGCCCGAGTTCCGCTCGTTCGTCGACGCCGTCGCGCACGGGCTCGAGGTCGGCGCCTCGGTCGCGGACACCATGGCGGCGCAGGGCGAGGACCTGCGCCGCGCCCGGTTCGCCCTCGCGGAACGCAAGGCGGCCCGCGCGCCGAGTCTCATGATCTTCCCGCTGGCGCTGTTCATCCTGCCGGCGGTTTTCATCGTGGTTTTCTTCCCCGTCTGGTTGCGCTGGAAGGCGTCGCACGGCGGATAACGGGAAAGGTTTCTCGCACATGTCCGCCTCAATCCGTTTCGTGTCTGGATCGCTCGCCGGGTCGTCGTTCGGCGTCGGGGACGCCGTCGGCATCGGCCGGTCGCGCTCGTGCGCGGTGCGGCCGGCCGAGCCGGACGTGTCCGGCCATCACGCCGTCGTCTCCCCCGGGGAAAGCGGACTTCTGCTCGAGGTTTCCGGCCGGGCCGGCGCCGTCGTAGACGGCCGCGCGGTTTCCCCGGGCGCTTCCGTCGCCCTGGCGCCCGGCGCCCGCGTCCGCCTCGGCTCCTCGCTGGAGTTCGAAGTCGCGGGCGACGCTCCCGCTGCGGACGAGACCGCGGCGGGCGAGACCGCGGCGGACGAGACCGCGGCGGACGAGACCACGGCGCCGGACGTGGATGACGGTGCGGACGAAACGCGCGCGCTGGAAACACAGGCGGCGACGCCTGCCGAGCTGGAGCGTCTCCGGGGCATGCACCAGGCGCGCCGCCGCCGATCCGTCCTGTTCCGGGTCGCCCTCGTCGCCGCGGCCTTTCTGGCGGCCCTCGGCGTTTCGCTTTGGCGCCAGCGCGCCCCGGAAACCGAACGGCTCCTGCATCCGCGCGGCGAAAAAGGGGACACCCTGCGGACGAAGGTCGAAATCGACGCGCCCGGACCGGACGTCGCGGAGCCGCCCTTCCTGTTCGTCTACGGCGCCAATGCGCCCGTATCCCGCTCGACCGACGGCGCCGGCCGCCGCTGGACGACGGTCGGCGGCCGGCTCCGGACGAGCCGCGGCCGGGACGTCGACTTTCCCGTCCGCGCCTGCGCGTTCGACGATCCGGAGGGTCTCCGCGCGCCGCGGGAAGAGCGCTTCCGCGCGTGGCTCGAAGCGGTCGCCCCCGAACGGAACTGGACGCTGCTGGGGGAAGAGCCGCCGGCCCGGCTGCGCTTCCTCGGCGGCGAGCGGGGGCTCGGCCCCGGCATTCCCTACCGCCAGTGGCGCTACAAGACCGGCGAAGGCGGCGTGCAGCGAGACGGCCGCGTCGCCTTCTTCCGGGCCGGCCGGCGCTGCTACGCGGTCTGCTGGGAGCTCGAAAGCTCCGTGTTCGCCCTGTCCCGGCGCGCCGGCGCGCCCGGCCGGGCGCTCGAAGAGCTGGTCGTCAGCCCGTCTTCGTTCGCGGAAGGCCGGTGGGAAGGCGCGCCGGAGTCGGGCCTTTCCCCGGACCCGGCCGCGACCGCGCGCTCGCCGTTGGAATGGGAGGAGACGGAAACGCGCCTGCGGGAAGCGCTCGTGGCGGCGGCGCTCGCGGGCGAACCGACGGCCGGCACGCAGGCGGCCGCTGGGCTCTCCGCCCTGCGCCGGGCCAAGGACGCGGCGTGGAAGGACTTCTGGGCGCGCCGCGTCGAAGCGGCGCACGATCCGCGCGCGGCCGCGGCCGTCGACGCGGAGGCCGTCGCCGCGTTCCGCGGCTCCGACGACCGCCGGCGCGACCTGCTCCGCGACAAGAACTGGTGGAAGAAATGAGAAAACCGGCTCCCGCGCTCGAACTTTCCAAGGACGGCCGCGTGCTGTTCCGCGCCGACGCCGCCGGTTTTCCCGGGACCCTGACGATCGGCCGGAGCCGCGAATGCGACTGGTGCCTGGCCGGCGCCGATCCGTCCGCCAGCGGCCGCCACGCGGAGGTGACCCGGCGGCGGGGTTCGTTTTACGTCCGCGATCTCGGCAGCCGCAACGGCGTTCTCGCGGACGGCGTCCGCGTCGCCTCGTGCCGGCTCCGGCCCGGCCGCCCCGTCCGGATCGGCGGCTGCGAGCTGGCCGTCGTGGCGGGCGCCGCCGCCGCCGATTCGCCGGCGTTCCACCGGATCGAGCAGACCGGCGGCCCGGAAGCGGGGCGCGCGTTCGACCTGAAGCCCGGCCCGGGTCTCGCCGTCGGCTCCGATCCGGCCTGCGACGTGGTCTGCCCCGGGCCGTTCGTCTCCCGGCGGCATCTGCTGTTCCGGCTCGACGAACGAGGCGATCCGGTCGTCGAATGCACCGGCGCGCGCAACGGCGCGACCGTGAACGGCCTGCCGCTCCTCAAGACCCAGCAGCTCGCGGACGGCGATTCGATCGTGGCGGCCGACCGGGAGTTCCGCTTCCTGGACAAAAACGTCCCCCACGTCCGCGCCGGTCTGGGGCGCAAGGCCCTCGTGGCCGGCGCGACCCTCCTGCTCGCCCTCGCCGCGCGCCAGATCTGGCTCGCGGCCCGCCCCGACGCCGGCCGCCTCCTCGACCGGGCGCGCGCCGCCGCCGCCGCCGAATCGTTTTCCGAGGCGTTCGCGCTCGCGGACGAAGCGGCCGCCGCGCGTCGCGCGCCGGTCTACGAATCCGCGCGCCGCGCCCTTCTGGCCGACCTCTCGCGCTGGACCAACGCGATCGTCCGGTGGCGGGGTCCCGGCGACTGCGCCCGGTCGATGCTCCGGGCCCGCCGGTGGAAGGCCGCCCCCGACTACCGCTCCGGCGCGTCCGACTGGGGGTGGAACACGACGACCTCCCCCGCCATGCAGGCCGAGGAGCGCCGGGCGTTCGACCTGCTCGACGCGTTCAACGGCCCCGGCGCCGGCCGGAACCTGCTTCGCGACGAGGCCGTCGCGGGCGCCGCGGCCGATCCCGTCCTGCGGGACCGGGCCGCGGCCGCGTTCGAGGCCGCGGCCGACCGGCTCGCGGCGGCGACGGCCGCCGTGTGGCGGGCCGCCGCGCCGCCGCCGCCGCCGGACTGGTATCTGCGGCCGCTCGTCGAATCGGCCGCCGCCGTCGAAGACGCTCTCCGCGCCGCCGCCGCCGCCAACGCCGCGCTCGACGCCCGGTTCGGCGCGCTCCGGCTCCCCGACTGCCTCGCGGCGCCGCCCGACGGCGCAGCCCGGCTCGCGCGGGATCTGGCCGCGCTCGCCTCGCAGGACGCGCAAGCGCGCGAACGCGCCGAAGAGGACCGCCGGACCGGCCGGTATCCGGTCCTGCGCCGCAGCCGCCTGCTCGCCGACCGGATCGAGGCGGCCGGGCCGGTCGTCGGCCGCCTCGTCGCGGCCGAGGCCGTTTTCGCGTCCAATCTCGCCGCGGTCGCGCGTTGCGACGGCGCGGCGTTCGCGCCGGCGCTTCCGCTGCCGGACGAGGACGACGCGCGCGCCGTCCATCCGGCGCTGGCCGGCTACGCCGCTTCGCTCGCCTCGCTGCAAGCCGACCTCGACGGCTTCCGCGTCGAATGGGATTCCGCCGCCGGCCAGCTCGCGCGCTGGGACCTGGATCCGGCCCGGCCGGCGATCCCCGGCGACATGGCGTTCCTGTTTTCGCTGGAAAAACTCCCCGCCGCGCCGCCGCGCGGCGCGCCGCTTCCGCCGGCGGGCGCCGCCGCGCCCGCCGATCCCTACGACTTCGCGGTCGGGGCCCGGGACTTCCGGGATTTCCTGGACCCCTCGATCAAGACCCGGTTCGAAACGGCGGCGACCGCCTACGTGCGCGGGTCCAAGCTGGAATCGTCCTGGAGCGGACCCGTGCCGCCGGAGCTCGCGCGGCTCGGCGTGTCGTTCGCCATGCCGCTCGTGCGGCGGACGGCCAACCGGCTCCGCGTCCTGCGCGCCGCCGCCGCCGCGCTCGACGGGACGCCCGCCCGCGATCCCCGCGGCCTGCACGCGCTCGTCCGGACCGTCCCCGACGCGCCGGGCCGCCCGAATCTGGCCGCCGGGGCGCTGCGCCTGCACGGGCTCGTGTCCGCGGCCGCGGACAAGTGGCGGCAGGGGCCGCTCTCGGCCGCCGCCGCGCCCGCCGGGCGCGACGCCGCGCTCGCCGAGGCCGTCCGCGCCCTGCTGTTTCCGCCCGCCAAGGCCGCGGAGCGCGCCGCCGCCGCGGCCCGCATCGCCGAAAAACTCGCGGCCGACCGGGAGGAGGCGCCGTGAACGACCGCGGATCGGTGCTCCTGGAATACGTCGTGCTCTGCTGCTTCGTCGGCACCGCGCTCATCCTGTTCATGCATGCGAATTTCTACAACCCCGTCGACGGGTTCGTCGGCCTCGGCCGCGATCTCGTCGCGTTCTACCAACGCTTCCAGACCCTGCTGGCCCGCCCCGTCCCGTGATTCCCGTTGTGAGAAACCCAACCCAACAAACAACCCAACCAAAGGAACAACCATGAAATTCAGGAAAACGCGCCTCGTCCGCACGCTCTGCCGCCTCTTCGGCGAAGAGAAAGGCCAGGCCATGATGGAATACGTCGTGCTCGCGGTCCTCATCGTCGCCGCCGCCGTCTTCGCCGTCGTCAAGTTCGGCGGAGCGATCGTCCGCCAGTTCGGCGTGGCCGAAAAAGGCGCCGTCGGAAACGAAGCGGGCGCCGTCGAACTCCAACAACAGAGCCAGGATACGGCCAATACGGACGTCACGCAAGGGCAAAACGCCAACGCAGCCTACAGCACGCTCTCGGAAGGCGGCGGCGAAGGCGGCGAAGGCGAAGGCTCTTCCGACTGACGACCGGTTTTCCCGTGTCCCCGCTTCCCCTCGCCTTTTTCGCCGCGTGGCTCCTCGCGCTCTGCGTCTGCGATCTGCGCGCCCGCCGGCTGCCCAACGCGCTCACGCTGGGCGGCGCGGCGGTCGCGCTCGCCGCGCGGCTGGGCGCGGGGTGGCCGTCGGCCGCGCCGTTTCTGGACGGTCTGGCCGGCGGCGCGCTCGCGGCGCTGCTGCTGCTGCTGCCGTTTCTCGTCCGGGCGGCGGGCGCGGGGGACGTGAAGATGCTCTTCGCGGCCGGGTGCGCGCTCGGCCGCGGCCGGGCGGCGGGCTTTCTGCTGTTCGTTTCGCTCGCGGGGCTCGCGCTCGGACTCGTCTGGTTCCTGTCCGCCCGGTTCGACCGGCGGCGGATCCGGCATCTGGCGCGGACGCTCTTCGATCCGCGCTACGACCGCGCGGCCGGACGCGCGGCGCTGCCGCCGAAATCGGCGGAGGCGTGCCGCGTCCCGTTCGGCCTGGCCATCGCCGCCGGCGCGGCGCTCGAGCTGGCGCTGGAACCGGGAGGCGCCGCGTGAAGAGGGACGGAACCGTCCTCATGGAGGCCGTGCTCTGCCTGCCGCTGCTCGTCGCGCTGTGCATGGGCGTGGTGGAGTTCACGCGCCTCTGGCAGGCGCGGTTCCTCGCGTTCCTCGCGGCCGACCACGCGGCGCGGGCGGCGCTCGTCCACAACCCGGCCGACTATGCGGACGAAACGGGCGCGTTTCTCGAACGGGACGGCGTCGCCTGGGCGGCCGCCGTGGAAACGCTCGCCCCGCTCGCGCAACGCAGCGGCCTCGGGGCCGGCCTTTTTCCGGACCGGGCCCTCGCCGCGACCCGGACGCGCATCGTGCCGGAGAAGTCCGCCGAACGCGACGAAACCGTCGCGGTCACGGTCGAGTTCCTCGTGCCGCACCTGCTCGCGCCCGTGATTCCGCTTTCGGACGGACGCCCCGCCCCTTGGACGCTCTTTTCGCCCGCGGCCGTCACCGAAACCTGCGTCCTGCCCAAGCCGTGGTCGACGGAAGGTTTCCCGCGGCTTTCCGGCGCGGAACGCGACGTCCTGGTTCCGGTTCCGCCGGCCGCGCCGGAAGAGAGCGCCGACGACGGTGCCGGGGAAGAATCCGGAGAAACGGAGGCGGCGTCGTGAGCCTCGCGCGCCCGTTTCTCGGCTCGATCCGGCGTCTTGCGCGCGACGAAAACGGCGCGGCTCTCGCGTTCACGCTCGGCGCCGTACTCTTCCTCTACGTGTTCTGCGGCGGCGCCTACATGGCCGGCGAAACGATCCGCCGCAAGGCCGAACTGCAGAACGCCTGCGACGCGGCCGCCTACTCCGCGTCCGTCGTCCAGGCCGACGTCCTTTCACGCATGGCCGTCCTCAACCGCGCCATGTCCTGGTCCTACGTCCAGATGACGCGCGCCCAGATGGACGCCATCGTCTACCGCTGGCTCGACCTGACGCGGTGGCGCTTCCGGCAGGACCTCGCGGGCATCGGGCACAGGGACTTCGTTTCGTCGCTTTTTGCCGGCAAGAACGCCGGATATTCGCACATCGGCCACACGCCGATCGGATGTAATTTTGGCGTCGGCGGCATCGGCTGCCGCGAAGGTCTTCACGACGACAAGGATTACGGCTTTTCCCACTACATCGGCATGGGTCCGCGCAAGGACGAACTGTTCCGGGTCCGCGTCGGCTACCGCGCCGGCACGTATCTGGTCTGGAACGGGAGCGGCGACTTCGACTACGAGGTCGACGGCGAAACCATCGCGCGCGGCGTGATCGGGCAGCTGGAGAAAGGCGGCGGCGGCGAGGGCGTTCCCGGCATCGCGTCCGTCGTGGCCGCGAACCGCCTGGCCGTGTCCCTGTGCAACGGGATGCTCGCCTGGGAAAACCGGCAGATGGGTCCGGCGATCCAGGAAACGGCGCGGCTCGCGCTGCTTCTCAACCTGCCGCGCGACGCGAACGGCGACGTGCCGGCCGGCCTCGCGGACGACTACGCGGCGGTCATCGTGCCGGGCGTTTCGCCCGCGCCGCCCGAGTACCGGGATGCCGACGCGGACGCGGACGGCGCCGTCGCGTCCGGCTACTTCCGCGCACTGCACAACACGGAAGAAGACGAACTGCGGTTTCTCGCGATGGCGGACGGCGTTCCGCCGGAGCGCGCCGGGGACCTGCGCCTCGTGGACTACTTTTCGCCGTCGTCGGGGAACGGGGGGCGGCGCCTTGCGGGCGGTCTCGACCAGTGGTTCGTCCGGTGCGCCGTCGACGAACCGGAACAAGACCGGCTGGACGTCGTCCGGAAATGGTCCGCCCCCGCCCCCTACATCGCCCGCGGCTACAAAAACGCCAATTACGGCGAAGGCGCCAGCGCCGGCTCCCTCGCGCAGAAGGCGACGGGGCTCGGCGTCGACATCCACCGGGGCAACTACGTCTTCGACGGAACGGACGTTGCCGGCTTGATCGGCGCAATCGGGAAAAACGGATTTCCCAAGCTCTCCAAATTCCTTGCAGACAAACCTTCCTCCCCATGGAAGAAGGCATTTTGGCGCGCAGCCCGATTATTGATGCAGAAAATCGACGATGCGGTTTCGCCCTTCCGGAGCGTTGCCGATTCCTGGCGCAAAGCGGTCCTCAACGTTGTCGGCCGAATCGCTTCGACGGACGTGGAACCATCCTGCATCAACGTCCGGTCGCGTTTTCCCGACCAGTGCGAAACGCCGAATGAAACCTACGGGCTCGTGTCCGAATACGAGTGGGCGACGGCGAACTGGATCTGCTGCTGGCTCAACGTCAAATACTGCAAGTTCTGCATCCACGTCCCGCTCCCCATCGCGGCCATCCACGGCGGCGCGGCCGGCGACGGCTACGGGTCGTCCGGGCAGCCGCTTTCATGGCTCGGGGAAGAGATCAAGGCGATCAAGAAAGGCGGCGGCCATTCCCGGAGCGCCTACCGCTCCACGTTCATCGGATTGGACGGCGAATTTCCGACGGCGTGCGGCCATCCCGGCGGCGTGAACGGCCGGGGCGCCAACATGCTTCTCAAGGGCTACGTCCGGATCTACGGCGACGACCGCCGTCTCCTCGTGCCGGCGGCCCGGGACCTCTACGTCGGCGAACCGGCCAAACCGTGGATTCTCGGCGACGAATACTTCGCCGGCGGCGGCACGACCGTCGTGGGCCTGGCGCGCAAGACCCGCAACGTCTTCGAGACGTTTCTCGGACCGATCGCCCCGCCCGGGCTCTACGGCGCCTTCGAGCCGGACACGAACGCCGCGCCCCGCCTCGTCGCCTTCTCCGCCGCGCGGGCCGGATACGCGCGGCGGACCGGGGACGGACTGGCGGACGGAGCCGATTCCGTCAACGCGGGCAACCCGCCTTCGCCGCGCTGGGAAACCGTCGCGGGACACGAGGCGGACGGGCCCGCCCCGCGTCTGCCCGACGGCATGAACGCGGCGCTCCGCGCCCGTCTGGCCGCCGCGCGCATCGGCTGCGTGTGCGGCCCTGCCTCGGCCGCCGCGCTGCGGCACGGCTGGAACCTCTCGCAGACCGACTGGAACGGCCAGCTTCTCCCCCTGCGCCACGCCTTCGCCGGAACGGACGACGCCGGCGACTGGGAATGGGACGACGGCGCCGCCCTGCGGCGGCTTCTCGAGCGCCTCGTCTCGGCCGACGCCGTCTGGAAAAGCCTCGGCGAGGGCGACGGCGGCTCCCTGGAAAGCATCCTCGGAACGAATCCCGACACCGTTTTCAACCTTCTCCTGAAACGCCGAATCCTCTAGAACGCCACGCCACCACGATGAAACGAACGATACCGATCCTGCTCTGCGCCGCGGGCGCGCTGGCCGCCGCCCGGGCGGCCGAGCCGCCGGCCGCGCCGGACGCCGCGCCGGACACCGCGCTCGCCGGCCGCGGCACGCTGGTCGCGGCCTGGGCGGATTCCTTCCGCCGCACGGCGGCGACGAACGCCGCCGCGCTGCCCAACGCCTTCGAGCCCGCCGCCGCCGCCCGCTGGGCGGACGGCCCGGCCCGCGAACTCACGGCCGCGCTGCAGGCCGACTTTTTCGCGGGCGCCCACGTGCTGCTGGGCCCGTTCGGCGAAACGGACGCGCTCGTCGCCTTCCACAACCCGTTCTGGGACGCGCTGCTCTTCGTGGAAACGGGCGGCGGATATCTTCCCGGATCGCCGGACAAGGCCGGTTCGTTCCGGCCCGGAAAGGTCGTCCGTTTCCGCTGGATCGACGGCGAAACGTTCCGCGGATCGACCGTGGCCCCGGGCGGACCGTTTGCGCTCGGCGTCCTCCGCGCGCAGGCGGCCACGGTGCGCCGCTTCGACGAACGGTTCCCCGACGCGGACGGATCCGCGTTTCTGGACGACGCCGCGCTCGGCGTCGCGCCCGCGGACGGCGACGCGGCCGCGTGGACCCGCATCCTGGACGGCCCCGCCGTGCGGCTCCGGGCCGGCCTGGCGCTTGCGACCAACCGCATGGACCGCGCCGTCGCCGGACGCTGCGAAGAGCTGCTCCGCCGCGGTTCCGCGCCGGCGCTGCGGCGCCATTTCGCGGACGGCGCGCACGCGCGTTTCCGGGATTCGTTCCTCCGCCTGCCGCCCGCCATGCGCGAGGGGTTCTCGCTCTACGGCTACGTCCCGGGCGGGGACGGCTCTCTCTTCCTGTTCGTGAACGAAGACGTCCCGCGCCTGTTCGCGACCGTTTCGATGCCGCGCGGCCGCACGCGCGACGCCGCAAGCGGCGAACCGGCGTTCGAGTGGTATGACCTGCGCGAAGCGGCACGCTACCTGAAGGCCGTGCGCGAAGCCGGAAAGGAGGAACCGCAATGAGAAAGAGCGTGTTCCACGCGGCGGCGGCCGCCGCCGCGCTGCTCCTCGCGATCCCCGCGGAAGGCTCCCTCTCGAACGTCTTCAGCGGTCTGGCGGGCAACGCGGTCTCGGAATTCTTCTACGATCCGCCGAGCGGCGTCGTCAAAGTCCCGTGGTTCGGTTCCTGCCCCGATTTCGAATCGAACCACTCGGCCGCCGAACGGCAGCGCGTCGCGGACATGGGGGTTCTCGCCGAAGCCGCCTACCAGGACGGGAAGAAACCTCCCGCCGGCTACTCGGCCCTTTCGCCCAAGGAGGCCGCGAAACTGGCCGGACCGGGCTTTTCCGTAGCCGAGGACGGGACCGTCTCCCTGTCGGGCGTCAAGTGGGCGTCCGGCTTCGACGCGGTGCTCTACCGCAACGACCGGACGGGGGAAATCACGGTCGCGTTCCGCGGCACGGAGCTCACGTCTCCCGGCGACATCGCGACGGACATCGCCCAAATCGGCACCGGCTCCGTTCCGGCCCAATACAAGGCCGCCGCGGAGCTGCTCCGCAACGTCCTGGCGGGCACGGACGGCCCCGTCTCCGTCGCCGGCCATTCGCTCGGCGGCGGCCTTGCGCAATACGCGGTCGCCGCCAATTCGCCCGGGTCCGCGTCGCGGCTCTCCGGCTACACGTTCAACTCCGCCGGCCTCTCCCACGCCGTCGTGGATTCCCTGCCCGACGCCGCCCGCGAGTCCGCCGCCGCGCGGATGACCAACGTCCGCAACGACGGCGACAGCGTGAGTTTCTTCGGCTGCCACCTCGGCACGATGTATGACGTCCCGAACGACGGCTTTTTCGCCCACTCCGTTTCGATCCTGAACCGCAATCTCGTCGGCAAGGACCAGCTGCCGGCGGAAATCGCGGACGCCGCGGGCGGCAACGGCTTTGCGGGGATTCTCGACAACCTGCGCGACGGGTTCGCGGCGATGTTCCCGGACGGTCTTTCCGGCGAACTGGCCGCCGCCGCCGAGGACTGGCTCCGCGCCTGGGCGGAACGCGAAGCGGCGCGTCTGGCCGGAAAACTCGACGAAGCGCTCGAGCGCGAGCTGGCGCGGCTCGAGAAACGGTTTCTCGGGCTCCTGCCCGAAGGCCCGGCCCGCGAGGCCGGCTCCCGCCTCGTCTCCGACCTGAAGGCCGGCAACTGGGACGCGCTCGCCGGCGACGCCCTGGACGTCGGCCTGGGCGCCGGCGAAACCGCGCTCCGCGACTCGCTCGAGCGCCTCGGCATCCACGGCGACGAGCAGGACGCCATCGTGAAAGGCGCGCGGGACGCCGTCGACGCGGCCATCGCGGGCGGCGATCCCGTTTCGGCGATCGGCGACGCGGCGCGGGGCTACGTCGACGGAAAAATCCGGGAACGGTTCGGGGACGACGTCGCCGACAAGTTCGGAAAACTCTGGGACGCCGCCTTGGGCGAAGGCGATCCGTGGGTCGCACTCGGCGATTTCGTCGACTCGGTCGAGGTCTGGGCGTTCGACAAGTTCGAAGAGAAGGTCGAAAACTTCCTCCGCGGCGAGCTGGACGGCCTGTTCGCCCGCCATCCCGAGTTGACGGAAATGTTCGGCCTCTCGACGGACAAGCTCATGGCTCTCGGCGGCAACGTCTGGGGCATCGTGACGGGCGACGGGACGCTGGCGGAAAAACTCGGCGCCGTCGCGGATCTGGTCGCCGACACGCTCGCCGAAGCGTTCGAAACCTTCGTCGACTGGGCCATCGGAAAGGCCCTCGAACAACTTGACGCCATCGTGTCGAAAATCTCGGAAGCCGTCGAAAAAGCCGTGCAGAAGATACTCGACGGCGTCAACCGGCTCGTCGACAAGGCCAACGAGCTCGTCGACAGGTGGAACGCCGCCTGCGACTCCTACCTGAAAAAGCTCGACAAGATCCTCGCCGGCGCCGGGCGCGTGGCCACGGTCCTCGGCGGCGAGGACTGGGCCGAAATCTCCGAAGGCATCCAAAACGCGCGCCGGAACGTCCGGCTCCTCCACTTGGATCGGATTCCGCACGTCGCCATCCCGCCCGCGACCCCGTGAGAACGACAGCGCCGGCCCCGGCCGCGCGCGGCCGCAGAGAAGGAACCGTCCTCATGGAGACGGTTCTCGTCCTGCCCGTCTACCTGGCGCTTCTCGGCGGACTGTTCATCGTCGGGGACGTGCTGGTCGGGCGGCTGCGGCTTTCTTCGATGGACCGGCTCGCCGCGTGGCGCGGCGATTCGCCGCACCAGGCGTCCGTCCGGGACGTCTACGCCGGCCGGATCGCCGATCCGGACGACCCGGGAAGCGGGGCGTCCATGATCCTGGACGAGGCGCGCACGTGGGCGCTCGACCCGAGCGCCGATCCGGACGGGACCGCGAGCGGCGGCGGCTCCGCCGCCGTCGAACTGGCCGGCAACGGCTGGGCCGATCTGGTCTACGGCCGCGCGGACGCGGAAGTGGACGTCCCGTTCTGGGTCGGGGCGGCCAACGCGCCCCTTCTGTCCGATCCGGACGCGGCCGGACGCTTCCGGTTCCAGTCCAGGGCGGTCCTGTATCCGGGCATGGCCGGCGGCGAGTCGGGCCGCGTTTTTCTCGTGCGCCGGCGAACCGCGCCGGATCCGGCCGTTCCGCGGCGGGACGCGACCGCCGCCGCCTTGGCCACGACCTGGGCGGCCGTCGTCGCCGATCCGCTGCCCGGCCTGCGGACGGCGCCGGCCGTCGCCTCGCCGGCGGGCGACGGCGCGGGAACTTACGTGCGGCATCCCGTGGCCGTCGCGTTGGGAGAATGACGCGATGAAGGTTCCGTTTTTCGCAGTCGCCCTCGCGGCCGCGGCGGCCGTGGCCGCCGACTTCCGGATGCCGCCGTCGTTCCGGCCGCTCGCTTCGGACGACACCGGCCGGACCTGGAAGGAAACGGGCGCGATCGCGCAGCCCTTCGCGGCGGCGCTCGCGACCGTCCGCGCCGCGTTCGACGCGCAGGGATGGACCGTCGAGCGCGAATTCGCTCCAGAAGGGGGCGCCGATTCTTCGCGCATGTTCCAGTGCGCGTCCGGCGATGCCGGCATCCTGCTCCTCGCCCTCCGCGATTCGCCCACGAACACCTTCGTTTCCTGGGGATTCCTCTCGCGCGGAGGGGAGAATGGTTCCCACGCGGAGGGCGCGGAGGTCGAATCTCACGCGGAGGGCGCGGAGTCCGCGGAGGGGGCGGAGAGTGAAGGTAGGGACGGCTCCACGAGCCGTCCGAAACCGGAAGAAGAAAAGGAATGAACGACATGTCCATCACCCTCTCCCTCACGCACGACTGCAACCTGCGCTGCTCCTACTGCTACGCGGGACGGAAGAGCCATCGCGCGATGACTCGCGCGACGATGCAGCGGGCGCTCGAATGGGCGGTCGGCTACCACAAGGCCCATGCGCTCGGGCGGAATTTCGTCCTCGGCTTCTTCGGCGGCGAGCCGCTGCTGGAATGGGATCTTCTGCGCGAGGCGGACGCGCTGGCGGAACGACTCTGCCGCGAGGCCGGTCTGGAACTGCGCCGGACGCTCACGACGAACGGAACGCTGCTGGACGAAGAGAAGGCGCGCTGGCTGACGGAACGCCACTACACGATCGGTCTTTCGCTGGACGGCCCGCCGGAGCGCCATGACCGGTTCCGCCGGCACGCCGACGGGAGCGGATCCTACGCCGAGGCCGTCCGCGCCGTCCGGCTGCTTTCGCCGTATCGGGAGCCGTGTCCGGAATTCAACTGCGTCGTCCGGCCCGATTCGCTCGAATCCGTGCCGGAGGCCGTCCGGCACCTGGCGGCGCTGGCCGGCTTCCCGATCGCGCTCAATCCCGATTTCACGGCCGCATGGAAGCCATCCGACCGCGAGCCCTTCCGCCGGGCCTACGGCGAGGTGGCCGATTTCTGCGTTTCCGAATGGCGCGAGGGGAGGCCTCTGCACGTCACGTGGATCGACGCCAAGTTGAAGACGCTCCTGATGGACGGCTACCGCGAACAGGACCGGTGCTGCCCGGTGAGGAGAGAGCTGGCCGCTGCGCCGTCGGGCAACCTGTATCCCTGCCCGAACCTCGTGGGCGAGGACGACCGCGCCGACCTGCGGCTTGGCGACGTGTTCTCGGGGATTGACGCGGAGGCGCTCCGCAAGGCGCTTTCGCGGTGCGGTTCGTCCCTGCCGGCCTGCAAGTCGTGTCCCGTCGCCCCGCGCTGCCAGAACTGGTGCGGATGCGCCAACTGGTTCTCGACCGGCCGCACGGACGCCGTCTCGCCGTTCCAGTGCTTTTACGAAAAGACGACGATCGAACTCGCGGACCGGGTCGCCGAGACCCTTCTCGCAGAGAAGTGCGAACCGTTCCTCGCCCACTTCGGCGAGTTCATCCGGGTCGCCGCGCCGGAAGTCGCCGCCGAAGTCTCGGGCGCCGCCCGAAGCCCGTCCGCCTCCCTCCCTCAACCCCAACCCCGCGGGTCGCGGGCGGACGCGGCGGATGCCGCGCCCGCCACGTGACCCGCCCAATAACGCCATGTCCGACAACTCCTTCCTCGTCCTCTTCCTCGGTCCCGTCCGCGACTACCTCGCGGACGAGGACGTGTCCGAAATCCTCGTGAACGGCCCCTCGGCGGTCTACGTCGAGCGGAACGGCCGGCTGGAAAAGACGCCCGCGGTCTTTCCGAACGAAACATCGCTGCGCGCCGCGGCGACGAACATCGCCAAGAGCGTGGGACGCCTGCTCGACGAAGCGAACCCGCGCCTCGACGCGCGCCTGCCCGACGGCTCGCGCGTCCACGCGGTGATCCCGCCTCTCTCGCGCGTCGGCACGGTCGTCGCCATCCGAAAGTTCAAAAAGGACGCCCTCTCGATCGACAAACTCCTTTCGTTCGGCAGCGTCTCGGAGGACGGCGTGAAGCTCCTGCGGGCGATGGTGCGGCTGCACCGCAACCTGATCGTCTCCGGCGCCACGTCGTCCGGAAAGACCTCCGTGCTGAACGTCCTTTCCTCGTTCATTCCCGCGCACGAGCGCATCCTCGTGCTGGAGGACGCCTCGGAGCTGCAGCTGCAGCAGGAGCACGTCCTGCCGTTCGAGACGCGCAAGGCGGACAAGTTCGGCAAGGGCGAGGTGACGATCCGCGACCTGCTGCACTCGGCGCTGCGCCTGCGGCCCGACCGCATCGTCGTGGGCGAGATCCGCGGCGGCGAGGCGCTGGACCTGCTGCAGGCGCTCAACACCGGCCACGCCGGGTCGATGTCCACGATCCACGCCAACTCGCCGCTCGACTGCCTGCGGCGTCTGGAGACGTGCGCGCTCCTGTCCGGCATCGACATTCCGCTCGCCGCGCTGCGGGCACAGGTTGCCAGCGCCGTGCAGGGCGTCGTCCACACCGCGCGCCTTTCCGACGGCTCGCGCAAGATCGTCGCCGTGTCGGAAGTGCTTCCGCTCGAGAACGGCGACTACCGCGTGTCCGACCTGATCCGCTGGCGCACGGACCGCATCGCCCCCGACGGCGCGGTCCAGGGGGCTTTCGAACTCGTCGGCCGTCCGACCTTTTCCGACGCCGCCGCGCTCGCCGGTCTCGATCTCCCTTGCTGATTCCGAAAACGACATGAAACACGAAATCCTTTCCGTTTGCCTTTCGGCCGTCATGGCCGGGACGGCCTTTTCGGCGCTCGCCGAAACCGAAGGCGGCGAAGACGAACCCGTTTCCGCCGTCTTGCGGGACCTCGCGCGCGAGATGGACGCGGTCGACGACGATGCGCTTCTGGCGCTTCTTCCCGACGCCGCGAAGCGCATCCGCGCCCGGCTCGACGAACTCGACGCCGCCCCTTCGGCGGGAACGGCCGCGGAGCGGGCCGAATTGGCCGAAGCCCTGGCCGATTTCGACGAAGTGGACAACGATCTTTTTTTGCTTCCGGGCGGCAGTTATTTCGATGAAAGCGGCGGCGACGCGTGGCAGCCGACGTTCGACGAATGGATGAAGGCGGCGAAGGAGCAGGCCGAAGCCGCCGTCGAAGAAAGCGAGCGGGCCGGCGAAGTCGCCGCGAAAGCGGACGAAGAACTCGCCTCGGAAATCGGGTCCCGGGCGTCCGGAACGCCCATCCGCGGCGGCTCGGCCGGCGGAATCGCGGCACCGTCCCGTGGCGGCGGAACGACGGCCGGTTCCTCCCGGTCGTCCCCGCACGGACCCGGTTCGCCCGCCGCGCGGGCCGGCGGCGGCGGAAGCGCGCCCGCCGGCGGGGTGGCGACGGCGACCGCCCTCGGCGAAATCGTCGACGAAGTCGCGTTCACGAACCTCGTCTGGAAATTCGGCGGCGTGGACGCGTCCGCGGCCGTCGCCGACGGACCGGCGATCCAGATGCTCCGTTGTTCGGCGGAGGGGATGGCGTTCGACTGGGTGCGGGACCTTTCCTCGTGGGGCCTCGCCCACGACGACGCGGGAGCCCTGGCCTGCCTGTTCGTCCAGACCGCCAACGGCGAATGGATCGGCGGCAAGTTCGAATGGATTTCGAGCAGCCGGCACAATCGGTCCTTCGAAAACGTGTTCGAGGGATACAACGGCTGGACTCTCGCCGGGATTCCGCGTTCGACCATGGTCGCGTTCGTGGTGGTTTCCCGGAACGGATCGCGGCGGAGCAACGTGATTTCCGCTTTGTGGGAGCGGTGACCATGCAGTGGGGAGCCGCGAGCGACGTCGGCCGGCGCCGGCGGAACAACGAGGACGCGTGGGGCGCGTTCCCGGAGGCCGGCGCGTGGTGCGTGGCGGACGGCATGGGCGGCGCCGAAGGCGGAGAGACCGCTTCCCGGGCGGTCGTGTCGGAACTCGGCGCCGCGCTGCGCCGGTGGGGGGCGCTCGTCCCGCCCCTGTCCCTGCCGGACCGGGCCGAACTGTTCGCCCGGGCCGCGGACGCGGCTTCGGCCTGGATTTTCGACTGGGCCGCCCGCAACGGCGCGCCCGGCGCCGGAACGACGCTCGCGGCCGTTCTTCTCGACCCGGCCCGGCCGGGGCGCCCGCTTGCGCTCCACGCGGGCGACAGCCGCCTCTACCGGCTCCGGGGCCGCCGGCTTTCGCGGATCACGGAGGACCACTCCGTGGCGGGGTTGGCCGGCGTCCGCGACGAATCGGAACTCCCGCCCGGCTTCCGGAATCTCGTCACGCGGGCCGTCGGCGTCCGGCCGCGCGTCGAACTGGAAAAGACGCCGTTCCGCCTCGCCCCGTCGGACCGGCTCCTGCTCTGCAGCGACGGGCTCTACCGGATGGTTTCCGACGGAGGAATCGCGGAGGTTCTCCACGCCGCCGCGACGCCGGAGGAGGCCGCGGCGGCGCTCGTCGCCCGCGCGAACGACGCCGGCGGGGAGGACAACGTCACGGCTCTCGTCCTGTTCGCGCCGGAGCGCTTCGGCCGCCCGGCTTCCGTCCGCCCCCGTCTCGGCGCGGCCGGACTCGACGCTCTCGCCGCGGCCGCCGGGACGGACGAGGACGAAACGGAGGACACGCGCCCGACGGCGCAAACGGAGCCGGCGGCGGCCGGCGCAACGGAAAGGAAAGGACCATGAACGGCAAGATCGGCGCGTTCCGGATCGAGGGAACGATTTCCGGCGGAGGCGGACAGGGGTCCGTGTTGCGCGCGCGGTGCGAAGAACCGTGCGGCATGGACGGAGTCGCCCCGGGCGACGTCGTGGCGCTCAAGGCCGTGCCCGTCGCCGAACCGGACGCGGCGGCCCGGCTGGAGTCCCTGAAACGGCGCGTGGACCGGCTCGCGGGCGTCCGGCATCCCGGCGTCGTGCGCCACTTCGGCTGTTTCGCGGCGGAAGGCGGCGTGGGACAGACCCTTCTGGTCACCATCATGGAACTGCTGGACGGCGACACGCTGGCGGCCCGGATCGGACGGGCTCCGGGCGGTCTCGACGCCGAAGAGGTCCTCCGCCTCTCGCGGTCCGCTCTCGGCGGACTCTCCGCCGCGGTCGCGGCCGGCGTTCTGCACCTCGACCTGAAACCGTCCAATCTCGTGTTGTGCCGCGACGGAAGGGCGACGTGGATCGATTTCGGGCTGGACGGCGACGCGACCGGCGAGGGCGTCCGGGGGTCGTTCGACTACATGGCCCCCGATTTTCTCGAGCGGCTGCGCCCGACGCCCGGCTTTTCCGGGGACGAGCGGTCCGACGTTTTCAGCTTCTGCGTCGCCGTCTACGAAGCGGCGACCGGGCGGACCCCCTACCGCCACCGGTCGCCGGGCGATTCCACGCAGGCCCGCGTCTCCTGGTATCGGCGCTGGAACGAAACGGACGCCGACGCGGCGGCTCGGCCGGACGGCGGCCCGCTGCTGGTGGAGGACTTCCGCCTCTGGCAGCTGGAAGGGCTGGCGCCCGTCCTTCGCAAGGGGCTTTCGCCCGACCGCGCCGGCCGATACGGCGGTTTCCGCGAACTCGAAGAGGCGTTTGCGGCCGTCCGGACCCGCCGGCTGGATGGCCGGCACGATTCGTATCGGCTGTCGCATTGCGTCGGAAAAGGCGGTTTCGGGGCCGTGTTCAAGGCGATCCGCGAGTCCGACGGGCAGCCGGTGGCCGTGAAGTGCCGCCTCCGACCCGGCGGGGACGACCGTTTCGAGCGCGAAATCCGGGAACTCGGAAAGATCGACGATCCGCGCGTCGTCGGCCGCCTCGACGACGGACGGTCCGGCGACAGCCGTTTCCTCGTCATGCAGTTTCTGGACGGCATGCCCGGCTCGTCCCTGCGCGAACGGCTCCGCGAACCGTCCGCCCGTTTCGGACTCATGACGGCGGAGGTCCTGCCTGCGTTCGAGCGCTACGCGAAAGGACTGGCGGCCCTCCACGCCGACAACGTCATCCACCGCGACCTGAAGCCCGCGAATCTCTACTTGCCGGCCGGCCGGCCCGGGGACGCCTGTATCATGGATCTCGGAATCGTGAGAACCGACGCGACCGCCACCGCGGACGGTCTGCCGCCCGGAACGCTGGACTACATGGCACCCGAGGTCGTCGAAGGGAACAGCCGCGGAGACGCGGCCTCGGACCTGTATTCCCTGGGACTGTGTCTCTACGAAGCCATCGTCGGGCAGCCGCTCTTTCCCCGGCTCCCTCCCGGGGAAAAGGGATGGGCCGAATTGTTCCGCCGGGTTTCCGCCAAACGGAATCCGGACCTCTCCCAGCTTTCCCGCATCCCCGGACTCGAGGCGCTGGTCCGGGACATGGTCGACCCGGATCCGGCCCGGCGTCCCGCCGGCGCGGAAGCGGTCGCGGCCAGGATCCGCGGCCTGTTGTCGAAACTGCCGAAACCGGCCGCGGAGGATGCGGCAACCGCGGAAACCCGGTTTACCGCGGAAACCCGGTTCGGGGAACCGGGCGACTTGCCGGAAGCGGCGCGGAAGAAACGAATCCGCATCGTTCCGCTCACGTTGGCGTTCGCCTTGGCGGCCGCAATCGCCGTTTTGGCCCTGCTTCCCGGACCGGAACCCGCGACGCCGCCGGAATCCGCGTCCGTGCCGGCGCCGACCGAGGTGCCTGCATCCGCGCCCGCACCCGCGCCGGAACCCGCACCCGCGCCGGAACCCGCACCCGCGCCGGAACCCACGCCCGCGCCGGAACCCACGCCCGCGCCGGAGCCCACGCCCGCGCCGGAGCCCGCACCCGTGCCGGAACCCGCACCCGCGCCGGAGCCCGAGCCTGTCCCCGCGCCGGAGCCCGAGCCTATCCCCACGCCGGAGCCCGAGCCTGTCCCCGTGCCGGAGCCCGCGCCCGTGCCGGAGCCCGAGTCTGTCCCCGCGCCGGAGCCCGAGCCTGTCCCCGCGCCGGAGCCCGAGCCCACGCCGGAGCCCGCGTCGGAGCTCGAGCCCGCCTCCGCGCCGTCCAAACTGGACTTCTCGAACCTTCTCGTCGCCCCCATCCAGAAGCCAAACGAACTGCCCGCGCCGGAGCCGCCGGCCGCCGTCGAGACGGCGACGGTCCGTTTCCACAACGCGAACCGGTTGCACGAAGCCCATGTCACGGCGGTAGCTCGCCCGGGGTGGCGGCAAACCGTTCCGCCGGGCGGAACCGTGTCCGCGACCGAGCCCCTTTCCTTCTGGCGCGGAACCCGGTTCCGTGCGGAGTTGTCGGGAAATCCAAACTACAATCCGATCCAATTCGACGTGAAAATCGCGGATCCGTCCGGCGTGAACGTCGTTCCGCTCCGGTTCGAATACCGGCCGAGGACGCGAACCATTTCGCCGTGACGCGGCGCCGCCCGCCCCGGGCCGGCCGATTGCCGCGCGGGGGCGGTCAGGCGTAGGCGAGGTCCCAGAGGGAGCGGACGCGGAGGGAGCGGCGGAAGACGGTTTCGCGCAGGGGCGAAAGCGGCGTCACGTCGACGTCGAGCGTTTCGTCCGGTTCGAGGGCGAAGAAGCCGTCGCCGAAGAGCGCGGGGCGGCCGGGCATTTCAAGGAAGATGCCGAAGGCGGGCGCGGAGACGGAGACCGTGACGCGCCAGACCTGTTCGCCGTCGACGGTCTGCGGCGGCGCGACGTCGGCCGCGAGGCCCGGGTCCTGCAGGCGCAGGCGGCGGGGCGGCGCGTAGAGGCGGTGGTCGCGCGAGACGACGAAGCCTTCGCCGTCGAGCACGGAGAGCCACAGCACGAGCGATCCGGCGTCCCACCGCGCGAAATACGGGGCGGGGTCGGGCAGGGGGATTTCCGCGTGCGAGAAGGCGGAAACGGACAGCGCGCGCGACCCCTGCGCGAGCGTGGTGCCGTCCATCGCGGTGAGGCGCCAGGCGAGCGTGCCGCGGCGGCGGGCGGCCGTGGCGTTGACGTAGCGGGCGGGCTCGCGCGGATCGGCGTCCGGCGCGGGGGCGAAGAGCGCTTCGGGGGCGAAGACGCGCGCGGCCTCGTATTGGAGGGCTTTCCAGCGGCCGTCGCGGTCGACCGAAGCGGCGTCCGCCGCGGCCCAGGCGGAGGCGAAGGGGTCCCAGAGCAGTCCGGTCGCGCCGGGCGCGGTGCGGGCGGCGGCGACGCGGCGGCGCATGGCGCGGGCGGCGGCGAGTTGCGAGAGCCAGGTCCAGTCTTCGGCGCGCTGCGGCAGCGGCCATTCGGCGGCGAGGGAGGCGACGAGCGCCGCGGCGCCGCCGCGCAGCGCGGTGCGGCGTTCGATCGCGGGGCCGGTCGGGTTGCGCTCGGCGCGCGGCAGTTCGGCGGCGAGGGCTTCGGGGGAGGGGAGCGAAACGGGCGTGCGGACGACCGCGAGGCCGGACTCTTCGTCCGGTTCGCCGAGCAGCACGTCCGGCACGCAGGCGTGGCGCAGGAACGGCGGCGCGGCGGCGGCGGGGGCGTCCGCTCCGGCGCGTTCGGCGGCGGCGAGGGCGGCTTCGGCGGCGGGGGCGGCGCCGAGGACGACGAGGCCCAGTTCGTCGCACAAGTCCCAGAAGGGCGGGGGCGGCGGCGGTTCGTCCGCGGCGAGGCGCAGCGCGTTGAAGCGGCCGTCGGCGGCGGAGGCGAGGAGCGGTTCGAAGTCGCCGCGCGAGACGGGCGGGGCGACGGGGTTTGGGCAGCGCCACACCGCGCCGCGCAGGAAGAACGGGCGCCCGTTGCAGGCCAGCGCCGCGGCGCCGCCGGGCCGGGCGACGGGCGCGAGCGTGCGAAGGCCGACGCGCGCCTCGGCGACGTCGAGCACCCCGCCACGCGCGTCGCGCAGCGTGGCCCGGACCGAATAGAGCGGCTGCGGACCGAGCCCGGCGGGCCACCAGAAGCGGGGTTTGGACACGCGCAGCACGGCGTGGAAGGAGCCGGCGCCGCCGGCGGGGAACGAGGCTTCGGCGGCGGCGGCCGGCGCGCCGTCCGGATCGAGGAGGCGGATCGAGAGCGAGAGGGCGGCGGGCGGAGGGCCGTCCGTCTCGATCCAGCCGCCGGCGAGCAGTTCGACGGGTCCGGACGCGTCGTGGCGCTGGCCGAAGCCGAGGTCGGCGACGCGGGCGCCGGACCAGGCGAGCAGGCGCGCGCCGCCGGGCAGCCCGGCGGCGGGCACGCGCGGCGGCGCGCCGGGTTCGGGCGAGGCGGCGGGGGCGGCGCGCTCGGGCGGGAAGACGGCGGCGATTTCGTTGGAGCCGCGCTTGAGGAGGCGGCGGACGTCCGCGTGGCGGGGTCCGGCGGAGGGCGCGGCGGGGAGCGCGGGGCGGCCGTTGAGGAGGACGGACGCGCCGGCGGGCAGGAAGGGGATTTCGAGCGAGACGCGCGCTTCGCGGAGAAGGGTGGCGTCCGCGTCGAACGCGCGCGAAAGGACGCGGGTCGCGCGGTCCTGGGCGGCGGCGCCGCCGCCGGCGCGCGGGTCGGGCGCCGCGCCGGCGCGGACGAGCGCCGCGATCGCCGTGCCGGGGACGGCGCAGGGCAGCGGCGCGCCGGCCGCGGGCCGGGACGCCAGGAGCCACGTGCCGCCGAGATCGAGCGAACGCATGGCCGGTCAGGAACGGCGCGCCGCGCCCGCCGCGTGGCGCGCCGCCGAGCGCAGCTCCCAGAGCTTGGCGTATTTGACGAACGTCCCGAACGCGATGGCGCGGGCGATCACGAGGCCGGCCATGCCGTCCATGAAACCGCGGCGCAGCAGGAAGCAGCGGACGAACCGGAACGGCGGATGCAGCAGCATGCCCCAGAGGATGGACAGGCGCGAGGGAAGGCGCCTGGACGAGGCGCTGGCGGCGCCGATCGACGAAAACCGGTTGAGCGTGTCGAGTTGGTCCGCGATGTCGTCGTAGGTGTAGTGGAACAGCGGGGCCGAGAGGCGGCGGACTTCGCCGTCGACTTCGATCCGTTCGTGCGGCTCGATGCCGGCGCAGCGGCCGCGCGCCTTCCGGAAGAGCCGCAGTTTCGTGTCCGGATACCAGTCGCCGTGGCGGATCCAGCGATGCAGGAACCAGACCTGGCGCGGGAAGGAGAACCCCGCCACGAAATCGGGAACGCCGCGCCGGAGCGTGGAGACGATTTCGGCCCGGAGCGCGGGCGAAACCGCCTCGTCCGCGTCCACGAACAAGATCCATTCTCCGCGCGCCAGGTTGCGGGCGATCGCCTTCTGTCCGATGTAGCCCATCCAGCGGTGCTGGAACACGCGGTCCGTGAATTCGCGCGCGATTTCGGGCGTCCGGTCCCGGCTGAACGAATCGACGACGACGATTTCGTCCGCCCACGCCACGCTTTCGAGACAACGGCGGATGTTGTCCTCCTCGTTGCCCGCGATGACGCAGACGGAGAGGAAGGGCTTCCCGGAGGTTGTTTCGGACGCGTCGGACATGGAACAAAAGCCGGGGCGCGCCCCGGCGGAAAGCGGCGACGTGCGGCAGGCCCGGCGGCTAGAGCGGACGCACGCGCGTGTCGGCGCCGAAGAGGACGCGGACGCGCTGGCCGGGGACGAAGTAGTCGTCGCCGAGCGTCTGCGTGACGTTCACGACGCGCCCGTCGTCGAGCTTCACGCGCAGTTCGACGCCGTTCTGCTTCGTGGCGCTTTTTTCGGCGCCTGCGCCGACGGCGCCGCCGGCGACGCCGCCAAGCGCGGTGGCTACGGTGCGGCCGTGCCCGCCGCCGATCGTCGAACCGACCGCGGCGCCGAGGATGCTGCCGGCCAGAAGGCCGACGGAGCCTTCCTTGCCTTCGATCGTGACGGGCGTCACGGCGAGGAGTTCGCCTTCCTGTTCGACGTAGCCGGAGCGGGAAGTCGAACTGCTGTAGCTCGAGCCGGAAAGATTGTCGGCGCAACCGGGGGCGAGGAGGAGCGCGGCCGCGGCGGCGGCGAGCGCGGAGAGGAGGGTTGTGGTTTTCATGCGTCCCATTCTACCGCACTCGTCCCCGCGCGTGCAAGCACAATCGCACGCGGGGCGGGGCGCAAACGGAAAACCGCCCCCGGGCCAGAGGCCGGGAGCGGTTCCGTGGATTGGTTGCGGGGAGATGATTTGAACATCTAACCTTCAGGTTATGAGCCTGACGAGCTACCGGGTTGCTCTACCCCGCAATGGGTGGCGCGTCTCGCAGGATTCGAACCTGCAACCTCCTGATCCGTAGTCAGGTGCTCTATCCAATTGGGCGAGAGACGCGCGGAGTCCGCGACCGGGCCGCAAGGCCCTTGCGTCGCAAAGACGGTGGGGACTCTACCAAAATCCGGACCCGAAATCAAGCGAAATTTTCGCGTTTTCAGAACGCGGTCGGTTTGCGGGGCGGCAGCGGCGGCAGCGGCAGGTCGTAGAGGGTTTCGTCCTCCTCGAACGCCGGCGCGGCCGGCGCGGCGCCGGCGTCCGCGCGGAGCGCGGCTTCGCCCGACTCGAAAGCGCGGTCTACCGCGGCGTCGAGCGCCGCGCCGCCGCCGCCCGCTTCGACGCGGGAGAGCGCGTCCGCGACGTCGGGCGCGAACGCGACGCCGCCCTCGCGCGCGGCCTGGCGCAGCGCGGCGGCGCGGCGGCGCGGATCGCCGCTTTCCAGGTCGCCTTTGCGCGCGGCGCGCGCCGCCGCGAGGCGCGCCGGGTCGCGCGCGCCGGCGCCGAGGGCGTCCGCTTCGCCGGCGCGCGGCGTCGCGAGGAAGCGCTCCACTTCGCGCGAGAGTTTCCCGCCGCAGCGCGGGCACGGCGGATCGGCGTCCGCGACCGGGCGCCGCGCGAAGAAGCGCAACGTCTTGCGGCAGGCGGGGCAGGCGAATTCGTAGATGGGCATGGGACGGGACCGCGCGCGTCAGCGGGCGGCGGGAAGGCTCGCAGCGGCGCCGACGACGTTGCGGACGCGGTTCTGGAGCTGCGAGTTGGTGCAGATGGCCTGGACGAGGAAGACGCACCCGATGCCGTTGGCCGGATCGGTCCACGTCTGCGTGCCCATCCAGCCGCCCCAGCCGAACGAGCCGCGGCCGGAGAGCAGGCCCTGCGGGCCGTTCTCGGCCTGGACGTGGTTGAAGTAGCCGTATTGCTGCCCGGCGAAGTTGTCCCAGTCGAAGGACGGCGTTTGGCGCGGCGTGAGCAGGCCGGAGGTCATGGCGCGGAAGGCGGCCGGCGAAAGCAGGCGGCGGCCGTCCGGCGCGACGCCGCCCGCGAGCAGCATCCGCGTCCAGGCCTGCATGTCGCGCGCCGTGGAGAAGAGGCCCGCGCCGCCGGATTCGAACGGCGGCGGCGCGTCCCAGTCCGCCACGCCGAGGTGCCCGATGCGCTCGACGTGCTCCTGGAAGCGCTTCGTCTCCGGGTTGAGCCAGTAGGGCTTGCAGAGGCGGTCCCGTTTTTCCGGCGGCACGAAGAACGCCGTGTCGCGCATGCCGAGCGGCTCGAAAATCTCCTCGCGCAGGAACTCGCCGAAGCGCCGGCCCGTCGCGACCTCGATCACGGCGCCCATCACGTCGGCCGAGTAGCCGTATTGCCAGCGGGCGCCCGGGTCGAACGCGAGTCCGCGGCGGCCGAGCTCGTTGGCGAAGGCCACGGTCGGGAGGCCGGGGTGGTCGTCCCACGGGAAGTCGTAGGTCAGGCCCGACGTCATGGAGAGCAGGTCGCGCAGGAAGGGCGGTCGCGCGGCGGGGCGCTTCTCCGGTCCGACCCGCACGTCCGCGAAGCCGGGCAGGAAGCGTTCGACGGGCTCTTCGAGCGTGAAGAGCCCGCGTTCGACGCACAGCGCGGCGGCGAAACCGGTGAGCGGCTTCGAGGAGGAGAACATCCGGAATATGGTGTCGCGGTCGGGCGGCGGCGCGTCGGGCCGCGCGAGGTCGACGCGGCCGAAAAAGCCTTCGTAGAGGTCGCGCCCGCCGTCGAAGACGAGCGCCAGCGCGCACGGCCATTCGCCCGCGGCGATCGCGCGGCCGATGGTTTCGTCGAGGCGGGTTTTGAGGAAGGAGGAGTCCATGGAGCAACGAACAACGAGAAACGAACAACGGGAAACGGATCAATTGGGAGAGGTCGCGCGCTCGACTTCGTCCGCGACGCGGGCGGCGGCGTCGGGGCGGGCGGCGGCGAGCGCGCCGGCCCGGAGCTTCGCGGCGGAGAGCTTCGCTTCGTCCGTGTTCCCGCGGATCGCGGCGACGATTCCGACGAACGACTTCCGGTGCTTGCCGTCGAGGAACTTTTCCTGCTCGAAGGCGACGGCGGCGCCGCGCAGCATCATCATGTCCGCGTTGCGCGACTGGTGGTCGCGCGCAAGTCCGGGCAGCGGCACGAGGATCGCGGGCAGACCCGCGAGCGCGAGCTCGAAGCACGAGGACGCGCCGGCGCGCGAAATGCAGAGGTCGGCCTCCGCGTAGCGGCGCGCCATGTCGTGCTCGAAGCCGACGACCTCGATCCCGACGCCCGCTTCGCGCAGGCCCGAAGCGTCCCAGAGCGCGCGGACTTCGTCCTCGTTGCGCGTGCCGGCGAGGTGCACGATGCGGTCCGGGAGCGCGGCGCGCCCGAGGGTCTTCAGGGCTTCCGAGAACGCGCGCACGACGCCGCGGTTGAGGTCGCGCGCGCCCTGGCTGCCGCCCATGACGAGGAGCGAAAACTTTTCCGGGTCCGCCTTCGTGCCGCCGATGCCCTTGGAGAACTCCGCCCGGAGCGGCAGGCCCGTTTCCGCGAGGTGCGTCCCCGCCGGGAAGAAGCGCTGCATGTGCGGGAAGCAGATGCAGACCGTCGTCGCCCAGCGCGCGAGGAAGGCGACGGCCGCGCCGGGGATCGCGTTCGCCTCGTGCAGGACGACGGGCACGCGCAGCGACCGCGCGGCGAGCACCGGCGCGATCGACGTGTAGGAGCCCATCGCGAGGAGCGCGTCCGGCCGGAACGCGCGCAGCTGGCGCTTGGCGGAGCGGCAGGCGCGCCAGAGCTTGAAGAGGGATTTCGGGCGGCGCGGCGAAACCGGATCGACCGGGACGAGCATCGCCTCGGCGCCCTCGGGCAGGTCCGCCTTCGCACGCTCGGCCTCGACCGCGCGTCCGGACAGGATCACGGCGACGCGGTGCCCGCGGCGGCGCAGCTCCGCCGCGACCGCGAGCCCCGGGAACATGTGGCCGCCGGTTCCGCCGCAGGAGACCGCGATGTTCATGGCGGCGACCTCCGGTCGTCAAAGGACGAAGGCGCGGCCGTTCCGGCGAGGAGCGCGCCAAGGGCGGCGCGGGAGGATTCTTCGACCTCGGCGTAGAGCGAGCGGCCCGAGGCGTCCATGCCCACGAGCAGCGGGAGGTCCTCCACCTCGAGCGACCAGCACGCCTCCGTGGCGCCGAACTCGTCGAGGAAATGCACGGCGGCGACGCGCTTCACGCAACGCGCCAGCAGCGCCGCCGCGCCGCCCACGGCCTGCAGGTAGACGCAGCCGAAACGGCGGCACGCTTCGCGCGTGGCGGCTCCCATGCCGCCCTTGCCGACGATTGCGCGCAACCCGTGGCGCTCCACGATCGCGGCCATGTAGGGCTCCTCGCGGACGCTCGTCGTGGGCCCGGCGGCGACCACGCGCCACGCGCCCGTGGCGGGGTCCCGCACGACCACCGGCCCGCAGTGGAACAGCGCGCCGCCCGCCAGGTCCACCGGGCATTCGCCGCTCTCGAACACGGCCTTGTGGAAGCGGTCGCGCCCCGTGTGGACGAGGCCGGAGAGAAGAATTTCGTCCCCCGCGCGCAGGGCGCGGACGTCCGCTTCCGCGAGCGGCGTGCGCAGACGGATCGCGGCCATGGCGCTACTTCGCAAAGGAGCGCGGCGCGGGCAGCACCGGGACGATTTCGACGGGTCCCTCGTAGACGAAGGGCGCGGCCGCCGCCGGCGCGGTTTCCGGCGCGGCGGCGGAGACGCCGCCCGCGTCCGGTTCTTCGCCGCCGCCGGCGGGCCAAAGCGCGGCCACGAGGCCGACGAACGCGGCCAGAACCGCCACGCCCGCGACGCCGAGCAGCGCCGGGCGCACCCAACGCGCCTTCGCCGCGGCGCGCAGGCGCGCGGCGCACGAAGACGCGCACCGGCCGGCCGCCGCGCGGAGATTGGAGAAGAAAACGGAAAAGGCGTTCGGCGCGTCGGGCTCGGCCCGAAGCTCCTCGTCCGGGAAAAGCGCGGGCTCCGGCAGCGGCGCCGGCGCCGCTGCCGGCGGCGGAACCTCGGCCGCGCCGCGCTCCGGCGGCGCGAACAGGTCGTCCTCGACGAACGCCGGCCGCGCGGCCGACGAAACGACGGGATGCGGCGCGGCCGCGATGCGCGGATCGGGCTCCGGCGAAACGACTTTGCGCGGCGCCGGCTCGGGTGCCGGGACGGGCGCCGGCTCCGGCCGGCGGGGCCGGGGCGCGGCGGGGCCGGGGAAGACGAACGGGACGGCCGGGACCTCGACGGGCTGCGGCGCGACCGGCGGCGCGACCTCGTTCCAGTAGGGAACCGCGGCCGCCGAGCCGACGGCCGTCGGCTCCGGTTCGCTTTTCGCGACGGGCGCCGGCGCGGGTTTGGGCGCGGGATCGTCGAAACGGACGAGCTTGGACGGCGGTTCCGGCGGAACGACGCCGGGCTCGACCGGGGCGATGCGCTTTTCGGGAAGTTGCGGCGCGGGCTTCGGCGCGGGCGCGGGCTTCGGCGCCGGCGCCGGCGCCATGAAATCGAGCAGCGTTTCCTCGGCCGGGGCGGCCGCGACCTTCTTCGCCTCGGCGGGCGCCGGGGCGGCCGCGACCTTCTTCTCGCTCGGCGCGGGTTCGGCCGGCGGCGGCGCGGCGTGGGGAACCGCCGGGCGGACGCTCACGAGCGCGCCGCTCTCGGCGCTGATCGTCTCGAGCGCGACGATCGGCATTTCGCCGTCGGGGTGGTTCTTCTCCGTGCCGTTCGGGTTCGCGAGGTAGTCCGCCACGAGCGGCTGGGCGGGCACGCCGACGGCGCGCGCGAAGAGCTTGATGAAACCCTTCGTGTAGACGGGCGCGGAAAAGGCGTGGTAGTCGTCCGTCTCCAACCCGACGACCTGGTCGCGGGTCATCTGGGTGGCGTGCATGATGTCGTCGACCGAAAGGCCGGCCTTTTCGCGCGCGGCGCGAAGCGTGTCGCCGAGAGACATGTCGGGCGCTCCTGGAATGGGAAAGGGTGGAGGTGTCTGTTGCGCCGCCAATGCTAGCAAAACCCGCGCCCGCCCGCAAGGGCGAGATTCCGGTTGCGCCGCGGCGGCGGTTGTGCTACGATTCAACCGACCCGCGGGAAAGCCGCGGGCGACACCCCCTTCGGCGGAAAAAGCCCATGAAACGTTTCGAATACGTCGCGGCCGACGCGTCCGGCCAGGAACAACGCGGTCTCGTGGAGGCCAACGACATGGCGGAGGCCCAGTTGGCGCTGCGCCAGCACGGCCTCACCCCGCGCAGCCTCGTGCCCGAGGGCGCGCGCCCCGGCGGCAAGAAGAAGAAGGGCGGCATGAACATGGAGCTCAAGCTCCCCATGCCGAAATTCCTGCGCGGGCGCGTGAAGACGCGCGACCTGGCGGTCCTCACCCGCCAGCTGGCCACGCTCGTGGACTCCGGTCTGCCGCTGCTGCGCGGCCTGCGCATCCTCACCAAGCAGTCGTCGGTCCCCGCCGTCAAGGACGTCCTCTCCAAGATGTGCGAATCGGTCGAAGGCGGCTCCAACTTCTCCGAAGCGCTCGCCCAGCACCCCAAGACGTTCGACAACCTCTACGTCAACATGGCGAAGGCCGGCGAAGCCGGCGGCTCGCTCAACGAATCGCTCAACCGCCTGGCGGACTTCCTCGAAAAGGGCCAGAAACTCAAGAGCAAGATCAAGTCGGCCATGACCTACCCGACGGTGGTCCTCGTGATCGCGCTGGGCATCACGGCGTTCCTGATGGCCACGGTCATCCCGCAGTTCGAGAAGCTCTTCAAGGACATGCTCGGCAAGAACGCGCAGCTGCCCCCGATCACGCGGTTCGTCGTGAACATCTCGAACAACTTCGTGGACTACGCCGTGCCGATCATCTTCGGCGTGATCGCGCTCGTGTTCCTGATCCGGCTCCTGGGCAAGACCGAAAAGGGCCGCTACGGGATCGACCTGTTCAAGCTCAAGATGCCGGTCTTCGGCGAAATCATCCGCAAAGGCGCCATCGCGCGCTCGACGCGCACGCTCGGCACGCTGATGCAGTCGGGCGTCCCGGTCCTGCAGGCGCTCGACATCGTGCGCGACACGTCGGGCAACGCCGTGATCGCCAAGGCCTACCAGGACATCCACGACGCGGTGAAGGAAGGCGAGAACATGACGCCCTCGATGGAAGCGTCGAAGCAGTTCCCGCCGATGGTCGTCTCGATGGTGGACGTCGGCGAAGAGACCGGCTCGCTGCCGGACATGCTCACGCGCGTGGCGAACACCTACGACGGCGAGGTGGACGACGCGGTGAACGCCATGACCTCCATCATCGAGCCGATCATGATCGTGTTCCTCGCGCTCATCGTCGGCACCATCGTCGTGGCGATGTTCTCGCCGCTGATGGGCCTGCTCACCAAACTCGGCGGCTAACGCGGAACGACTTCGAGACACTTCAAGACCATGAAACGCGAAAAAGCGAAATCCCACGGCTTCACGCTCATCGAACTGATGGTCGTGATCCTGGTCATCTGCCTGCTGGCGGCCATGACGTTCCGCATGATCGGCAACGTCCAGCAGAACCGCAAGAAGTCCGAGACGCAGGCGATCCTCGAAAAAGTGGCCCTGGCGCTCGAAAAATACAAGAACCTCTACGGAAAATATCCTCCCGTCCCCTACTACGAAGGCGGGGACATCCACGGCCAGCCGGTCCGTTTCGAGTATCCGGAGTTCGACGACGAGTATTTTCCCTCGTTCACGGCGACAACGCCGCAGAAAATCTGCAACGCCGACGAACTCGAGGAAATTCCGTGGCAGGAAGTCAAGGGTGAAAAAGGGTGTGGCGTGTTCACGTTCGGCCTCTGTTCGTTCTTCTTGCCGCGCTACCAGCTGGGCTCCAATGGCGGTCTGGCCTGGTTCGGCCTGAAGAACGCAACGAACGACGCGGACGAAGGCGACCAGGACGCGGTCTCCTACGACGAGGACGCCCACATTTTCGAGCAGTGGCGAGCCCACAACAAGCGGCGGGCCGACAGCCGCGTCGGCGATTCCACGCGCGACCTCAACGCCGTCGCCCAGATTCTTCCCCTGCTCGGAGGCTCCATGAGTCCGGACGGAAAAATCGAAGGCGGCGTCATCGCCATCATGGGCGGGGAACGCAAGGAACTCCGGACTGTCAAAACCAAGGGCGGAACGTTTTACGTCGCCGTCAACCGGGCCGTCATCAAAGACGCCTGGGGGGAGGGCAACTCCAACCTCGGCGACCACGAACTGCACTACTACTCGCGCCCGCCCTACGAAACCTACCAGCTCCGGTCGGCCGGGCCGGACGACATGACGATCGGCGACTTGTGCGGAGACGCCTCCCACCATCACGCCAAACAGCGCAAGGACGCGGACGGAAACACCGTCTACGTGATCGGCGCCGGCGACGTGGAGACGCTCGACGACATCGTCTGCGGGAACGACTAGGGGCGGGCCGGAACGGAGAAAGACCATGAAGAACGACTCGAAAACCGGGGTGCGGTCCGCCTTCACGCTCGTGGAGCTTCTCGTCGTGATCGCCGTCATTGGCATCATCGTCGGCATCGTCATGCCCCTCGTCGGCGGCATGGGGCAGCACGCGCTCGATTCCCGGGCCAAAGACCTGTGCAACCAAGTCGCCGCGGCCTGGAACCTCGTTTCGATCAACAACTCCCGGCTGCCCGGCAAGTCGCTGCTGACGGCGGTCGTCGACTGCGAGGACTACGACGGCGACCTGTGTTTCCGGATGACGCCCGCCGCCGGCGCCCTGCTCAACGAATGGAAGGCGGCCACGCCGATCCCCTCCGCGGACATGAACCGGTTCGACCCGATGAAAAAGGAAGGGGGAAAGAAGTTCCATCCGCGCGTCGCCAAGTCCGACTACCCGGACTACGAGACGGCCGTCGAGTTCCCGACGGATTACGTTTTGGAGCGCGACGTGGGGCAGAAGCGGTTCGGCGTCTACGCGCCGTGGGTCGTGCGGGCGCTCCGGGAGGAAGCGGACGCCACCGAGTTCGAGGAAGTCCTTTCCTCGGACGCGGCCAAAACCCTGTTCGACGGCAACGGAAAATACGCCCACGGCATCGTGACGGTCATGCTCGACACGAACGCGGACGGACTGATCAAGGTTCCTTCGAAGAAAACGGGCCTGCCCGACGCCGAACTGCGGGCCAAGGCGGCCGCCTGGGTCCGGAACGAAAAAAACACGAAGACCATCCGGTCGTGGTAGCCGCTTCGCGGCGTTCGCAGGTTCGCAAGTTCGCAGTCACAAGTTCGCAAGTTCGAAAATCCGCAAGTTTCCATGAAAAAGTCAGGCTTCACGCTCATCGAGCTGTTGCTCGTGATCGCCGTGATCGGCGTCCTTTCCGGACTTCTTTTCACCGGCGTCCTCTCCGTCACCGGCCAGGCCAACGCGAAGCGAGTCGCCAACAACGCGCGGCTCCTGGAGGCGGCCATCCGCGAATACCGCCACGACAACAAGCGGTGGCCCTTCCCCGACACCGAGCGCCCGACCGCATCGCAGGTCGAGCGCCAGATTTCCGGAACCAAGACGAAATACAAGGACGTCTCGTGGAAGGTTTCCTACGGCGGTTTTTCCGCGACGACCGGCCAGCTCAATGGCGAAAACAACGACGTCGTCGTCGAAATGCTGCTCAACGGAACGGCCGGCAAGGGCGGTCCGAAGAAACAGTACCTGGACCTCCGGCCCTTCACGACCACGCTGAAGGGAACCGAGACGACGTTTCCCGTCGAGGAGACGGTTCCCGCCAACGAAGTCTGGAAAGGCGGCGACCTGCGCAACTACGACGCCAAGGCCCGGACCGACGGCAAGAACATCCCGCTCGTCTACCGCGGCAAATTCGTCAAATGCCCCGCCTGCGGGACGCTCCACACCCAGAGCGGATCTCTCACGCATTGCCGCAACAGGGGCTGTCCGGACGCCGTCACGGACGACAGCGGAGAAATCTTGGGGCATGAATTCACGAAGGACGAACTCCGGAAACTGGTCGACGGCGCCATGCCCTACGTGATCACGTTCGACCTCGTCAACAAAACCGTTTCGGTCTCCACCATGTAACGCGGAGAGAGTTGCGGAACCGGACAACCCGACGGAAAGCAGACATGAACGGACTTCCAGACAATTCCACGGCCCGCGGCCGGCGGTCCGGCGGCTTCACGCTGCTGGAACTCATCGCCGTGATCGGCATCGTCGCCCTCATGGCCACGGTCGTCGTGGGCGGTTTCACCGGCATGGCGGAGGCGATGGCCCGGACCGCGGCCTGGCAGTCGCTGCAGCGGGCCGTCATGCTGGCGCGGGAAGACGCAACGATCGACGGCAACGACACGTATCTGTTCGCCGTCGACGTCGACCGGTTCTGCCTCGTGCGCAAGGCCGGCGTCGTGACGGGCGTTGTCAACGGAGAGCGGCCCTGGGGCATCGGCGAATCGACGAAAAACTGCAAATGGATCGTCGACGAATACGCGGACCTGGCCGACCGGTGGGAATCGCTCGGCGTGACGCTCCAGACGACGGCCGACGGCGACCTGACGACCGAAGCGGCCACGCTCGCCGAAATCATCACGGAAGACTACGACGGAACGCTCGTCTTCGACATCGACACGGGCTCCTACGCCCGCATCACGACGCCGTCGCACTGGGAGAGTTCCATCGACGCGTGGGTGTTCGGCGTCGAAAAGGACGCGTCCGGGTTCGCCGTCAACAACCGCTACGGGTGGGTCACCCAGCCCGTTTACGCCCTTCCGGAAGGCTGGGTTTTCGAAGGGACCTGGAACGACGACGGGACGAAAAAGGACTCGGCGATCAAGAACATCAAGGTGCACTTCGAACCGGGCGGAAAACTGGAGAAATCCGTATCCATCAAACTCGAAAAACCGGCTTCGGGACAGAAAATGGAGATTTCGGTCACGAACACGGGCGTCAAACCCGTCAAAAACTGATTTTCCCCCTCTCCCCGGAAACGCCACCAGGCATCGAGGACTTCCATCATGAAAACGCTTCGGAACAAAAAATCGGAACGCCCGGGAAACGGCGGATTTTCCATGATCGAGGTGTCGCTCGCCCTGCTGCTGGCGGCCACCGGTCTGCTGGCCGTGTTCGCGCTGTTCCCGGCCTCTCTCCGGATGAGCGAGGAATCGAGGGCCGACATGGTCGAATCCACCTTCGCTTCGTCCGTCTTGGAGACGATCGCCGGCAACGTCCGGCAGATCGACGACATCGCCGACTGGAACGATCCGGAAACGTGGTGGAAAGTCGCTTCGGACAACGGCTCGGTCTTCGGCGGGGCGGTGAAGTCCGCGACGGCCGAACAGTTCAGAGACGCCTGGGAATCCGGAAGCCCGAACGGCTACGGGAATTTTTCCCTGTCCACGGTGCAGGTCGCGGGGCTCTACAAGACGAGCGAGAACCGGCCGAACGAGATTTTCTACTACGGGAACGAACTCTTCGAAAACGAAGTCCCGGCGGGCGCCCGTTCCCTCGAAAAACTCAACGAGCCGCCCCAGTGGCTCCTGCGGCTCCAGGTCGTCCGGCGCACCGCGTCTCCGGGCGGCGATTCCCGGCTCCCGAACCGCTACGTTGCGACCGTCGTGTCGACCACCACCCCGAAACCGGAACAATACGTGCGCAACGCCTCCTATTCCCGGGAGTTCACGTTCCTGCACCGCCCCTAAAGCGCCGGACCCGGCGACCGAAAGACCGAATGACATGAGACGAAACGAAGGATTCACGCTGATCGAGCTGGTCGTCGCCACGGCGGTCCTCCTCGTGCTGACCCTCATCATCGGGGCCCTGTTCCGCCAGGCCCTCTCCGCGTGGGACACGGGCCGGATCCGGGGCGAAGGCGGCATGATCGTCCGCGGGCTCGTCGGGACCGTTTCCAAGGATTTGACGACCGCGATCGACGGCCGACCCTACGGCTTCGATCTGCCCAAGGCATCCGGCAGTTCGCTGGATTTCGTCTGTCTGCGCGCGGCCGAGCCGGACGAATCCCCGGCCCGGTTCGAGGTCCACCACATCACCTACAGCGGGGCCACGCGGACGGACAGAGTCCGGACGGCCAGCGGGTGGACCACGGTTTCGACCGTCGATCTGGCCGATTCGGACAGCAGTTCCTTCACCATCAAGTCGGTCGAATACGCGGCGATCGGGATGCCGTCCGCCGCGTCCCAAAAGGCCCGGGGATACGAAACGGAAACCGGCTTTTCCGGCGCCGACTCCGCGAAATGGGGCGGCAATGCAGGCCCGAGCGCCGTGAAGATCCGGGTGACGTTCCAGGAAAAGGGTCGGTTCGAGGGCTTGGCGGTCCGGTCGAAGGGTCCCAACGGTTTCGGCGACGAGGAGTCCGGCTCCAAGTTCTCCGACGACATCGTCATCCAATAGGGCGGGCCGCAAACAGGGAGAATCATCCATGAAGAACCGAAACGCGTTCACCCTCATCGAAATTCTCGTGGTCGTCTGCGTCATCACGATCCTGATCGGGCTCACGGCGAGCGCCACGTTTTCGGCCCGCCGCAAGGCCAGCGTTTCCGCCGCCACGACCGAAGTCGAACAGCTCGCGGCCGCCTGCAAGGCGTATCGCGTCGGAAACCCCGAGGGCGCCTGGCCGCATCCGACCGGCGGCGCCTGGGTCGACGCGAAACGCGACGTGCTCAAAAAGCTCCTCGGCGGCGACGGCGCGGACGGCCTCCCCGCCCTTCTCGACATCCCCGAAGAGCGGCTGGAAGGCTCCGAAGGCCTCTATCTGGATCCGTGGGGGAACCCCTACCAGATCAAGACGGCGGCCGACTCGGCCGGCGAGGCCGGCGAAATCAAGATCGACGAAGTCGTCGAGGTCGTCGTTTCGTTTCCGGGCCAGTTTTCGCGCTACTACGACGCGGAGGACTCCGGCGTGACCTATACCGACCTGTGACGGAGAAAGGCAGTCCCATGCAGAACACGAACAGCGGCGCGGAACGGCCGCCCCTCGAAGCCGGAACCGGCGCGCGCGCCGGTTCGGCCCTTGTCATCGTCATCGGATTTCTCGCCGTCCTGACGATCCTCGGCATCGCCTTTTCGACCTTCGTCCGCACGGAACAGGCCGGGGCGACGAGTCTCAAGAACGCCTTGGTCGCCAAGCAGGCCCTCAACACCGCGATCGGCCGGATCGCCGAGTCCATCGACCTTTCGTTCGGCGACGTTTCCAACAACTGGGCGATCGGCGTTTGGCCGTATCCATGGTTGGCGTCCTCGAACGAGGAACGCCAGGATTTCTTCCAGTCCGCGGCGCTCTCGACCGGCGAAAAGCCCGTGGCGCGCATCGTCACCAAGGAAATCGCCGACATGCTCACGCCGGCGCAGCGATACCTCGCGCGGACCGCGAAATGCTCGTGGGCGCCGATCTACGGGTCGCTCGAGGCGGGTTCGGCGCTTCCAAAGCCGTCGAAGGCGAAGGACATGAACGGACAGGACGCCCAGTTCGGGCGTTACGGCGTGCAAGGCTACAACTCGTCCGACAGCGTCGTCGGCCGCTACGCGTTCATCGCGATCGAGACGACCGGCCTGCTCGACGCCAACTGCGCGGGCGGCGGCCGGAGCTCCTCCGGCGAGATCGGCGACACGAGGAAACCCCTCGGGTCCCTCCAGTCCGACTCGTCCGAACCGGGCCGCCTCTCGACGCGCGGAGAGGACCCGGCGTTCTTCCTGCTGCCCGACACGGCCACGTCGAGCGGCGACGCCGTCCTGAAGGACTGCATCGCGCTGGATCCCGCCGGAAACGAAATCCCGTTGGCCCTCAAGAACGCGTCGTCGTTCCTCAGAACCCGCAAATCCGTCCAGGGCAACAAAACGACCGGCGGCGCCTTTTCCTCGTTCGGCGAAATCCGAGCGGCGGCCGGCTCGGCCTTCGACCTCGACCCGCCGGACAAACCGGCGTCCAAGGACAAGGCCTCGTCCGCGTATTTCCCGGCCGATCTCTTCTCCATGTTCGCCCCGTCGCTCGAAGACCTCGATCCGGACGGGCTCCAGAAGGTGCGTCTTCTCGGCGAAGGGGAAATGGCCAAACTGCC
>JAFTHC010000073.1 GCA_017457625.1 Kiritimatiellia bacterium
CAGCAGGTGCGCGGCGGTGTCGCGGCGTGGGGCGTCCATGGCGGCAAGTCTGGCAGAAAGCGCCGCCCGTGGCAAGCGGATTTTTCCCGGTTCCCCCGACGTCCCCGCGCCCCGTTTGCGCGCGCGGGGGAAATCGTCTAGAATCCGCGCCCCATGGACATCTTCCCCTTCGCGGCGCTGCGTCCCGCCGCCGGCCTGGCCGGCGAAATCGCATCCCTTCCCTACGACGTGATGGACACGGCGGAAGCCCGCCGCATGGCGGAGGGCAACCCCCTTTCGTTCCTGCACGTGGTCCGCTCCGAAATCGACCTGCCGGACGGGACCGACCCGGCCGATCCGGCCGTCTACGCGGCGGCGAAGACGAACCTCGGCGCGCTCGTCGCGGCCGGGCGGCTGGTCCGCGAGGCCGCGCCCTCGCTCTACGTCTACCGGCAGACGCGCGGGGGGCGCCCGCAGACGGCGGTCGTGGCCTGCTGCGCCGCGGCGGACTACGAAAACGGGACGATCCTCCGCCACGAGAAGACGCGCAAGGACAAGGAGGACGACCGGACGGCCCACATCCTCGCCACGCGCGCCCACACCGGGCAGGTGTTCCTCTGCTACCGCGACCGGCCGGAGATCGACGCGCTCGTCGCGGCCGAGACGGCGGCCGAGCCGTTGCTGGAGTTCGTGGCGGACGACGGCGTTTCGCACGCGGTCTGGCGCGCGCAGGCGCCGGCCGCGCTCGCGGCCGCGTTCCGCGCCGTGCCGCGCGTCTACATCGCGGACGGCCACCACCGCGCCGCCGCGTCGGCCCGCGCGGCGGCGGAGCTGCGGAGCGAAGGCGGCGAGACGCAGCGCTTCATGGCGTGCCTGTTCCCGGCCTCGCAGCTCACGCTGCTGCCCTACCACCGCAGCGTGCGCGACCTGAACGGCCTGACGCAGGAGGGCTTCCTTCGCGCGGCGCTGGAGCGCGGCTTCTCGGCCGCGGCCGTTCCCGCGCCGGAACCGCTGCCGGACCATTCGTGCGCGGTGCGGCTGCCGGGCGGCTGGTTCCGGCTTTCGTGGAGCCTGCCGGACGCGCTGGCGGCGGATCCGGTGGCGCGGCTCGACGTGGCGCGGCTGCAGGAGGACCTGCTCGCGCCGGTGCTCGGCATCGGCGATCCGCGGACCGACCCGCGCATCTATTTCACCGGCGGCGTCCGCGGCACGGGCGAACTGGAGCGCGACGTGGCGTCCGGCAAGGCCGCCGCCGCCTTCGCGATGAAGCCGACCGCGGTCGCGGACATGATGGCCGTGGCGGACGCGGGCGCGCTCATGCCGCCCAAGTCGACCTGGTTCGAGCCGAAGCTGCGCTCCGGCCTGCTCGTCCACGGATTCTAGCGCGGGATCCGGAGCACGTCGCCGACGCGGACGGAGCCGTCCGCTCCGACCTTGGACGGATTGGCGTCCTTGATTTCGGCCCAGCGCGAGGCGTCGCCGTAGGCACGCTGCGCGATCTGCGTGAGCGTGTCGCCGGGCCGGACTTCGTAGGTCATGGCCTCGCCGGGGCGGACGGCCGGACCGGACACGTCCGGCGCGGAAACCGGCGGCGCGGGGAGTCGGCGCGGCTGGACGGCCGGGCCGGAGGGCAGGTCGCCGGCCGCGGTCGAAAGGCGGTCGAAGCGGGCGGTGAGGTCGTCGCGCGGGCCGCGGGTCGAAGAGCCCGCGTTCTTGAGCGCGTCGAGCTGCTTCTGGAGGCCGTCGTGGCGGCGCTTCCACCCGTCGCGGTCGGCGGCCGTCTCCGCGAGCGCTTCGCGCGCGGAGGCGGCCTCGGCGCGGGCTTCGGAGAGCGCTTCCTCGAGCGCCCGGACGCGTTCCGGGGCGCCGCCGCCGCCCTCGGCGCCGGCCGCGGCCGCCGGAGCGCCGGCCGCGGCGACCGCGGGGGCGAAACGGCGGGCGATTTCGAGCTCGCAGGCGCGCGTCCGTTCGCGGACGAGCGGCGCCTTTTCGCTTTCGGGCGCGAGGCGGAGAAACGCCTCGTATTCGGCGATCGCGCCGAAGGGATCGCGGGCGAGGTCCTGCAGGTGGATGCCCAGCATCAGGCGCGCGGCGGGATTGAGCGGCTGGGCCACGGCCAGGTCGCGGTAGAGCGCGCCGGCCGCGTCCGCGTCCCCGGCGGAGAGGGCCGCGCGCGCCTTGCGGAAGGCGTCGGCCGCGAGCCGCCCGTCCGCGTCGCGGGCGTAGAGGGCGGGGCCGGTCGGCGAAAAGGCGCCGGCGAGGGCGAGGAGCAGCACGGCGGCGGCCGCGCCGGCGGCGAAGGCGGGCGCGGCGCGGAGCGCGCGGCGGGCGAGGGGCGCCGCGGCGGGAAGCACGTCGCGGAAGCCGGGGATCACGGCGCGCCTCCGTTGTCCACGAAGTAGGCGATTTCGAAGAAGCCCTGGTGGCGGATGCCGCCGCGCTCGTCGCGCACCACGGCGCGCACGGCGTGCGGGCCGTCCTCCCACCGGGCCGTGTTCCACTTGAACACGCTGCCCGAGCCGGCGGTCCGGCCGTCCACGAGCCACGTGAAGCGCGGCATCTTGCGGGCGTTCTTGCCGGGCAGCGAGGCGCGGAACTCCACGACGCCGCGGAGCGTGTCCTCGCCGGGCCCTTCGACGGTCGGCTCGATGTCGGGCGCCCACGGCTTGGCGAGCGGGTCGCCGAAGGGGACCTGCTGCAGCGGGCAGCGCACGCTCTGGTACCAGGCCTCCATCGCGGTCAGGCCGTCGAGCATGCGCGGGAAAATCCACGCGTTCGGGAACTTCTGCCAGAGCGCGTAGGGCTCGGCGACCGTGCCGGAAGTGAAGCCGGCGCCGCCGAGCATCCACTTGACGGCCTTGGTCTGCTTGGGCCGGTCGAACGTGGCGGCGTGGCTCGTGAGGTGTTCGGCGAAGGAACCGGGCACGAACTTTTTCGGGATGCGCACGTCGGCCGCGCCGGCCATGCAGCCCAGGAGCGGGCCGGTCGTGGCGGGCGGCGTGTTCGAGGCGACGACGGCGCGCGCCACGTCGTGTGCGTCCACCGCCGCGGCCGCCGCCGCGAACTGCCAGTCGCGGCAGACCGAGCGCACGTCGCCGGAGACGGCGAACCACACGGTTCCCTCGGGCCGATCGCAGTCGCCGCGCGCCGAGCGCTCCAGCGCGGCGATCGCGTCGTCCAGCCCGATGCCGCGCGGGCCGGTCCAGGCGAGCATCGAAGCCGGAAGGGGCATGTCCTCCAGCATCGCGTTGCGCGCCTGGTCGAAGGACTGCGCCGGCGCGGGCGTTTCGCCGGGCTCGGAGGGACCGGCGAAAAGAGGGGAGACGTAGAGGCCGCGCTCGACGTCGCGCTCGGAAGGCCAGACGCAGCGCACGAACGTGGCGCCCGTGACCGAGAGGTCCTTCGTGCCGGGCGAGGCGAGACCCTTTTCGTCCGCCGCCACGCGCGTCGGGAAGCCGCACGAATAGACCCACGCGAGGATCTGCGTGGAGAGGCCGCGCGCGTCCAGCTCGCGCTGCACGGGGCGGAACACCTTTTCCTCGAAGTCCGCCCGCGTCATCGCGACGGGCTGGGAACCGTCCTCCGGCATCGGCAGCGACACGCGGACGACGTTGCACTCCGGCACGGCGCGGACGCGCGCGTAGGCCTGCGCCAGGAGGATGGACTCCATCGAGGCGTCGTTCACCACGAGCGCCACCTCGTGCGGGCCGAGCGCGGCGGCGCCGAGCGGCAGGAGCGCGGCGGCCGCGAGCGCGGCCGCCGTCCGCCACGGACGCGGGCCCCGGGCCCGCCGCTGTCCGCCGGGGGCGGGCATGCCGCCGCCCCTAGCGCTTCACGCGGTCGGCGTATTCGCCGGTGCGCGTGTCGATGCGGATCAGGTCGCCTTCTTCCACGAAGAGCGGGACCTTGAGCGTGTAGCCGCCCTCGACCTCGGCGTCCTTCGTGGCGTTGCCGGCGGCGGTGTTGCCCTTGGCGCCCGCGCCGCAGCTCGTGACCGTGCGCTCGATCCACGTCGGCAGCGTGATGTCCACGGGGTTGCCGTCGAGGAAGAGCAGGCGGCACTCCATGTCGTCGTCGAGGAAATACTTCTTCTCGCCGATCACGTCGGGGCCGACGAAGATCTGCTCGCTGTCCGCGTCGAGAAACACGAAGTTGTCGCCGTCCGGGTAGGAGTAGTTGACGGTCTTCTCCTCCAGGTCCGGCGCGTCGAAGACGTCGTTTTCGCGGAAGTTCTTCACGAACGTGTTGCCCGTGAGCATGTGCTTGAGGCGGCAGGTGTAGATCGACTGCCCCTTGCCGGGCTTCGTGAAGTTGTATTCGGTGATGTTGTAGGGTTGCCCCTCGAACATGATCTTGAGACCTTTGCGCAGGTCGGAGGCGGTGTAGGGCATGGTTCGTTCCTTGTCGTTGTGTCCGGCTCGGCGCGCGGGGCCTGCGGGGCGCCCGGGTCCGTGCGGGAAATCGGTGCGCGATGATACAGGAAACCCCGCGGCCCGTCAACCGGATTTCCCGCGCTTGAAAGGGCCGCGCGCCTCGTGTATACTGCCGCGCCATGCCGCCTGCAACCGCCCGGACCGCGTCCCGCCGCGCCTGCGTCGTGATCGACGTGGGCAACACCTCCACGTCGATCGGCCGCTGGGACGGCCGCCGCGTGACCGCCGTTTCGGCGGTGCGCGGCGGGCTCTCCGCTTCTCCGGACGACGTGGCCCGCGCCCTCGACCGCGCCGGGGCGCGCACCGCCGGCGCCGCCGCGCTCGCGAGCGTCGTCCCGTCCGTGAACGCCCACTGGTCCTGGTATCTGCGGCGCCTCTACGGCCTCAAGCTCGAAATCCTCTCGCACGAGACGCCGCTGCCGATCGCCGTGGACTACCCGCACCCGCGCCAGATCGGCGCCGACCGCCTCTGCGACGCCGCCGGCGCCGCCGCGCGCCACGGCTTCCCCGTCGCGGTCGCCGATTTCGGCACCGCGCTCACGTTCGACGTGGTGGACGCCCGCGGCGCCTACGTCGGCGGCCTCATCGCGCCGGGCCTGCCGGTCATGGGCGGCTACCTGCACGAGAAGACCGCGCAGCTGCCCGCGATCGACCTGCGCGCGGGCTCCCCGTCGTGGGGCGACAGCACGGTCCACGCGATGCAGCTGGGCGCCCGCGTCGCCTACCGCGGCATGGTGCGCGAGATGGCGGACTTCATCCGCCGCCGCACCGGCGAAAGGACCGTCTTCTGCGCCACCGGCGGCTACGCCGCCTGGGCGCTCGAGGAGTCCGGCATCCCGTGTTCCGTCGAACCCGACCTCACGCTCTTCGGGCTCGGCGTCATCTGGTCGGGCGCGCACCCCCGGAGGAAGTGACGTGGCCGCCCCCTTCAATCCCAACAACCTCGTCCGGTCGGTCGATCCGCTGCTTTCGCCGGCGGAGCTCAAGAAGTTCGACCCGCTGCTGCCCCAGCAGGAAAAGCTCGTGGCGTCGTTCCGCGCCACCATCCGCGGGATCCTCGACGGCACGGACGCGCGCCTGCTCGCCGTCGTCGGCCCCTGCTCGATCCACGACGTCGTCGGCGCGGACGACTACGCGCGCCGCCTTTCCGCGCTCGCCCACGAGCTCTCCGATTCGCTTTTCGTCGTGATGCGCGTCTACTTCGAAAAGCCGCGCGGCGCCTCGGAGTGGAGCGGCTTCCTCACCGATCCGCACCTGGACGGCAATTTCCGCGTCGAGGACGGCCTCAAGGCCTCGCGCAAGTTCCTGCACCACCTCGTGCGCATGGAGCTGCCGGCCGGCACCGAGGCGCTCGACCCGGTGCTCCCCGCCTATCTCGGGGACATGTTTTCGTGGATGGCGATCGGCCAGCGCGCGAGCGAATCCAACGCCCACCGCATGATCGCGAGCGGCCTGCCGGTGCCGGTCGGCTTCAAGAACGGCCGCCACGAGGACGGCGTCCGCACCGCCGCCGAGGCGATCCGCGCCGCTTCGCGCCCCCACGACTATCTCGGCCTGGCGGACGACGGCCGGCTCTCCGTCTTCCACACCTGCGGCAACGCCTACGCGCACCTCGTGCTGCGCGGCTCGGCCGAACACAGCAACTACGGCGCCGCGTCCGTCACGCGCGCCGAAGAGGAGCTCGAGCGCGCCGGCCAGCCCCAGCGCATCCTCGTGGACTGCTCCCACGGCAACTCCCACTACGATCCGGCCCGCCAGGGCGACGTGCTGCGCGACGTGCTGGCGCAGATCGAGAACGGCAATTCTTCGATCGTCGGCTTCATGCTCGAAAGCTACCTCGGCTGGGGCAACCAGCCCGTGCGCCCCGGCCGCGGCGGCCTGCAGCCGGGCGTCTCCGTGACCGACCCCTGCATCGACTGGGAGACCACCGAGTCGCTCCTGCGCGAAGCGGCCGAACGCTTCCGCAAGGTCCGCGCCGACATGGGTCTCTAGTCCCGCGCCTCCCCCGGCCCGGGGGGGGCGCCGGCCCGTGGCGCAGAGCAGCTTTCCGGGATCGCGCTTCCGCTTGTTCCGGACAACACTCCGCTTCGGGCCGGAGCGTCCCGCGGGCGTGGACTTGGCCGGACGGCTGTGGTAGAATGGGACCCCGTCACGAACCCACCAGCGCCGCCATGATCGAAAAAGCCGCCGTCGAAAAGCTCCTGGAACGCCTCCGCGTCGTGGAGGACCTGCTCGCCGCCCCCGACACCGCGGCCGACCAGAGGAAATACCGCGATCTCGTGCGCGAGCACGCGTCGCTGCGCAAGTTGCAGGACCGCGCGGGCGCGTATTTCCGCCTGCTCGACACGGCCGAGGGCGACCGCGCGATGGTCGAAGACCCCGCCACGGACGCGGAGATGCGCGAGCTGGCGCAGGCCGAGCTGGCCGAAGCCGAGGCGGCGCTCCCCGCCGCCGAGAAGGCGCTTTCGCTCGCGCTCCTGCCCCCCGATCCGGACGAGCACCGCAACGCGCTCCTCGAGATCCGCGCCGGCACGGGCGGCGACGAGGCCGCGCTCTTCGCGGGCGACCTCTTCCGCATGTATTCGCGCTACTGCGAAACGCGCGGCTGGAAGGTCCAGGTCCTCTCCAACGCGCCCTCCGAACTCGGCGGCTACAAGGAAATCTCCTTCCGCGTCGAGGGGGACGGCGCCTACTACCGCCTGCGCTACGAAGGCGGCGGGCACCGCGTCCAGCGCGTCCCCGAAACGGAGGCACAGGGCCGCATCCACACCTCCGCCGCCACCGTGGCCGCGTTCCCCGAGGCCGAGGAGGAGGACGACCTGGTGATCCGCAACGAGGACCTCCGCATCGACACCTACCGCTCCGGCGGCGCCGGCGGACAGCACGTGAACAAGACCGACTCGGCCGTCCGCATCACGCACCTGCCGACCGGCATCGTCGTGCAGAGCGACGAGGAGCGCTCGCAGCACCAGAACAAGGAGAAGTGCATGTCGGTGCTGCGCTCCAAGATCCTCGCCGCGCAGCGCGAGGCCGAGGAGGCCAAGATGGGCGCCGAGCGCAAGATGATGGTCGGCTCCGGCGACCGCTCCGAGCGCATCCGCACCTACAACTTCCCGCAGAACCGCCTCACCGACCACCGCATCAACCTCACGCTCTACTCCCTCGACCGCATCATGGAGGGCCTGCTCGACGAGCTCCTCGACGCTCTCGTCGAGCGCAACGAGGACCTCCGCCTCGAGTCGCAGCTCTCGCGCCTGGCCGGCGGCTCTTCCGCCTCCCGCTCCTGACTTCGCCATGCAAACGCCGCTTTCCCGATTCCTCTTTTCCTGGCTGATGCTGCTCTCCGGGTTTGCGTCCGCAATTTCGGCCGACAACGGTCTCGTTTCCGTTTCCTCTGATTCTCCGCGCGTCCACAAAATCGTCCTCGTCGGGGACGATTTCGTGGTCGCCACGAAGACGCCGCTTCGCGAAGGCGAAGCGGTTCCTCTGACAATCCGGGGCATCGGCGATTACGAAGTGACCTCCGCAAAACACGTCCCCCTCCGGGGAAGTGCTCCGGCCGGATACACGGCAACGAACCGCGGCTCGCACGAAGACCCCGTCTCGGGAATCGTCCATGCAATTTGCATCGACATCAAAGAAGAACGGATTGCGGTCCCTTGGAACAACACGGCGGCAACGCTTCATTTGACCGCGGATAGTTCCTACAGTAGTTTTGGCGAATCTGGCGACAAGGATTGCCCGAACTGGGACGTTGAATGGAGCTGCGAAACCTGCGGCGGCATTTCCGGGACGGGACGAGAGTGTCCGATTCCTTCCGATCTTCCAGTCGGCCGGCACATCGTCAAGGCCGCGTTCTCCGAAAATCAGGAGATCTACGACACGTGTATCGTGGATGTGATTTCTGTCAAGTTTTCTCAAGAGACAATTTTGGGATGCGAAAAGTGTCTCTCGAACCTTGAGATTTATATTTCCGAAGCTGAGAGTCATAGCCCCTCAGGTTATACATGGAGTATTGTCAATGATTCGACAGGAGGAGGCTTTTCGTTGTCGTCGGACGGAACAATATCTTCTGTTCAACACGGAGGAAATGCTACCATTAAAGCGGTTTCGAAGGATTGTCCAGATTGCTTTGATTCACTGACAATCACCATCTGCATCCCCAGAGATTTGAAAATAAAAATTGAATCTCCGAAGATAGAAGGAACAACATGTTCTCGGACAGTGTTTTTTCTTTTTAAACCTGAACCATCATCCGCAAGTTGTGCAGAGCATTTCGCATTTGTCCAATGGGTTTCCGGAAACGTCCAAACGGCTCCTGGAAATCTCTGTCAAGCCATGTCATTCGGAGAATTGATTCCATTGAACAATCTCGACCACATGATTGATTCTCCGGATACAAACCCAATCTACGGCTCTTCAAGCGAGTCGCCATCGGGATTATATGGGCTTGGCCCCGGGGTTTGGGCGAGCGGCGACAATCCGACTATCTACGATTGCCGGCAGGGAACAGTTGTTAATCTGTCTTTTGAGACAAAGTTGTTTTGTCGCAAACAAATACCTACCGAAGGCACTCGCAACATGACGATTTCTGCCTCTCCGTTTTCTCCGACATTGTTTTGGGCGTTTAAGGTTCGTGTCATTCAGAACCCAGAATCTGGATTATTGGAAATCGGCTCGTTTGAAAACAATAATTGACTAACATGGAGGCATCATGAAAAAGTATCGCATCGGAGTCATGCTGTGTGCGTTGTTGGTGGCGCTTGCATCGGGTTATGCAGAATCCGCAGACAAAAATATCGCTGACATCAAACCTCGTTTTGCCAAAGCAAGACAGTTATTTAAACAGCTTTCAAAACAACCCGAAGCCACGCGAGGAACATCTTTTCGCATGCTTGACGAACTTGGTTTCGATTTACAAGAAACAAATGGTTTTCATGTCGTTTGTTCGTCAAATCGGGCCGTAGCGCTTTCCGTGCTTGATCGGACCACCAGGGAAAATGGTGGAATCGGCGGAGACACCAACGCAATGCAAGCGATCCGGCTGCTTCATGAGTCTCGCTCGGTTCCACGAATCGTCGATGGAACGTGGCTGGACTTAAGACTTAAAGCCCGAAATGGACTGGCAACAAACGAAACTGTTTCGTTCAAGATCTCGCAAGTAAACGAATTGCAGCTTCGTGTGGACGCTCAAAAAGCGCATGAAAAGCAGCTTCTAGCAAGCAGTCCGAACATCATGTTCGATACATCGGCAGAAACGTTGCTTGCCTTTTCCCGGATGGCAATTTACCTTGATTCATATGGTCTTGTTTTTAATCCTGATTCTCGAATCTGGATTCTGGTGTCGGATCGAAAACAACATCCACCGGAGGACCCGGAAACAGTTAGACGTTATGAACGAATCATCTCGGAATCAATTGAATTGCCATAATTCCAATTAAGCTCGGTTCCTCTGACCATCTAGGTCATCGGTGATTACGAAGAGACCTCAACAAAATAACCCCTTCTCCGGGAAATGCTCCCGCCGGATATACGACAACGAACCGCGACTTGCATGAAGACCCCGTTTCGGGGATCGTCCATGCAATTTGCATCGACATCGAAGAAAAACGGATCGTCGGTTTTGAATCCAATGGCGGAGCGGGGCCGACATTAGTTCGGTCGCACATTTTGCGGTTGGCGAGTTAAGGCTGATCCATCCACATGACAACCCATCCCCTTAAGGCAATGCAACGATGAAACCCATTTCCATGAAACGAACGGTTCTGGCATTGGTTCTGTGCCATGCCGTTTGCGCATTGTATATTGAAAACATCAAAAACAACGATTCCGTGAAAACTCGGATTCTATCTGTTTTGAAGTCTCTTTCATTGCCAAGTGAAAGCATCCGGTTGGTCGACAAAATCTGGATAGTGGACAGTCCAATCCGTTAGTTCCGGAGAAACGACAGACCATGTCTCGGACCTTAACAAGCGTAACGATTGCGGCTCTTTTCCCCATCCTTGCGGGCGCCTCAAACCATTTGGAATTGACAATTCGCGGAACTTGCCGGCCCGGGTTCGGTTTCCCGGGAACAATGGAAACCATCTCCGCTTCCAACGCGCTTCGGGCTTCTCTCGACCGATACGGGCTTCAAGCATGTTGCTTTCATCGAAACCGGGATCTTCCGCACGGGTATTCCTTCAACGCATCCCGTTGTCCTTCGCAAGACATCCCGTTTCTCCTGTTCGTGCCCCCAAGGCCGAAACGGAATCTTCCTCTTGTTCTGTATCTGGGCGGAAACGGCGAGCACGGGACGGACTTGGAGAAGCAGTTCCGGCAGCCGACCGCGTTCCAGATCGTGACGTCTCCCGAGTTCCAGAAGCGGCATCCGTGCGTGCTGTTCGCCCCCATGCTGCCGGAAGGGTCGGTGTTCCGTTGCGCCCAATCTGGATGGACGAGCGAGCCCGCCGATCTGGTCTGCGACGCGATGTATGCCGCGATCCGCCAACTGGGACCGGAAACCGTGGACACGAACCGGCTCTACGTGACGGGGCTCTCCTATGGAGGGGCCGCGGCGTTTGAACTCTGCAGCCAGTTCCCCGGCCGTTTCGCGGCCGCGGTTCCCGTGGCCGCGTTCCAGTTCGAGCAGAAGATACCGACGAACGCGCCCGGAAACTATTATCTTCTCTACAACGAAAGCGAGTATTCGTCCGCCTATCATCAGGAAGGCTTGGACAAGCTTGAAAAACGGGTACGGGGCTTCGGCGGGGATTTCCGGCGCGGCGTGTATCCCGCCACGGGGCACAACGCCTGGGATGCCGCTTGGCGGGAGCCGTCCGTCTGGGACTGGATGTTCTCGAAAACGGCGGACGGCCGCCCCGTGAACGAAACGTCCGTTGCCGGGCCGCGTCCGGTCCGGAGCGAACCGGCGCCCGCTGAGACGAAGCCCGTCGGCATTTGTTCGTCCAGCATCCCCCCCCGGGACGAACGGTCGGGCCCGGACCGGGCCGTGGACGGCCTCGAAGGAACGGCGTTCGTTTCTTCGGAGCCCGTTGGAAAAGGAGATTGGTTCCAAGTGGAATTCGACCGGCCGGTCAAGGGAACGGTCTGCGTCGAGTCGGGCAATGCGGATGGGCGCGGCCGGTTGTCGTCCGGTCGCGTGGAAGTTTCGTCGGACGGGAAGTTCTGGTTCCGGGGCGGTTCGTTTTCCCGCTCTTCCGGCAACTGCCGTTTCGAGCAACGGTCCCCCGTCCGGTTCCTGAAAGTGTTGCCGGAGCCGAGGAGTCCGGAAATCTTGACGATTCGTGAAATCGCCGTGGAGTGAAGCGATGGTGTCGCGTGTCCGCCTTGGGGCGTCGATAGTCCTGACCCTTTCCGTAGCGTCGTTGTTCTTTCTCCTTCCGGGCTTGCTGAAAGAATCCGCATGGGCCTTGGGTCGGTTCTCCCGTGCCGGCGTTTCTTCGCCCGGACCGGTCGCGGGATACGACGACCGGATCGAAAGCCTGTTGGCGGCGAAGATGCCGGACAAGTCGTCTTTGTTCGTTTTGCGTTCCGATTCATCCGGAATGCATGCCGTAGACCGGGCTCGCGCCCAATTGGCGTTTTGGAATCGTTGCCCCCTACCGGTCCGCTTCGGTGCCGTTGGGGAGATTGGCGACGCGGAGGCCGTTCTGGCCGCCGACGGCGGAAACGTCCAACCGAAATGGAGCAAGGCCGGTTTGAATGGCGATTCGTTTTCGAAAGTCGGTTCGACCGGATATCGCGGCTTGTGGATTCGAAAAGACGTTCCTACCGAAATGACCGGATCGCGACGGTCTGTCGGGGTGTTTCGCGAAGCGGTCGGACTGATTCCGGTTTTGATTGTGATGGCACTGGGATTGCGAATTGCAGGTTGCGCCGGTTCGGCCGTTTCTTTGTGGCTGTTTTCCGTCCTCATGTCGATTCCGCCCATCGCGGGTTTTCCGACGAGCCGCGGTTTTGTCGTTTTTGCGGTCGTTGTGGCAATGGTTGTCGTTTTCCGTTTTTTCCGGACAATACGACCTTGCACCGAACAACGAAATCTCGCAGTTGGCTGTTTGGCTCTTGCGTTGTTCCTTTTCCTCTCGTTTTTAGCCCTTTCCCACTTGCTGCTTCCTCCGAATGGACTGGCCGTCGTCGGGGGCAAGGCCAAACTGTGGTATCTCGCCGGCGGATTTCCGGACGGGTATTTCACGGATCCGGCTTGGCGTTTGGCGGAACCCGCCTATCCCCCCGGTCCGGCGGCCGTCGTTTTGTCCTGCTTTGCTTTTTCGGGCGGTTGCGGAGACTGGCTGGTCCAATTGACGGGATGCGTTGCAATGGCCCTGACGTTCGCTTCGGCGGCGAAGGACGTCGAGGATTCGTCTTTGCGGGGATGGATCGTCCGTTTCTGGCTCTTGTCTTTGTTTCTCCACCCTCTCGTCCTCAAAATGGGGTCGCAGCTATATCCTGAATCTTTCATGGCGTTGTGCGTCGTCGCGGGATGGCGGCGGATTGCGCGGTCCGGCTCGCGGGACGATTTCTTCGGGTGGTTCCTTCTGGGATCGGCGGGATGGTTCAAAACGGAGGGCTTGGTTTTTGCTGGAGTTGCTTGGTTCGCGTTGGTGTTCGCGGGCGGCTGTCATCGGAAATCGTCTTTTCTTTCTTTGCTTGCCGGAATCTCGTTGCCGGTTGCGTGGCATGTCGCCGTTCGTCTTTCAGGCGGATCCTTCAACGATTTTGCACCGCTTCTGCATCCCGACGGCTTCCAAGGATGGTTTGCCTTTGTCGAGGCTTTTCGGTTGTCGTTTTGCGAACCTTATCACTATGCATTCGTCTATCCTGTTGGGTTGTTGTCGGCGATTGCCGTTTTTGTTCCGACATTGCGTCGAAAGCTTTCCGGCGACCATCTCCGAGGCATTGTTGCCGCGTTGTTCTTTTCTCTCCTTTGCACGGTCTGTTTTTCCTTCATCTTTTCGTATAGCCGGGCATTCGACTATGACTGGCATGTTTCCACGGCGCTCCCAAGATTGCTCTGGACTCCGGCCCTCGTCTTGGGTATAGTCATTTCCCGTTCCGTTCTTCCGCGTTTAACGACTCCACGCGATTGACGGATTGATTCAACGACAAAGACATCCACGATGCGCTTTTCTCTTTCCACGAATTGGAACTCGCGCGAGCGCGAGGACGGCGACGCGATGCTCGACGAGATCGCGTCGCTCGGGTTCGACCAGGTGGAGCTCGGCTACGCGCTCACCCACGGCCAGGCCGACGCGGTGCGGCGCCGCGTCCGCGCCGGCGGGTTCCGCGTGTCGTCCGTCCACGCGTTCTGTCCGTTCCCGCTGCCCGGCGTCCGCCCCGACCCGGAGCCGTTCTCGCTCTGCGACCGCAAGGACTTCAAGGGCCGCCGCCGCGGGATCGAGGCGGCGCTGGAGACGGCCCGTTTCGCCGCCGAGATGGGCGCCCCCGCGATGGTCCTGCACGCCGGCCGCGCGCCGGTGTTCCGCGCCGCGCGCCGCCTCCAGCACATGGTCGAGGACGGCCTGCGCCGCACGCCCAAATACGAGAAGGCGCTCCTGAAGTTCCAGATGAAGCGCGAACGCAAGGCCGCCAAGGGCCTCGAGACGCTGCGCGCCTCGCTCGACCTGCTGCTGCCCGAGTTCGAAAAGCTCGGCGTGAAGCTCTGCCTCGAGAACCTCCCGACCGGCGACGCGATCCCCAACGAGCCGGAGACGTTCGCGCTGCTGCGCGAATACGAGGGCTCGCCCCTGCGCTACTGGCACGACTGGGGCCACGGGCAGATCCGCCACGAGCTCGGGCTCGTGCACCAGGGCATGCTCCTCAAGCGCCTCCGGGACCGCATCGGCGGGATGCACCTGCACGACGTCTTCCCGCCGCTGCAGGACCACGGCATGCCGCCCGGCGGCCTCGTCGACTTCCGGCTCCTCGCGCCGTTCGTCGCGGGGGACGTCCCGCTCGTCTTCGAACCCCGCCACGGCCTGCCCGCCGGGGACGTCGCGCGCGGCCTCGCGCACCTGCGCTCGCTCTTTCCCGACGCGTGAGCGCGTCCGCTTTTTTCCGAAAACAAACCAACCAACCAGCGAACCCAACCATGCACACGCTCCTCGCACAAGCCGAAAACGCGGCGCAGTCCGCGTCCTTCCCCGCCTGGGCGATCGTCCTGATCGTCGTCGCCGTCCTCGCCTTCTGGGCGATCGGCGTCTTCAACGGGCTCACCCGCAAGCGCAACGCCTACAAGAACGCGTTCGCGCAGATCGACGTGCAGCTCAAGCGCCGCTACGACCTGATCCCGAACCTCGTGGAGACGGTCAAGGGCTACGCCAAACACGAGCGCGAGACGCTCGAAGCGGTCATCAAGGCGCGCAACGTCGCCGCCACGGCCGCCGAGGCCGCCGCGAAGGCCGCCGGCGACCCGGACGCGATGGCGCGCCTGGCCTCTTCCGAAGCCGCGCTCGGCGGCGCCCTCTCGCGCCTGCTCGTCACGGTCGAGCGCTACCCCGAGCTCAAGGCCAACCAGAACTTCATGGCGCTCCAGGAGGAGCTCACCACGACCGAGAACAAGGTCTCGTTCGCGCGCCAGGCCTACAACGACGCGGTCACGGACTACAACAACACGCGCGCCGTCTTCCCGGCGGTCCTGCTCGCCGGCGCGTTCGGCTTCGCGGAGGCCAAGCTCCTCGAGGTCGAAACGCCCGAAATGCGCGAAGCGCCGAAGGTGAGCTTCTAGGTGCCATCCTTCCTCCAGTACCAGGAACAGGCGCGCAAGCGGACGAAATGGCTCGTCCTGCTCTACGCGCTGTGCCTGTGCTGCATCGTCGCGGTCTTCTACTTCGTCCCCGTCGGGGCGATGTGGGGGATGAAGACGACGAACGGCTACGTGTCGCCCCGGGCGCAGCGCGCGATCCTCTGGCAGCCGCAGCTGCTGCTCTGGGTCGTGGGGATCGTGGGCGGCATCGTCGGCGTGGCGACGCTGTGCAAGACCGTGCAGCTCTCCGCCGGCGGTCCGGCGGTGGCCGAGTCGCTCGGCGCGCGCCGCGTCCGCGCCAACACGAAGGACCCGGCCGAGCGGCGGCTCCTCAACGTCGTCGAGGAGATGGCGATCGCCTCGCGCGTCGCCATCCCGTCGGTCTACGTGCTCGACGGCGAAAAGGGCGTGAACGCCTTCGCGGCGGGCTACTCGCCGTCGGACGCGTCGGTCACCGTGACCGCCGGCGCGCTGGAGCGCTTCAACCGCGAGGAGCTGCAGTCCGTCGTCGGCCACGAGTTCTCGCACATCCTCAACGGCGACATGCGGCTCAACGTCCGCCTGATCGCCACCATCTTCGGCATCATCTGCATCGCGGTGCTCGGTCGCGTCGTCGCGCAGCTCGGCTGGGAGATCGCGCGGACGTCGCGCCCGCGCCGCTCCAAGGACGACAGCTCCACGCTCGGGATCGGGCTCGGGCTTCTCGCGATCGGCCTGGCCGTGTGGCTCGTCGGCGCGGTCGGCGTCTTTTTCGGCCGCCTGCTCCAGTCGACCATCTCGCGCCAGCGCGAATGGCTCGCGGACGCATCGAGCGTGCAGTTCACGCGCAATCCGCACGGCATGGCCGCCGCGCTCAAGGTCATCGGCGCCACGGCGCAGGGGTCCGCCGTCTCGAACCCGAAGGCCGCCGAAATCTCGCACATGTTCTTCGCGGCCGGCTTCTCGGGCCTCTTCGCCACGCACCCGCCGCTCCTCGACCGCATCCGCCGCTACGATCCGTCCTTCGACGGCGACTACGCCGAAACGCGCCGCGCCCTGCAGCGCCGCGCGGCGCTGCGCCGCGCGGGGCCGGCGGACGAAGAGCGCGACGAAGAGGAAGACACGCTGCTGCGCGGCGTGTTCCTGGGCGGCCTCGCACGCGGGGTGCTGCGGCGCGAATCTCACGCGGAGTCCGCGGATGTTGTATCTCACGCAGAGAACGCGGATGTTGTATCTCACGCAGAGAACGCAGAGAACGCAGAGAACGCAGAGAACGCAGAGAACGCAGAGAACGCAGAGAACGCAGAGGCCGCGAAGAGTCCTGACGGCCAGGCTCTGCCCTGGCCGGTCTTCCGCGATCCCGCCCTGCGCGACCCCGCCACGGCGCCGGCGGTGCTGCTCGGGATGCTGATGGACCTTTCGGACGCCGACGTGCGCGCCGCGCAGACCGCGGCGATCGACGAGGCGGCGCCCGGCGGGGCGCTCGCGAACGCGGCGCTCGCGTGGGCGGACAAACTGGAGCCGCTCGACATGCGCTCGCGCCGGGCGGCCTGCGAGATCGCCGTGAGCGCGCTGCGCGACCGGTCGCGGGCCGAGTGCGGGCGGCTCGTCGCGCTTCTCGACGCGCTGGTGCGCGCGGACGGCGCCGTGACGCCGTTCGAGATGGCGCTCGTGCACGTCTTCCGCAACCGGCTCCTGCCCCCGCGGGCGCGCGCGGCGGTCCCGGGTCGAGCCGCGGCGACCGCGGCGGCGGCCTCGGTCCTCGCCATGCTCGCGCGCTTCTCCTCCGACGACCCGGCCGCGCAGGCCGCGGCCTACGCGGCCGGCGCGGCGGCGGTCCCGACCGGCGTCCTGCCGCGCGGCGGCGCGATGCCCGCGTTCGACGCGGCGGCCGTCTCCTTCAAGTCCTTCGAGGGCGCGCTCGACGTCCTGCGCACGCTCCCGCCCGGCGCCAAGCAGGGCGTCATGGACGCCTGCGAAAAGACGGTCCTCGCGGACGGCGAAATCCTCGAAGCGGAGGAAAACCTCCTCGCCGCCGTCGCGGACGGCATGGACGCCGCCGGCTACGCCACGCTGCTCTAGGAGCGGCGGCCGCACGGGGCGCCGCGCGCGCCGGGCTGGAAGACCTTGTCGAGGCCGAGGAGCCGCGTCTTGCGGGAGCCGGGGGCGATGCGGCCGACGACGAGAGGCCGCGCCTTGGCGGCCTTGAGGACGCGGAGCGTCTTCTCGAGGTCCTTCGGGCGGACGTCGAGCACGTAGCCGACGCCCATGTTGAAGACGCGATACATTTCCTCGGGGTCGATCTTGCCGACGTCCCGGAAGAAGCGGAAAATCGGCGGGACCTTCCAGGCCGTCAGATCGAACACCGCGTCCACGCCCGCGGGCAGCATGCGGGGAACGTTGTCCACCAGCCCGCCGCCCGTGATGTGCGCCATGCCGTGGATCTTCACGCCGGCCTTGCGCAGCGCGAGCACGGGCTTGAGAAACGAACCGTGGACGGCCAGCAGCGCTTTCCGGAACGTGGTCTTGGTGCCGGGAACGAAATCGGAGAGCTTCTTCTCGGCGACCTCGAAGACGAGCTTGCGCGCGAGCGAGTAGCCGTTGGTCTGCAGGCCCGTGGAGGGCAGGCCCACGAGAACGTCGCCCGGGCGGATCGTTTCGCCCGTGACGAGGTCCTTCTTCGAGACCTGGCCGACGATCGTGCCGCACACGTCGTATTCGCCCGTGGCGGGGTAGAGGCCGGGCATCTCGGCCGTTTCGCCGCCGAGCAGCGCCAGCCCGTTGCGGCGGCAGCCGCGGCAGAAGCCGGCGATGACTTGGGCGAAGACGTCCGCGTCGAGTTTCGCCGTGCCGAGGTAGTCGAGGAAAAAGAGCGGCGTGGCGCCTTGCGTGAGGATGTCGTTGACGCAGTGGTTCACGAGGTCCTCGCCCACCGTGTCGTGGACGCCGGCCATGTGCGCGACCTTGAGCTTGGTTCCCACGCCGTCCGTGGAGCCGACGAGAATCATGTCCTTGCCGGGAGACCGGAAAAGCCCGCCGAAGCGCCCGATGTCCGAAAGGACGCCGGGCGTCTTGGTGCTCTTCACGTCGGCCTTGATCTTGGCGAGGCCGCGGTCCATTTCGTCGATGTCGACGCCGGCGGCGGCGTAGGCGGATTGCTTTTTCATGTTCGCAGGTTCGGAAGTTCGCAGATTCGGAAGTTCGCAGGTTCGAAAGTCCGGAGACGGGCGGGGATGCTAGCAAAATCCGGGCGACGCGTCCACGCGTTTCGTGGCGCGGCGCGTCCGCTTGCGGCGGCGGGGGGATTGTGCTAGCATGGCGGGCGTCGTGAAACGCAACACGTCCGGCTTCGCGCGGGGTGCGCGGGCGGCCCTGGCGCTGGCCGGGGCCGCGTGGGCCGCGTCGTGCCCCGCCTCCCTCGTGGCGACCGACCTGCCGCGCGAGCGCTACGACGTGATTTCCGAGAAGGCGCCCTTCGGGCCGCCGCCGCCCACGCAAGAGGAACTCGACCGCCTCAAGCAGCTCGAGGACGCGAAGAACGAGTCCCCGCCCGATCCCGTGCCGGAGCCGCCCGCCGACATCATCCCGGAGGGGCTCGACAAGATCAAGATCGTGCTGCTCTCGCGCTACCGCGGCGTGCCGGCCGTCGGCTTCCTCGACGGGTCGGACAACCGCTCCTACTACCTGCTGGAGGGGCAGAAGTTCGAGGACATCGCGTGCACGGAAGTGGACCTGGAGAACCGGACCGCGACGCTGGAGCGCAACGGCCGCTCGGCCGAGTTGCCGCTCTGGATCAACCCCGCCACGACGAACCAGGCCGACGTGACGAGCTACGGCCAGCCCGGCGGGCACCCCGTCGATCCCTCCGCGATCCGGACCAAGACCGACTGGGAAGTCGCGCAGGACAGGGAGCGTGCCAGGACGGACGCCCGCGAGCGGATGGAGGAGGCCCGCCGCCGCCGGGAGGAGCGCCGCGCCGAGCGCGAGGAGCGCCGCCGCCAGGCGGAGGAGGAGATGGCCGCGCTCACGCCCGAAGAGCGCGAACGCCGCCTCCACGAAATCAATCTCGATCTCATCATCAACGACAAGGGACCGCCCCTTCCGATCGACCTGGACGCCGAAGACCGCGCCCGGCTCCGCGAGGCGGGATTCGACCTGCCGGACGAGTCGGAGTTCGACGACGAGGCGGCGCGCCGCCCGCGCGGCCGCCGCGGCCGCCGCGGTCCGCCGCCCACGGCCGGACCGGAGGCGCCGCCCGCCCCGGCCGGACCGGAGGCGCAATAGCGCTTGCGCTCCGGCCGCGAAAAGTGTAGTATTACGCGCGCATTACGCGCAACCCAAGACCCTTGTCCATCGCATGAATCCGCAAGAAAACGCCCCGGCCGCCGACGCGGCCGTCCTCGCCGCGGCCCCGGCCGCGGCGGAAACCGCCGCCACGACCGAACAGCCCGCAGCCCCCTACGCCGGCGAACCGCAGCCCCAGCCGGGCGCCTTCGGCAGCCCGATGGTGATCATGCTGCTGATGTTCGCGATCCTCTATTTCGTGATGATCCGCCCCCAGCAGCGCAAGGAAAAGGAGCGCCGCGCCCAGATCGACGCGCTGCGCGCCGGCGTCCGCGTCCTCTTCTGCGGCGGCATGATCGGCACGATCGAGGAAGTGAAGAAGGAAGGCACGTTCCTCGTCCGCGTCGCGGACGGCGTGGTCGTCGAAATCGCCCGCGGCGCCGTCGAGCGCCCGCTCCCCGACGCAAAGGCCTGATCTGGAGAACCGAAACATGAAATCCCAACTTTGGTGGAAATGGCTCGTCGTGGCCGGCTTCGCGATCTGCTCGCTCTGGCTGGCGGTGCCGCCCGAACTCAAGATCCGGCTCGGCCTCGACCTGCGCGGCGGCTACAGCTTCACGGTCGAGCTGGACAAGGACCAGCTCGAGTCGACGGTGCGCGAGCGCATGCCCGAAAGCGCCTCGGAGCAGGAAATCGCCGAGCGCGTGAAGGAGGCGATGGCGACGGCGGACGACACGGCCGTCGAGATCATCCGCAACCGCATCGACTCGATCGGCACGGAGGAGCCCGTGATCACGAAGGGTTCCAACGGCCGCATCTACGTGCAGATGCCCGGCGCGTCCGACGAGCAGCGCGACCGCGCCGAAAAGCTCATCAAGTCGATCGCGTTCCTCGATTTCCGCCTCGTCTCGCCGCTCTCCGGCCAGAAGGCGCAGAAGCTGCTCGAGCGGGCGGTCCAGAACCGCGACCGCGGCGCGGCGAACCCCTACGTGCCGGCCGGCTTCAAGGTCGCCGAGGGCCTCGGCGACCGCTTCGGCGGGCGCTGCTACGTGCGCGACCCCGCCGTTCCCGAGCCCGACCTGCGCCGCCTCCGCTCCTTCGGCCAGCCGGACGCCGGCTACGTCTTCATGCTCGAGAAGGAGACGACCAAGCAGGGCTCCGAGGTCTACTACCCGATCTTCGTGGAGCGCCGAGCCCGCCTCACCGGCGACACGCTCCAGCGCGCCGGCACCGAGGCCGACCCGATGAAGGGCATGACCGTGACGCTGCGCTTCGACAACGAGGGCGCCAGGAAGTTCGCGGACATCACCACGAAGTTCTGCCGGACCCAGACGCGCGAAGGCCGCCAGATGGCGATCGTGCTGGACGACCTGGTCTACTCGGCCCCCGTCCTCAACGAGCCGATCACCGGCGGCAGCGCCGTCATCACCGGCCGCTTCACGCTCGAAGAGGCCGCGCAGCTCAAGAACGTCCTCAACGCCGGCGCGATGCCCGCGCCGCTCAAGTTCCTCGGCCGCCGCTTCGTGAACCCGACGCTCGGCGAGGACTCGATCGCCGAGGCCCGCACCGCGATCCTCGTCGGTTGCGCGGGCGTGCTGCTCTTCATGCTGCTCTACTACCGCCGCCTCGGCCTCGTGGCGGACCTGGCGCTCCTGACGAATTTCGTGCTGCTGCCGGTCTTCGCGGTCGCCTCCTCCGGCCTGCTCTCGCAGATTTCGGGCGACGCGACGCTCTCCGGCGGCTCGCTCCTGCGCCTGCCCGTGCTCACGCTGCCCGGCATCGCGGGCATCCTGCTCACCGTCGGCATGGCGGTGGACGCGAACGTGCTCATCTACGAGCGCATCCGCGAGGAGGTCAAGCGCGGCCGCCCGGCGTATCCCTCGATCCTCGCGGGCTACGACCGCGCCTTCTCGGCGATCTTCGACGGCAACGTCACCACGGTCATCACCGGCGCGATCCTGTTCGTCGTCGGCACGGGCCTGATCCGCGGCTTCGCCGTGACGCTCGTGGCGGGCATCATCGCCTCGATGTTCACGGCGCTGCTGCTCACCAAGATCGTCTTCCAGACGTGCGTCTCCGAGACGTCGACCTGGAAGATCGGCATGATGCAGGCCATCCCGGACGGCATCGACATCCCGTTCGTGAAGAACTTCCGGAAGTTCGCCGTCCTGGCCGTCGTCCTCATCGCCGCCACGGTGGGCACGACCGTGGCGCGCGGCCTCGCGGACCCGGCGAGCATCTTCGACGTGGACTTCACGGGCGGCAAGACGATCACGTATTCGGTCGCCCCGGCCGAAGGCGCCGGGGCCCTGCCCGCCCCGGCGGAGCTCACCGCCGCGGCGCGCGAGGCGCTCGTGAAGGCCGGCATCGACGACGCGTCCGTCCAGATCCAGACGGGCGAGGACGGCGCGACGTTCGTCGAAGTGAAGACGGTCTACACGGACCTGGCGGACGCGGAGGGCAAGCCGCTCGACGTCTCGACCGTGATGCAGAACGCGCTCGCCGGCGCGCAGGACGGCGCGCTCGCCGGCGCGGTCTTCAAGCAATACGCGGACGACACGATCGGCTCGCAGATCGGCAGGGAAATGCGCTCGGCCGCGTTCTGGGCGATCGGCCTGGCGGTCGTGGCGATGCTCGTCTACATCGGCTTCCGCTTCGAGTTCGGCTTCGGCCTCGGCGCGATCGTCGCGCTGGCGCACGACGTGCTCGTCACGCTCGGCGTGTTCTCCTGCCTCGGCTTCCAGTTCAACCTCACGATCGTCGCGGCGATGCTCACCATCGTCGGTTACGGCGTGAACGACACGATCGTGCTCTTCGACCGCGTCCGCGAGGAGCTCAAGCGCGACCAGAAGAGCGACTTCCCGGCGATCGTGAACCGCTGCGTGAACCTCACGCTCTCGCGCACCGTCCTCACGTCGGTCACGACCCTCATCCCCGTCGTCGCGCTCGTCGTCTTCTGCTCCGGCTCGATCCGCGGCTTCGGCGTGTGCATGCTGATCGGCGTCACCGTGTCGACGCTTTCGTCGATCTTCGTCGCCTCGCCCGTGACGCTGGCCTGGTATCGGGGCCGCCGCCCCGATTTCCGCAAGCCCGCCGCCTGACGGCCTCGCGGATTTTCGGACCCGCGAACTTTCGAACCCGCGAACCCGCGAACAAGGAGAAGCCATGACAACCGCGATCATCGTCGCCGCCGGAAAGAGCGAACGCATGGGAGGCAAGGCCGACAAGGCGTTCCTCTCGCTCGGCCCCAAGCCCGTCCTCGCCTACTCGCTCATGACGCTCGACCAGCACGCGGGCGTGGACGACATCGTCCTCGTGGTGCGGCGCGAGCAGCAGCTCGCCGCGCAGGGCCTCGTGCAGATGTTCGGGTGCCGCAAGGTCCGCAAGATCGTCCCGGGCGGGACGACGCGCCTCGCGTCCGTGCGCAACGGCCTGGCGGCCTGCGATCCGGACGAAACGCGCGTCGTTCTCGTCCACGACGGCGCGCGCCCGTGCGTCACGCACCAGATCGTGGAGGATTGCATCGCCTCGGCCAGGAAGAACGGCTCGGGCGTGGCCGCCACGAAACTTGTCGACTCCGTCAAGCGCGTCGACAAGGGCTGCATCGTCTCCGCCTCGCTCGACCGCGACAAGATCTGGACGGTGCAGACCCCGCAGGCGTTCCGCTTCGACCTGCTGCGGCGCGCCGTCGCCGCGGTGGACGACAAGGACCCGCGCGTGACGGACGATGCCTCCGCCGTGGAGCTCCTCGGCGAGCCCGTGCGCCTCGTCCAGTCCCTCACGCCCAACCCCAAGGTCACCGTTCCCGAAGACCTCGTCACCGCCGCGCGACTGCTCGGCGTCTCGGTCTAGGCCCCGCCCCCGCGGCGCCGTTTCCCTCCGCCCGTCCTTTCCCGCACCCCGCCACGCATGGAAAAGAAGATCGCCGTCCTCGGCGACGTCCACGCCAACCTGGACGCCCTCGACGTCGTCCTCGCGGACGCGCGCGAACAGGGCGCCACGGACTGGATTTGCGTGGGCGACGTGGTGGGCTACAACGCCTGCCCCAACGAGTGCTGCGAAAAAATCCGCGCGCTCGGCGGCGTCGTGGTCTGCGGCAACCACGACCACTACTGCGCTTTCGACGAGTCGCTGGAGGATTTCCACCCGCTCGCCGCCGCGGTCGTCGCGTGGACGCGCCGCCAGCTCTCGACCGAAAACCGCGAATGGCTCCGCTCCCTGCCCTACATCAAGGTCGAGAAGGGCATCACGGTCGTCCACGCCACGCTCGACCAGCCGGAACACTGGGGCTACGTGTTCGAGTCGGTCGAAGCCGAGCCGAGTTTCGTCTACCAGCGCACGCAGGTTTGCTTCCACGGCCACACGCACGTGCCGGTCGTCTTCGAGCAGCACGGGTTCGGCCCGGTGCGCCGCCTCCCGCCCGCCGACGTGCAGCTCGTGCTCGGGCGCAAGTATTTCGTCAACACCGGTTCGGTGGGGCAGCCGCGCGATTCCGATCCGCGCGCGTCCTACCTGGTCTACGAACCGGGAAACCGGCTGGTCCGTTTCCGCCGGCTGGAATACGACGTCGGAGCGGCCCAGGCGCGCGTGCGCGCCGCGGGACTGCCGGAGCATTTGGCCAAGCGGCTCGCCGCCGGCCGGTAGACAAACGGGTAGAAATCCAGACATGAAAACTACGTTCCGTTCCTTCGCCCTCGCGTTCTGCGCGGCGGCGCTTTCCATCGGCCCGCTCGGCTGCGGCCACGACGACCACGCCGGCGGCGGCGGCGGCGAAATCGGCGAAGACAAGGA
>JAFTHC010000074.1 GCA_017457625.1 Kiritimatiellia bacterium
CCGGCGGGCGATCGCCGCGTCCTCGCGCCGCGCCTCCCATTCCGGGACGTGGTAGACGCGCCTTACCACGTCGTCCGGATTGTGCGGATCGACCTCGTAGCGGTAGCGCCGCACCGTCCGGGCAAGGCCGAGACCTTCAAGAGTTCCATAAGGCATGATCGTTCGTGGCGGGGTTGAGGGGATGAGTCAAGGCCGTGGCGGGGTTGCGGGACAACGGCGGGCAGACAACGGACAGCGACGTGCAAGCGATGAGCAAGCGGTGGACAGGCAACAGCAAGTGGTGGGCGGAGCGGCGGGTAGGCGATGGGTAGGCGGCGTGTGGGCGAGGGCGGGCGAGGGTAACGGAATGGCTGAAAGCGCCGCCGATTCTACGCCAAATGGGACGCTATGTCAACATATCTACATAATTCTTAAAATTTCAATGAGAACTAAAATGAGAATTCGGTTGACTTCGTCGGCCTTCCGTCGGCGCTCGGCGGCTTTCTGGGCGGTTCGCGTCGTCGGCTCAAGATTCTAGGACAGCGGCGTGGCGGCGGCGCGTCCGAGGCGCGGCGGTGGCGCGGTGGTGGTGCGGCGGTGGCGCGGCGGTGGCGCGGCGGTGGCGCGGCGGTGGTGCGGCGGCGCGGCGGTGGCGCGGCGGCGGTTGCGGAGCGGGACGAGCGGCTGAGTTGTTCCCGCGGCGGGGGATGTGGTAGACTTCCGGGCCATGTCCACGGTCACCTCCGATCCCGCCGGCGTCGGGCTCACCCTTCTCGACATGGACGACCGCCCCGGACGCCGCCGCCTCTCCGTTCAAGCCGATCCGGACTTTCGATGATCTTTCCGGCTTCCGCGCCGCGTTTCTCCAATGCGATCCATGAAACAAAAACCCCTCGCCCCGTTCCGCTTCGCCGTTCCGCCGCCGTCCGCCGTTTCGCTCGCCGACCCCGTCCTCGCGCCGCGCGTCGAGGCGAACCGCGCCGCGACGATCCCCGCCTGCCTCGAGTTCTGCGAGAAGACGCACCGCCTCGACGCGTTCGACTTGAAATGGAAGAAGGGCGACAAGTGGTTCCCCCACATCTTCTGGGACAGCGACGTGGCGAAGGTCGCCGAGGGCATGGCGCGCGAACTGGCGCGCCGCCCCGACCCCGCGCTCGCGGCGAAGCTCGACTCGCTCGCGCGCCGCATCGTCGCCGCGCAGCAGCCGGACGGCTACCTCAACACGCACTTCACGCTCGTGGAGCCGGAAAAGCGCTTCTCGAACCTCCACGACTGGCACGAGCTCTACTGCGCCGGGCACCTGATCGAGGCCGCCGTCGCGCACGCCGAGGCGACGGGCGGGAGCTTCTTCCTCGACGCGGCGCGCCGCTACGCGGACCTGATCGCGCGGACGTTCGGCCGCAAGCCCGGCCAGAAGCGCGGCTACCCCGGCCACGAGGAGATCGAGCTGGCGCTCTGCCGCCTGGCGTGGGCGACGGACGAGAAGAAATACCTCGACCTGGCGGCCTACTTCGTGAACGAGCGCGGCCGCGAGCCGAACTACTTCGTGAAGAAGGAAGGCTGGCAGTCGTGGCGTCTGCGCTACCTCCAGGCGCACGAACCGCCGCGCGAGCAGCGCGAGGCCGTCGGCCACGCCGTGCGCTGGGCCTACCTGTGCTGCGGCATGGCGGACGTGGCGGACCGCACCGGCGACGCGGGCCTGCTCGAGGCATGCCGCGCGATGTGGGAGAACTGCACGCAGCGCCGGATGCTCGTCACGGGCGGCATCGGCACGTCGGTCGACGCCACCGAGGCGATCGAGGGCGACTGGAAGCTCCCGAATCTCACCGCCTACGCCGAGAGCTGCGCCTCGATCGGCCTCGCCCTCTTCTCGCGCCGGATGCACGAAATCACGGGAGAAGGGCGTTACGTGGACGTGGTCGAGCGCGCCCTCTACAACGGCATCCCGTCCGGAATCTCGCTTTCCGGCGACCGCTTTTTCTACCAGAACCCGCTCGCCGCCGGCCCCGACTCGATCCACGACCGCGAGCGCCAGTCGTGGTTCTCCTGCTCCTGCTGCCCCACGAACTTCGCCCGCTTCTGGCCGCAGGCCGCGCAACTGTGCTGGGCGTGGCGCCCCGACGAAGTCCGCCTCTGCATCCCCGCCGCGTCGGAGTTCGAGCTCGAAAGCGGCATGAAGATCGTCGTGTCGGGCAGATATCCCTACGACGGCGCAATCAAGATCCGGTTCGAGGGGGCGTTCAGGACCGCAAGGTTCCCGGGCATGCTCGGCGTCACGAAACCGTCGAAAATCCCGCCCCGGCCGTTCGCTCTCTCGCTCCGCATTCCCGACTGGTGCGGGCGGTTCTCGCTCGCGGTCAACGGCAAGCGCCTCGCCGCGAAGCCGGAGGACGGTTTCGTCTCGGTCCGGCGCGCGTGGAAGCCGGGCGACGAAGTCGCGCTCGACCTCGCGATGCCGGTGCGCGTTCTGCGCGCCCACGCGAACGTCGGGGCCGACGCCGGGCGCCTCGCGCTGCAGCGCGGCCCGCTCGTCTACGCGCTGGAGAGCGTCGACAACGGCCCCGGCCTGCACCGCCTCTCGATCCCGGCGAAGCAGGACTTCAAACTCGTCAGGGCGAAAGGGCTCCCCCGCGGGACCCTCGCCATCGCGGGCGAAGCGCTGGAGACGACGCGCCCCGGCGCGGCGCTCTACTCGACCGCCGCGCCGCGCACGCGCCGGCGCCGCTTCGTCGCGATCCCCTACGCGCTCTGGCAGAACCGCGGCCCCGCCGAAATGCAGGTCTGGACGCGCGAAGCGCCGTAGCGGCGCGTTGCGCCTCTACTCGGCCTTGCGGACGGACACGCCGATCCAACCGAGCGGCAGGTCGAAGACGAGACGGCCGCCGGAGACGGGAAGCACGAACCCCTCCCGGGCCCGGTCGGCAAATTCCTTGATTCCGTCGACGACGAGTTCGCTCCGGACGCGGGCGCGCGTCCAGTCCGCCGGCACGGCGCAGACCAGCGTCGGGCGCGGCGCCGTCACGCCGAGCCGCAGGCCCTCGTCGCCCTCGACCCGGAAGTCGAGGCCGTCCTCCGAAACCTCCACGTCCGTGAAGCGGATCGCGTCGCGCGCCGCCGCGTAGCGGTGCACGTCGATCGCCGAGCCGCACCAGAGGCGGCCGGCCTTGACGCGGGCCTCGAGCTCGTCGAGCATCCTGCCG
>JAFTHC010000075.1 GCA_017457625.1 Kiritimatiellia bacterium
CCGCCGTTGTCGCCCTTGCCGCAGACGGCGAAGACCGCGGGCCGCGCGGCGAAACGCGCGGCGATTTCCTCGATCGCGTCGGCGAGCGCGAGCGCGGCCAGGTCCATGAGCGCGCGTTCCGGCGGGGCGCCGGGCGCGCGCCACGCCGCCGCGCGCGCCGCGGCGTCGAGGGAGCGGATTTCGGATGCGGTTGCAAGTCTCATGTTCGGCGCGGCATTCTACCGGAACGCGCCCCGTCCGCGCAACCGCCCCCGGAGCGGCGGCTTGCCGCCGCCGCCGCCGGCATGGTAGAATCCCCCGCGATGGCCACCACGTTCTGCCTCGACTACCAGCCCGCCGTCGCCCAAGGCGCCGGCATCGGCCGCTACACGCGGCAACTGGCCGCCAACCTCCTGCCCGCCCTCGCGCCGGACGAACGGCTCCGCCTCTTTTTCTGCGATTTCCGGCGGAAGGCCCCGGCCGATCCCGTTCCGGGCGCCGAAGCCCGCGCGTTCCGGCTCCTGCCCGGCGCCCTCATGCAGAAGGCGTGGTCGAAGCTCGGCCGGCCCGCGTTCGACCGGCTCTCCGGACCGGCGGACGTGTTCCACTTCACGAACTTCGTCTCCCGGCCCGTCCGCCGCGGGCGCGTCGCCGTGTCGATCCACGACATGTCGTTCGAGCGCTTCCCGGCGTTCGCCGAGGAGCGCAACCGCGCCTACCTGCACGCCAACGTCGGCCCCGCCGCCGGGCGGGCGGACGCGATCCTCACGGACTCGGAGTTCTCGAAGCGCGAAATCGAGGAGCTGCTGCCGGCCGCCCGCGGCAAGGTGCACGCGACGCCGCTGGGCATCGCGCCGGACTTCCGCCCCGCGCCGCCGGCCCGCGTCGCGGAAGTCCGCGCCGCGCTCGGCCTGCCGCGCCCGTTCCTGCTGCACGTCGGCACCGTGGAGCCGCGCAAGAACCTGCCGTTCCTCGTCGACGTCTGGGAGAAGCTCGCGGCGGAGGGCGTGGATCTCGTCGTGGCCGGCGCGCCGGGCTGGCGCTGCGAGCCGATCTTCGCGCGCTTCGCCGAGGCGGAGAAGCGCCTCCCCGGGCGCTTCCGCTACGTGCGCTACGTCCCCGACGGCATGCTCGACGCGCTCTATTCGGCGGCCGCCCTCTTCGCGATTCCCTCGCACTACGAGGGCTTCGGGTTCCCGCCGCTGGAGGCGATGGCCTGCGGAACTCCCGTGCTCTCGTCCGACGGCGGTTCGCTGCCCGAGGTGCTCGGCGGCGCGGCGGAAATCCTGCACGGCTTCGACGCGGACGGATGGGCCGGCGCCGCCCTCCGCCTCTTGCGCGAAGACCCGGCCGCCCGCGCGGCCCGCGTCGCGGCCGGCCGCGCCCGCGCCGCTTCGTTCACGTGGGAACGCTGCGCGCGCGAGACGCTCGCCGTCTACCGGAAGCTCCTCGGCTGACCCCGCCACGCGGCGCGAGCGAAAACGGTTGCGGGCGGAGGGCGCTTCTGCTACAATGCCGCTCCAGAAACCCCCTTGCTGCCCCCTCTCGCGAATTGCCAGGTCCCTCACCGACACCAACACACGGGAGCCGACGCCACGGCGGACGACCCGCCCGGTCCATCCGACCGGGACTTCCGAAACCGGAGCCACGTTCCCACTTCAAGCTCGTCAGGGTTTGAAGGACCGGCGGCACTACGGAGGGGGCGGTTTCTTTTCCGCCCCGCAACCACCCGACCCGACAAACGACCATGAACATCGCGCTCACCCTCGGCTCCTTCGTCTTCTTCACCGCGCTCGTGGCCGCCATCACCTGGTGGAAGAGCCGCGGGGGCGACTCCGGCTCCAACGACGGCTTCTTCCTCGCCGGCCGTTCGCTCACGTTCCCGTTCATCGCCGCCTCGCTCCTGCTCACGAACCTCTCCACCGAGCAGCTCGTCGGCCTCAACGGGCAGGGCTACACGACGGGTCTGGCGGTGATGATGTGGGAGGTCGTCGGCGTCTTCGCGATCATCCTGATGGCGCTCTTCTTCCTGCCGAAGTTCCTCCGCAGCGGCATCACGACCGTTCCCGAGCTGCTCGACATCCGCTTCGGGTCCAAGGCGCAGCTCGTCTGCAACGTGCTCTTCCTGCTCGCCTACATGTTCATCCTGCTGCCGATGATCCTCTTCACCGGCGCCAAGGGCATGATGGGCATCCTCGACCTGCACGCCGCGACCGGGATCGAAAGCGACACGGCGCTGCTCTGGATGATGGTCTGGATCATCGGGTGCATCGGCTCGGTCTACGCGCTCTTCGGCGGCCTGCGCTCGATCGTCGTCTCGGACCTCCTCAACGGCATCGGCCTGCTCGTCGGCGGCTTCATGATCACGTTCTTCGGCCTGTGGGCGTGCGGCGCGGTGGACCTCTCGGGCGAAGCGGCCGCGCAGGGCGGCTCGATCGTGCGCGGCCTGCGCAACCTCGCCGCCGACATCCCGGAACACGTCAATTCCATCGGCGCCGAGGGCGGCCAGGCGCCCTTTCTCGAAATCTTCACGGGCGTGGTGCTGATCAACGTCTTCTACTGGTGCACAAACCAGCAGATCATCCAGCGCACGCTCGCCGCTTCGTCGCTGGAGGAAGGCCAGAAGGGCGTGCTCCTGTGCGGCCTCCTCAAGCTCATCGGGCCGCTCTACCTCGTGCTGCCCGGCATCATGGCCTTCTTCCTCTTCAAGCACGGCGCGATCGCGCCGTCCTCGCCCGCGGTCGTCGACTCCGCCACGGGCCTGCTGCGCGAATCGAACGCCTACGGCGAGCTCGTGCGCACGGTGCTCCCGCCGTGGCTCGCGGGCTTCTTCGCGGCCGTGATGGCCGGCGCCGTGCACTCGAGCTTCAACTCGGCCCTGAACTCGACCTGCACGCTCTTCTCGCTGGGCATCTACAAGAAACTGCGCCCGCAGGCGCCGGACCTCACGTGCGTGCGGGCCGGCAAGTGGTTCGGCCTCGTCATCGCCCTCGCGGCGATGACGCTCTCGCCGCTGCTCGACTCCGTCGGCTCGATCTTCCGCTACCTGCAGAACATGAACTCGATCTACTTCATCCCGATCCTCGCGGTGGTGCTCGTGGGGCTCGTGTCGCGCCGCGCGCCGCAAAGCGCGGCGCTCGTCGGGCTCGTGGGCGGCGTGGCCGCGCTCGCGGCGGGCTACTTCGTGCTGCCGGGCGTGGAGGGGCTCGACGTCGTGGGCGCGATGGGCGAATACCACTTCGTGGGGGCGTGCTTCCTCGCGATCCTCGACGCGATGCTGCTCATCCGCTTCCTCGCGCCGCGCAAGGAGCCGCACGAGTTCGCGGACGCGAAGGCCGTCTCGCTCAAGCCGTGGAAGGGCGCGTGGGCCGCGAGCGCGGCGCTGCTGCTCGTCATCCTCGGCGTCTACGCCGCCTTCGCGGACTTCTCGGTCCTCCGGGACGCCGCCGGGCGCTACCCGTTCGGGCGCTTCCTCGCGCGCGCCGTGCCGGCGGTCCTGCCGACGCTCGCGCTGCTCTGGCTCGACCGCCGCCTCGACCGCCGCGCGGCCTAGCGGCCGCCGCCTAGCCGCGGTCCCCGCCGCGGGCCCGCGGCAGGAGCGGCGGCAGGACCGCCGATCCGAGAATCATCAGGTAGCTGGCCAGTTCGAGGGACTCCTCGACCGTGTTCTTCACGTGCCGGGCGATGTTGAACTCGACCGAGAGGTGGCCGTCGGGATCCGCGTGGGCGGCCTTGGCCTCCTGCCAGATTTCCACGTCGAAGATGTTGTTCCAGATTTCCTTGTAGCCGATCAGCTGCGCCACGACGACCGCGAAGACGACCCCCGCGACGAACAGCAGGCACGACGGCGTCCGGACGAACCGCGCCACGTGGTCGGCCGTCCGGCCGAACCGGCGCAGGACGACGGCCGCCATCGCGGCGAGGACCGCCGCGTCCACGTAGGCCCAGAACGAGTGGTCCCCCGTCCACGCGTCGAAATAGCCGTCCATCTCCCGGACGCACATCCCCAGCACGGCGAGCGCCGCCAGCGCGAAGGCCCGCGACATTTCGCGGTCCCGCAGCGCCCGGACGGCGAACGCGACGGCCGCGAGGCCCAGGAGCGCCAGCTGCGTCGACTCCACGAGCCCCCCTTCGTCGATGTTCCGGTGGATCCGGATTTCCGCGAGCACCGTGTAGAAAACCGCGCCGGCCGCCACCGCGGCCGCCGCGAAAACCGCCGCCGCGCGGGCGACGCACGACAGGTTCGATCGCAGTTCGTCTTGCATGGCACCCGATTCTAGCAGAAGCCCCGCGCCGCCGCAAGCGCCTTGCCCGGCGTGGCGGGGTGTGGTATGATGGGACGCGTTGCAGGCAACACTCCCCCACCCCGCCACGCCGATGAAACAGAAATTCCTCCTCGCCGCGTCGATCGCCGTCGGACTCCTGGCCGCCGTCCTCGCCCGCGCGTGGTTCGACGCGCGCAACGCCGAAGTCGACGCGCGCGTCGCCCGCCTCAAGGCCTCGCAGGCCACCGTGCGCGTGCTCTACGCCGCCCGCCCGCTCGCCGCCGGCACCAAGCTGGAGGCGTCCGACCTCGCGGCCGGCGAGACGCTCCAGGTCGCCGTCGGCTCGGACAACATCCCGGACACGGACTTCCACCGCGTCGTCGGGCGCACGCTCAACCACACCGTCTCGGCCGAGGACCCGCTCCTCTGGACCTACCTCGAAGGCGGCCGCGACACGGCGCGCAAGCTCTCGGAGGACGTCTCCAACGGCCTGCGCGCCATCTCGGTGCCCGTCTCCGGCGCCGCCGCCGTCTCCGGCCTCGTGCGCCCGAGCGACCACGTGGACGTGCTCGCGACGTTCGCGACCGGCCTGGACGAGGACAAGCCCGGACTCGTCACGATGACGGTCGTGCAGAACGTGACCGTCCTCGCCACCGGCACCGAGACGTCGCGCTCGCGCTCCGCCGCGGCGGCCGCCGCCGGCGCCTACGGGACCGTCACGCTGCTCGTCTCCCCGCGCGAAGCGGAAGTGCTCGTCTTCGCCCAGCAGATGCGCGGCAGTCTCTTCCTCACGCTCCGCAATCCGCGCGACGTGCACTACGAGAGCGAACTGCCGCGCGTCGATTTCTCCAAGGTCGAATCCGAGCTCCGCGAGCTCAACGAAGAGCGCCAGAAGTCCGCCCGCCGTCCCGCCGCCGCCCGCTAGCGCCATGCACCTGCTCACCATTTTCCGCGAGGGCGCGGAGCCCTCCCGCGCCCGGCTCGGCGACGGCGTCTACCCGATCGGCTCCGGCGAGCGCTGCCGCATCCGCCTGCCCGCGCCCGGCGTTTCCGAACGCCACGCGATCCTCGCGCTGCGCGGGGACTCCGCCACGATCGAGGACATGCGCTCGGAGACCGGCACGCGCCTCAACGCCGTCCCCGTCGACAAGCCGACGCCCGTCCTGCCCACCACGCCGGTCACCATCGGCCCCTACACGCTCGTCGTTTCGCCGGTTCCGGCGGCCGCGCCGACGGAACCGGCGGTCGAAAGTCCGAAGGCCGAAAGTCCGAAGGCCGGAAGTCCGAAGGTCCCGGATCGCGGAATCGACCCTCCGGGCCCGCGGACCCGCGGACCCGCGGACGACTCCGCCGCCGCGATCCGCCGCGACGTGAAGCGCCAGATCCACGCCGAACTCGTGGAGCGGCTCGACATCAAGCGCCTCGCCGCTTCGCGCGTGGAGCCCGCCGAGCTGCGCCGCCGCGCGCAGGAAACCGTGGCCGCGATCCTCGCGGAAACCGCGGACCGCCTCCCCGCCGGCCTCGACCCGGCGCGCCTCGGCAAGGAGATTCTCGACGAAGCGCTCGGCCTCGGCCCGCTCGAAGAACTGCTCGCGGACGACTCCGTCTCCGAAATCATGGTGAACGGCGCCGAACGCGTCTACGTCGAGCGCCACGGGCGCCTGGAGCGCACGGACCTGCGTTTCACGGACGACGCGTCGGTGATGGCCGTCGTGGAGCGCATCGTCTCGCCCCTCGGCCGCCGCGTGGACGAATCGCAGCCCTACGTGGACGCGCGCCTGCCGGACGGCTCGCGCGTGAACGTCGTCATCCACCCGCTTTCCCTCGTCGGCCCGTGCGTCACGATCCGCAAGTTCGCGAGCCGCCAGCTCTTCGACCGCGACCTGGTCGCGTTCGGGACGCTCACGCGGGGCATGGCGGACTTCCTGCGCGCCTGCGTGCTGCTGCGCAAGAACATCGTCGTGTCCGGCGGCACGGGCTCCGGCAAGACGACGCTCCTCAACGTCCTCTCCAACTACCTGCCGGACGACGAGCGCATCCTCACGATCGAGGACGCGGCGGAGCTCCGCCTCGCCCAGCCCCACCTCGTGCGCCTCGAAGCGCGCCCGCCGAACATCGAGGGCCGCGGCGCCGTCACGATCCGCGACCTCGTCCGCAACGCGCTGCGCATGCGCCCGGACCGCATCATCGTGGGCGAATGCCGCGGCGGCGAGGCGCTCGACATGCTCCAGGCCATGAACACGGGACACGACGGCTCGCTCACCACCGTCCACGCCAACGCCCCGCGCGACGTGGTCTCCCGCCTCGAGACGATGGTGATGATGTCCGGCCTCGACCTGCCCTCGCGCGCCATCCGCGAGCAGATCGCCTCGGCGATCGACCTCGTGGTCCACGAGTCGCGCTTCCCGGACGGCTCGCGCAAGGTCGTCGCCATCAGCGAAGTCACGGGCCTGGAAGGCCAGCAGGTCGTCATGCAGGACCTCTTCGTCTACGAGCAGACCGGCATCGGCGCGGACGGCCGCGTCGCCGGCCGCTTCGTCCCCACGGGCGCGGTGCCGGCGTTCTTCGGCGAGTTCGCCGTCCGCGGCATTCCGCTCGACGTCTCCGTCTTTTCCCCGCCCGCCAAGCCGTGAATCCGACGCCCGGCCTCGTCCGCCTCGCGCAAACGGACTCGACCAACTCGCGCGTGCTGGAGTTGGGCCGCGCCGGCGCGCCGGCCTGGACGGCCGTCGTGGCGGACTCGCAGACCGCGGGCCGCGGGCGCTCCGGCGCGGCGTGGGTCTCGCCGCCCGGCGTGGCGCTTTACTTCTCGGTGCTCCTGCGCCCCGCCCTCGCGCCGGACGCGCTCCCGCTCGCCACGCTCGCGGCGGGCGTCGCCGTCGCGGAGGCCGTCCGCGCGCAAACGGGCCTGCCCGCCGGCCTGAAGTGGCCCAACGACCTCCTGGTGCGCGGGCGCAAGGCCGCCGGCATCCTGTGCGAAGCGGAAACGGGGCCCGGCGGCGAACCTTTCGTCGCGGCCGGGGTCGGGCTCAACGTCAACACGCCGCCGGCGCTGCTGCCGCCGCGTCCCCTCTACCCCGCCACGTCCCTCGCCGCCGAGGCCGGGCGCGACTTCGACCGCGAGGCGCTCCTGCTCTCCTGCCTCGCCGCGCTGCGCCGCGCTGTCAGGCGCCTCGAAGCGCCCGGCGGCGCAGCCGCCACGGTCGCGCGCTTCAACGAGCTCGACGCCCTCCGCGGCGCCCCGCTCCGGGTCGCGCTGCCCGACGGCACGGTCGCGCGCGGCACCTGCCTCGGCGCCGCGCCCTCCGGCGCCCTTCTCCTCGACACCCCCGCCGGCCCCCGCGAAATCCTCGCCGGTTCCGTCGCGTAGTCGCGCCGCGCACGCCCGGCCGCCTCCGCGGCCGGGCGGCGACGGTCGATCGTTCGCCGCTTCGCGGCTCGGCACCGTTCACCAAAGGCAACCGGTGCGCGACCTGTTGCCCTTGGGTCCTTCGGTCCTTTCGTCGACCGGCCGCGGCGCGGGAAAACTCCCCGGACGACGGCCTCGCGAATTGCCGACTGGCCGACCCGTCGACTTGAGGCGGAAACCAAGTCACCAAGTCGATCAGTCGCCAAGTCGCCTCCCGCCGCGGCGCCGCGCGCCGCGGCCATTCCAATCCGGCTCGCGCCGGCAATAGCCGTGCGCGAGATCGGATTTTCGCGCCCGCTTGCCCGCAGGGGCGGGCGTGTGGTAGACTTTACCGCATACGAAACCCCTCGGAGAAATCCGATACCCAGAACCGCATCTGAACAACTGAACCCTTTGCAGTAAGCTGCATTCCGAAGTCGGACGAAAACGGCCAATTTTCCAAACAGACTTCAACAACCTCTCGAAACAGCGAGCCGCGCTCCCAGCGCGCTCGTGCTTTGTCCAGGTTGTTAGGCGCTTGGCCGTGCCTCGTCCGACGGGCAGAGACCGAGCGCTTTTTATGCCCTGACGGCATGGTCGGTCGACGTCCCCGGAACCACGGGTTCGCGACCGCCATGATCAAGCTCGAAGACATCCGCGTCGGTTCCCTCCTCTCGGACCTCGTCCCGGGCGAGGTCGCCAAGGTCGTCTATGTCGAACCGATGGGCGACGGGGCGATCACGGTCGGCTTCAAGGTTCCCGGCAAGCCGCCGCAGGAGCATCTGCTCTATCGGGACGCGGAGACGCAGCTTTCGGAGGCGACGGACGGAGTTCCCTGGTCGTTCTCCTCTCCCGGCAAGCCGTTCAAGCTCGCCCTCGAGGCCCACCGGATGATGCTCGGACATCTGTTCGATCCGATGATGGCCGTCCACGCCTCGACGATCGAGCCGCTGCCCCACCAGCTTTCGGCGGTCTACGAATCGATGCTCCCGAAGCAGCCGCTCCGCTTCGTCCTCGCGGACGATCCCGGCGCCGGCAAGACCGTGATGGCGGGACTCCTCGTCAAGGAGCTCGTCCTGCGCGGCGACGTCCGCCGCGCCCTCGTCGTCGCGCCCGGCTCCCTCGTCGAACAGTGGCAGGACGAGCTGCGCGAGAAGTTCGGCCTGGACTTCGTCCTCTTCTCCCCGGAGACGCAGGCGCAGTGTTCCACAGGAAACTTCTTCGCGGAGAACGACCGCGTCATCGCCCGAGTCGACCAGCTTTCCCGCTCGGACGACAATCTCCGCCTCCTTTCCGCGACGAAGTGGGACCTCGCCATCGTCGACGAGGCCCACAAGCTTGCCGTCCACCGCTTCGGAAACGAGGTCAAGAAGACGAAGCGCTTCGTCCTCGGCGAACTCCTCGGCTCCCTTTCGCGGCACCTGCTCCTGATGACGGCCACGCCGCACAGCGGCAAGGAGGACGACTTCCGCCTCTGGCTCTCCCTGCTCGACCCGGACCGCTTCGCCGGCGTCCACGGGGCCGGCGGACGCCCGGACGTCTCGGACGTGATGCGGCGCCTCGTCAAGGAGGAGCTCCTCCGCTTCGACGGCACCCGCCTCTTCCCGCAACGCTTCGCGCACACGCTCTCCTACGACCTCTCCCCGGCCGAGCAGGCGCTCTACGATGCGGTGACGGACTACGTCAAGAACGAGATGAACCGCGCGGACGCCCTCGCCGACAAGCAGCAGAGCGGCCGCGTCGGCCTCGCGCTCACGGTCCTTCAGCGCCGGCTCGCGTCCAGCCCGGAGGCCATCCACCAGTCTCTGCGTCGCCGCCGCGCCCGCCTGGAGGCCGAGCTGGAGCGCACTCGCCGCGCCGCCGCGTCCTCCGCGCCGCTTTCGACGGGCGCCGGCCCGTTCGAAGGCGTCCGCGAGGACGCCCCGGTCTACGACGTGTGGACGTCCCGCCAGGTCCGGCTGCCCGACGACCCCGCCGACTTCGACGATCTCGCGGACGACCTTTCCGCCGACGAATACGAGCAGGTGATCGACCAGGTCGCGGACGCCTCCACGGCGGCCCGCACCGCCGGCGAGCTCGAACGGGAGATCGAAACCCTCCGCCGCCTCGAGACGCAGACCGCCGCGAACGCCGCGTCCGGAGACGACCGCAAGTGGGCGGCGCTTTCGGAGGCGCTCCAGAACGACGCCGCGATGCGCGACCCCGCCACGGGCCGCCGGCGCAAGTTCATCGTTTTCACCGAGCACAAGGACACACTGCTCTACCTCGAGCGCCGCATCCAGGGCCTCCTCGGCCGCCCGGACTCCGTCCGCACCATTTCCGGCTCCACCCGCCGCGAGGACCGCCGCCGCGTCCAGGACGAGTTCCGCAACGATCCCGGCGTCCTCGTCCTCGTGGCGACGGACGCCGCCGGCGAGGGCGTCAACCTCCAGAACGCCAACCTGATGGTCAACTATGACCTGCCGTGGAACCCGAACCGCATCGAGCAGCGCTTCGGCCGCATCCACCGCATCGGCCAGACCCTTCCCTGCCACCTCTGGAACCTCGTCGCGCACGGCACCCGCGAAGGCTACGTCTTCGACACGCTCTTCGCCAAGCTCGAAGCGGAGCGCCAGTCCCTCGGCGGACGCGTCTTCGACGTCCTGGGCGACGCCTTCGACGACGTCCCGCTCAAGGACCTTCTCCTGCGCGCCATCCGCGAGGGCGAGTCTCCCGAGGCCAAGGCCTGGATGACGGAGAAGGTCGGCGCCGCGCTCGACGCGGACCACCTCCGCGCCATCATGGCCCGCCAGTCGCTCGTCTCCGACGTCCTCTCCCCGGAGGCCCTCTACCACGTCAAGGCCGAAATGGAGAAGGCCGAGGCCCGCAAGCTCCAGCCCTGCTTCGTCGGCGCGTTCCTCCGCGACGCCCTCGCCGCGTTCGGCGGCGAGACGCGCCGCCGCGAGCCCGGACGCTGGGAAGTTCCCCACGTGCCGGAGATCGTCCGCCAGAACGACCGCGTCCTCGCGCTCTCCCGCCTTCCGGTCGGTCGCCGATACGAGCGCATCTGCTTCGACCGCGCCGACGTCCGCCCGACGCCCTCCTCCGTTCCGGCCGAGTTCGTCCACCCCGGGCATCCCCTGATGCTCTCACTCGTGGACCGCGTCCTCGAGCGCGACGGCGCCCTGCTCTCCGCCGGCGCCGTCCTCGTCGACCCCGCCGACGAAGGGACGGAGCCCTCGGTCCTCTTCCTCGTCGACCACGCCCTCCGCCTCGCCTCCGCGGACGGCGCTTCCGGCCGCGTCGTCTCCCGCCGCCTGCAGTTCGTCCGCCTCCGGCCCGACGGCTCCTTCTCGGGCGCCGGCTGGGCTCCGCACCTGGACCTGGAGCCCGCCTCGCCCGAAGCACTCGCGCTCGTCCCGGCCATCCGTTCCGGGGCGTGGCTCTCGGGCGGCGTCGAGGCGAAGGCACTCGCCTGGGCGACCGCCCGGCTCGCCCGCGAGCACTTCGAGACCGAGCGCGACCGCCGCGCCGCCCGCATCGAACGCCTCCGCGCGGCCGTCCGCGAACGCCTCGTCGCGGAAATCTCGTGGTACCAGACCGAAGGCGCGAAACTGCGCGGCAAGGACGACCGGCTCAACGCCGACAAGGCCTTCCGCACCGCCGAAGAGCTCGCGGCCCGCCTTTCCTCCCGCGAACGCGAACTCGACCGCGAGAAGCAGGTCGTCTCCTGCGCCCCGTCCGTCCTTGGCGGCATCCTCGTGCTGCCGCGCGGTCTCGTCGACGCCGCCTCGCGCGGCGCGGCGCCCGCGCCCGCCGCCGTCTCCGCCGACGCGCTCGCGCGCCGGCGCGTCGAACGCGCCGCGATGGACGCCGTGGCCGCCGCCGAACGCGCCCTCGGCTTCGCCCCGGTCGACGTCTCCGCCGAAAAGTGCGGTTGGGACGTCACGAGCGGCACCCCGGCCGAACCCCGCCACGTCGAAGTGAAGGGCCGCGCCGCCAGCGCCGACGTCGTCACCGTCACCCGCAACGAGGTCTGCACCGCCCTGAACCAGGGCGACAAGTTCCTCCTCGCGATCTGTCTCGTCGGCGAGGACGGCTCCGTCGACGGCCCGCACTACATTCGCCAGCCCTTCAAGGACGACGTCCCCGACGGCGTCGTCTCGCAGAACTACGCCCTCGCCGACCTCCTCGCCCGCGCCGTCCCCGCCGAGGCGACGCTCTCCGCCAGCCACTAGCCACTAACCACTAGTCACCATGCCGATCCGCGCCCCGAAGAAACTTATCGAATCCTCCATTCCGCTTGAGGACATCAACAAAGCGTGCATTCACGAGAAGATGCCCGGAATCGGTCCGCATCCACGGGGCATCCATCTCTGGTGGGCGCGTCGCCCGCTCGCCGCCGCGCGCGCCGTCCTCTTCGCGCAGCTCGTCAACGACCCCGGCGGCACGCGTGGCTGGGACAGCCGCAAGGGCGTCACCAAAAAGCTCGCCGCCGAACGCCGCGAACGGCTCTTCGACATCATCCGCCGCCTCGTCGTGTGGGAGAACTCCAACGACGAGGCGCTCCTCGAAGAGGCGCGCGAAGAGATCCGCCGCTCGTGGCGCGAAACCTGCGAGATGAACCGGGGCGCGCCCGGCTTCGACCCCGAAGTCCTCCCCGCCTTCCACGACCCCTTCGCCGGCGGCGGCGCGATCCCCCTCGAAGCGCAGCGCCTCGGCCTCGAAGCCCACGCCAGCGACCTCAACCCCGTCGCGGTGATGATCAACAAGGCGATGATCGAGATTCCGCCCCGCTTCGCCGGCCGCGCCCCCGTCGGCCCGCTCCCTCCCGGCGAAGCTCCGGTCCTTCCGAGAAACCAAGACTCGTCACTTGTCTCTCGTCACTCGTCACTCGCGGCAGGCGACTGGCCTGCCGCGACGGGCCTTGCCGAGGATATCCGCCGCTACGGCCTCTGGATGCGCGACGAGGCGAAGAAGCGCATCGGCCACCTCTACCCGGCCGTGGAGGTCACCTCCGAAATGGCGAAGGCTCGTCCCGACCTCGCGCCCTACAAGGGACGGAAGCTCACCGTCATCGCGTGGCTCTGGGCGCGCACCGTCCCGAGCCCGCACCCGTCCTTCACCCACGTCCGCGTCCCCCTCGTCTCCTCCTTCGTCCTCTCCTCCAAGAAGGGCAAGGAAGTTTGGATCAAACCCGTTATCGAAGGCGATTCCTACCGCTTCGAAATCCGCACGGGAAAACCGCCGGCGGAAGCGGAGAACGGCACGAAGCTCGGGCGTGGCGCGAAGTTCCGCTGCCTCCTTTCCGGGATGCCGATGGAGCAGGACTATCTGCGCGCCGCCGGAAAAAACGGCGAGATGCAGGCGCGCCTCATGGCCATTGTGTGCGAGGGAGATCGCGGTCGCGTCTACCTCCCGCCGAATCCCGAACACGAGCGCATTGCGGCTTCAGAGACGCCGACGTGGAAACCGGAATCGAAACTTCCCGACGATCCGCGGAATTTCTGGACGCCGAATTATGGCCTCGCCACCTTCGGTTCGCTCTTCACCGACCGTCAGCTCGTCGCGCTCAACACCTTCTCCGACCTCGTGCAGGAAGCCCGCGCTAAGATTCTCGTCGATGCGGCGAAAGGAGATTTTCCTTCCGACGACCGCCCGCTTGCCGATGGCGGAAACGGCCCCCGCGCCTACGCCGACGCCGTGGCCGTGTATCTGGCGTTCGCGTTGGATAGAAGTGCCGATTTCAACAGTTCAATTAACCGGTGGTCTTCAAGCAACCAGAAAACAATGAACACGTTTTCTCGGCAGGCAATTCCGATGACCTGGGACTTCGGCGAAACCAACATCCTCAACGATGGCGTAGGCGGATTCGGACCGGCCATCGAATATATTCGCGATTGCATTCTGAAACTCGGCTTGCAAGACAGAAACGGTTTCGCAGCCCAAGCCGACGCCCAGACGCAAACTGTTTCTCAAGACAAGATTGTTTCGACTGATCCCCCTTACTATGACAACATCGGCTATGCTGATTTGTCCGACTTCTTCTATGTTTGGATGCGTCGCAATCTGCGGAACATATTTCCAGACCTGTTCACAACAATGTCGGTGCCGAAGGCGGAGGAACTCGTTGCCACACCATACCGTCACGGCGGTGTGGCGGCGGCCGAAGCATTTTTCCTCGACGGGATGACGGCGACGATGCACAATCTTGCCGAGCGCGCCCATCCGGCGTTTCCCGTCACCATCTACTATGCCTTCAAGCAGTCGGAGACGAACGATACGGGAACGAGCAACGCCGGCTGGGAGACATTCCTCGAAGCGCTCATCCGAGCAGGCTTCTCTATTACCGGGACTTGGCCAATGCGGAGCGAACAGGAATATCGCCAAATCGGAATGGGCACCAATGCCCTCGCTTCCTCCATCGTCCTCGTCTGCCGCACGCGCGACGAGGATGCGCCGGAGACGGAGCGCCGCGCGTTCCTCGACGAACTGAAAGAGACGATGGCGGATGCGCTGCGCGATATGAAGGGTCTGGACGGCGAGGCGTCGCCCATCGCGCCGGTGGACCTCGCGCAGGCGGCCATCGGCCCGGGGATGGAGGTCTACTCGAAGTATTCCGTCGTCCGCAACGCCGACGGCTCGCGGATGCCCGTGCACGACGCCATCCAGGAGATCAACCGCCTGCTCGACGGCGAAGACGACTTCGACGCGGCGACGCGCTTCTGCCGCGACCTTTTCGCCTCGCGCGCCTGGGGCGAGGGGCCGTTCGGCGAAGCGGACGTCCTCGCCCGCGCGAAAGGGACAACGGTGGACCACGTCCGCGACGCGGGCGTGCTCTCCTCCGCGGGCGGCAAGGTGCGGCTCCTGCGCTACGAGGAATATCCGGAGGACTACGATCCGGCCGAGGACCGCAACCGCCCGGCGTGGGAGGCGTGCCACCACCTCGTGCGCGTCCTGCGGACGCAGGGCACGACCGAGGCGGGCAAGCTCCTCGCGCGGATGCCCGAGGCGGGCGAGGCGGCCCGCGCGCTCGCCTACTCGCTCTACGTGCTGTGCGAACGCAAGGGTCTCGCGCAGGACGCCGGCGCCTACAACGAACTCGTCACCAGCTGGAGCGACATCCTCTCCGCCGCCGCGGAATACCGCGCCACCATCCCCGAACAGGGAACGCTGGGCCTCTAGCCTCTCACCTCCAACCTCCCACCTTCGATGAAACCCTGGAAACTCGTCGCCAAACCCCACGCGGACGTCCTCAGCGGACGGATGAAGCAGAGCGACTTCGCGGCCGACCTCTCGAAGGTCGCCGCCGGAACGGCGTCCGCCGAATACGCCGACGCGGAGAAGTTCTTCGCGCGAACCTACCTCACGAAGGGTCTCGCCGACCTGCTCCGCGGCGTCGCGCGGCGCCTCGCGGGCGCGGGCGGCGACCCCGTCCTGGAGCTGCAGACGAACTTCGGCGGCGGCAAGACGCACACGCTGCTGGCCGTGTACCACCTCGCCTCGCGGCGCGTGCCGACGGAACGCCTCGCGGGCGTTCCCGCGCTGCTGGACGAGGCGGGGATCCGCGACCTGCCGCGGGCGCGCGTGGCGGTGTTCGACGGCGCGGCCGCCACGGCGGCCGTCCCGCTGGAGACGGACGGGCTCTCGCTCCGGACCGTCTGGGGGCGGCTCGCGCACGGGCTGCTCGGCCGGGCGGGCTACGACCTCGTGGCGGAGTGCGACCGGACCGGCACGCCGCCCGGCAAGGAGATCATCGACCGGCTCCTGGCCGAAGCGGGGCCCTGCGCCATCCTGCTCGACGAGCTGGTCGCCTTCTACCGGCAGCTCGGCGGGCCGGAGACGCTCCCCGTCGGCACGTGGGGCAGCAACCTCACGTTCCTGCAGTCCCTGATGGAGAGCGTCAAGGCGTCGCGGCAGGCTGTCCTCGTCGCCACCATCCCGGCGTCGGCGGCCGAGGCGGGCGACGCGTTCGGCGGACAGGTCCTCGACTCGCTGCACACGTATTTCAACCGCATCGGGCGGCCCATCGCGCCCGTCGACTCGTCGGAAGGGTGCGAGATCGTGCGGCGGCGGCTCTTCGAACCCGTCGAGGACGATTCCGAGGCGGCCGCGACGTGCCGGGAATTCGCGGACCTCTACCGCCGGGACGCGTCCTTCCCGCCCGAGACGCGCGAGACCGTCTACGAGGAGCGGATGCGCGCCTGCTACCCCTTCCACCCCGAGGTCTTCGATCGGCTCTACCGCGACTGGGCGACGCTGCCCGGCTTCCAGCGGACGCGCGGCGTCCTGCAGCTACTGGCGCTCGTCGTGCGCCGCCTGTGGAACGGCGAGGGGCGCGAGCCGCTCATCCTGCCCGGCTCGCTGCCGGTCGGCGACCCCGACCTCTCGGCGCAGATGCGCGGGCTCCTCGCGGGGGCGGCGTGGGGGCCCGTCCTTGACGGCGAGGTCGACGGCCCGTCCGCCGCGCCGGTGCGGCTCGACGCGGACGAACCCGTCTTCGGCCGCATCCACGCGGCGCGGGCGGCGGCCCGGACCATCTTCCTCGGCACCGCACCGGGGGCGGGCGGCGGCGCGCGCGGGCTCGCGCTTCCTCGCGTGCTGCTCGGATGCGCGGCGCCGGGCGATCCCGTCCGCGTCTACTCCGACGCCGTGAAGAAGCTCCGGGACCGCCTCCACTACCTTTTCGCCGAGGAGGATCGATTCTGGTTCGACACGCGTCCGAACCTCCGGCGCGAAATGGAAAGCCGGAAGGCGCGGTTCCCGGCGGCCGACGTGGACGCGCTCGTGCGGCGCGTCTTCACGGAGCGGTTCGGCCAGTCGCCGGCGTTTGCGGGCTTTCATCCCTTCGTCCGCTCCGGCGACGCGCCGGACGACGTCGCACCCGGCATCCGGGTCGTCGCCCTGCCCGGTAGCGCGGCCTGGACGAAAGCCGCCGAAGGGAACGCCTTCGATGCGGCGCGCGACATTCTCCTGCACCACGGGACGGGGGCGCGCGTCCATCGGAACCGCCTGGTCTTCCTCGCGGCGGATCTCAACGCCGCCGGCCGCGTGGAGGACATCGCCCGCACCGTGCTGGCGTGGCGGCAGATTTCGGACGACGTATCCGCGGGGCGGCTGGAGACGACGGTCACCGAAAAAGCCCAGGTCGACCGGGAGAAGGACGGAATGCTCCGGACCCTCTCGCAGACCGTCGCCGAATGCTGGCGCCTGGCGCTCGTGCCCCGGCAGGTTCCGCCGGCCGAACCGACCTTCGACGTCCGCAAGCTCGCCACGCAGTCCGGCACCATCGCCCAGGCGCTGGAAACGGCGCTCCGCCAGAACGAGGACGTCGTCGAGCGGTGGTCGCCCGCGTTCCTCAAGGCCCATCTCGAGAAATACTATTTCAAGGGCGGAAAGGACGCCGGCGGCGCGGACGAAGTCTCCGTCGGGCGCGTCTGGAACGACCTCTGCAACCTCTGCGAGCCGGACTTCCGGCGCCTGCGCTCCGTGGACGTGTTCGAAACGACCGTCCGGGAGGGGCTGGGCCTTTCCGACGGACTCTTCGGCTACGCGCAGGCGAAGACGGCCGACGGGTACGAAGGATTCGTCTTCCGGCAGAGCGTCTTCTCCGTCTATGTCAACGAGAGCGCGCTCTTCGTCCGCGGACCGGCCGCCAAGGCTTACGCGGAGGCGCGGCGCGAGCCGGGCCCCGGACCGCAGCCGTCCGTGCCGGAGCAGCCGCCGCTGCTTCCGCCGGACGAACCGCAGAAACCTGCCCAGCCCGGCGCGCAAGCCTTCCGGCACTACTACGCGAACGTCGCGCTCGACCCGCAGCTGGCCGTCGCGCGCGTGGCGCAGATCCAGGACGAACTGCTCCGTCTCTTCAACGCCAAGCCGGGCGTGACCGTCTCTGTGAAGCTCGACATCGAAGCCTCCTCCGCGACGCCCTTCGACCCCAACCTCGTCCGCGCCGTCAGGGAAAACGCCTCCCCCTCCAACCTCAACCTCCCCGTCTCTGAATTCACGGAGTAACCGACATAGAACGGCACGGGGTATTCATAAGTGGTATGAATATTCTCGTGTGTATTTTGCTTGACTTTATTTTTCAGATTTCATAGAATGTCGACTTGTCCGCTTCCGCAAGGAAGAAGCGCCCCCCGATGGTACGAACACCGGAGGGCGCGGACGCGGGGACGAGTGGACGTCCTGCACGTGCAAAACGCAATCAAGTCTACTCCGTTCCCGATGAAATGGCAAGCCAAATCGGCGAGCCGCGAACGACAACCCGGCGCGCAAGCGCCACAACAAAAAGGAAAGTTCATCGTGAACGACAGAAAACACAACCAACGAATGACGAGCCGGCGGGAAGAGAACATCGCCGCACCGTTCGACCTGATCGGATTCGCCGTCCGGACCGAGCGACACCTCAAGGCACACGGCATCCGGTTCACGGACCGGGGTTTCGCCGTGATCGAACCGGACTGGTGCCTCCGCGACGTGCCGGAAGACTGGATCGTCCGGCCGCTCTCGAAGGCGTCGCAGACGCGGGACCCGTCGAGGACGCTGCTGTGTCCGTTCGAGGGGGATGCGGGCCTGGTCGGACATCTGCGTCGCCTGCCGGAACGGATCGAAAGCTGGAAAGGACGCGCCGGCGTCTGCGGATTCGACCTGAGCGTTTGCGTCGACCGTCCGGTGGAAGAGCAGCGGTTCATGCTCTGGACGAACGGGATGGTTGCGGATCTCCTCGCGCTGGAAGGAATCCCGCTCGTGCCGAACTTCCGCATCGGCGGCCCCGGAACGCTGTCCGCATTGGACGCGATGCCCCGTGGCGTGGCCTACGCGGAAGGAGCACTCGGATGCGCGAGGGAATCGTCGGCGCTCGGCGAGGCGCTCTTCCGCTGGAAGTTGACGGTCCTGCGTCCGTCCTTCCTTCTTGTCTACGGAACCCTGCCGGAACGCAAGGCGAAGATCCTGCGGGCGGCCGGGATTCCGTTCCGGGTCGTCCCGGACTACAGATCCGCATGCTTCGCGGCGAGAGGAAAGGCGGCCTGACATGAAGGAACGGTATTCGAAAGGCGTCCAGGAACGCAAACAGGAAGCCCTCGTCGACCGCAAACTGCGCGAAGCCATCGAGCGCGGCGAACAACGGCGCGAAAAATACGGTGACAATTGGCAAAGCGTCGACCTGACGGAGTTCGCGGCGAAATTCGCTCCGGGGGCGGAACCGGAATATCACGACGGGAAAATCTACTTCCAGTCGCCAGGGTCCGATCTCCGCATCGTCGCCGACGTGGGCGGCGGCTACTGCCGCCTGGAAGACACGTCCCTCAAGGGCAAGAACCGATATCTCGGAATCGACGGCACGCCACTCCCGCACAACATCGTCGGCCCGAACGGGAAACAGCGGGGCATGCCGCCCGAAATGCGGAAGGCGCTGACCCATTTCACGATCAGGAAAGGAAACTAGCAAATGGACAACGAACACGACATCTACGTCTACGTTCCCCGTTGCGACAACGGCGAAGCGTACCTCGAAGGAAAGGACGCCATTCTCTCCGACGAAGAATTCGACGAGTTCACCTTGACGCAGGAGGAATTCGAAAGGGCCACCCCGTTGATCGAGTCCATAAACGACGCGGTGGGTTCGGACATCGACTTGTTCGAGGAATGCGTCCTTTTCCCCGATCAGGTCGAAAAGGCGTTGGCGATCGCGGAGAACATGCCGTCGGACGGGAGTATTCCAGTCGGAGTGGCGGACAAGCTGAAAACAATCCTGGAAACCGCGGTCTCCAGGAGGTATTCCCTCTGGTTCGTTTGCTGACCGTGGTTCGATACATCCACCAGGAGTTCCTTTGCGACGACGCCGACCGGGAAACCGACCTCGGGGCGTTCCGGCTGGAAGGCCCCGTCCCGGAAGCGGTCCGCGACTGGAAAGAGCCGCTCGACCTGTTCGACTGGCCGGGACCGTCCGTCAGATCCGCTTCCTTGTCCGAGTGGGAAGGACTGGTCGCCCGGCCGCGCGATCTGGAGAAGATTCTCTCGCGGCTATCCGGACTGGACCGATTGATTCTTCTGGACGATCGTCCGAAGTCGGGCAACCCCAACGCGGAGCCGTTTGCCCGGCGTCATCTGCAGGCGCTCCTGCGACGTTGCAGACAAGCGGGCGTTCACTGCGAGTGGGCGGACGCGGACGAACCGATCGCGTGAAGAATATTCGATAAAATATTTTGGTGCAATTTTTCCGAATATGGAATAGAATACGCGCCATGTTGCGCGTCCCGTGCCTCACGGCGTGCGTCATCGGAGACTTCCCGCCATGTCCGCCATCCAACCGATCCTGCTCCGGCTAGTCCGCGAATCGTTCGGAGAATCGCAGGAAACGTTCGCGAAGCGTTTCAACTTGAAACAGGCCGTGTGGAGCAAATACGAAAACGGCGGCGCGGAACCGACGGAGAAGACGCTCGGCGAACTGTGCGAACAAACAGGCTACAACCGGGACTTCTTCTTCCAGCCCGCGGCGGCGCTGCCCGGGGGACTTGTCTTCCATCGGAAACGGAGTTCGCTTTCGGCGTTCGATCGGGATCGCATCGAAGCGGAAGCTCGTCTTCGAGCCGTTGACGCCGCCGCGCTGTGCCGAAAGAGAAAAGTCCGTTCGAATGTTCCCGCCGAACCGGGGCCGACGCCGGAAGAAACGGCTCGGGTCGTCCGTGCCCTCTGGAAGTGCGGAGACGGTCCCATCGACGATCTCGTGAACATCTTGGACAACAATGGAATCGTCATTCTCGAATTCAATTTTGGAACGGGGCTTCTGGACGGCTTCTTCCTTCGGTTGCCGGACGACGGGCTCGTCTGCATCGCGCTCAATTCGGATCCGTCGATTCCTGCCGACCGGAGACATTTCACGCTTGCCCACGAATTGGGACACGCCTTGCTCCACCGAGAAGCATTTCCGGGAAAGGAAGCCGAAATCCAGGCGGACCGGTTTGCCGCCGAACTTCTGCTTCCGGAATCGTCGGCAAAACCCGAACTGTCATCCAAGTACGCCTTTTGGGAACTAAAAGAACTCAAGGCGAGGTGGAAAGTCTCCATTGCCGCCATTCTGCACCGCAGTAAGGAATTCGGGCTCCTTTCCGAGTCCCGCTACCGAAGCTACTTCGTCTACTTGAACAAGATCGGGTGCCGGAAGAAGGAACCGTCGTGTAATGTCGTTCGTCGCGAATCCCGTTTGATTCCCCATCTGCTTCGCAGGTGTTTTCCTTCGGGAAATCCGGCGGATGCGGCAGGGTTTCTCCGTCTGTCCGTTTCCCGTTTTCTCGATCGTTACCCCGCTTACGCAACTGCATGACCGTGGCGAAAGTGGTTGCGCAAACGGTCTTCGCCTGAGCAATGGCAAGTGACAACAATCTGTTCCGCGACGAATCGCTCAAAACCGAAGCGGACTGGAAATACGTTCTCGAAACTTTCGGACACGTCTGGTTCGCGCTGGACGGCGTGCGCTGGTTCGTCTTTCCGGAAGGGCCTCACAAGTACGGCCTGTGCCGGTGGGAAGGGCCGGATGCGCCCAACTTCCCGCAGTGGGAGTTCGAATCCGAGGACGCCTTTCTGAACGCGAAGCTCTTCGATGGTTGCTCCATCCTGGAGAGACAGGACGACGTGCTCTGCTTCGAAGGATGACCCCGCCACGAGGCGCGCGGTAGCGCGCCCGCCAAGACCGCTCCGCGCGGGCGCGGTGCAGCCAGCGCCCGCCGCGGAGGGGACTTCCGAGCGAACTCTTCGGGAGCGACGCGAACGGGCGGAAGACGATCGCGCGGGGGCGGTCGGACTCCTGGTCCCTCCGGGGCGCGGCAAGCCGCGCCGCCGGACGGCCCGGTCTCGCCGCTTCGCGGCTCGCCGAAGGCGTCCGAAAGACACCTTTTCAAGCGCGGCGGCGTGCCGCCGCGCCATCCAGCCCGCTCCGCGCGGGCGCGACGTAGCAGTGGCCAGGCAGCTAGCACGCCGCGGACGAAAACGGCAGTCCGCCAATCAGCCGCCCGGAGAGGCGGGCCGCGAGTCGACCAACTCCAACAAGACTGCCAATGACGCCATCGCGTCATCGAACGAAACCGCCGCCGCATATGGGGCTTTCTTCTGGTAGCGCAACCACTGCCGGCGCTGGAATTCCGATTCCGAAATCGAAGAAAGCGTTTCACGCCCTTTCTCCAGATACTCGGCCGAATTCCTGTTGGCAAAGGTCTCGCGAACAGCCGTGGCAAGCGTCTCCGCGTCGAATTCGCCGCGGAGGCGGAGCATGTGCAAGTCGTAGAAGTCGCGCGGACGCGTCATCGCGACTCCGCGTTTCAGGACGGTCTGCAGTTTCTCGGCCATGAGCGTTTCCACGGTATAGGCGAGAACGCGAATCGACACGGACCCGTCGAGGATCGAACCGAACGTCCGTTCCGCGGCGCACGGCGTGATCACGTCGCCGAACGTGACGTCGACGCCGATCGGCAAACGGATCGAACCGAACGAAGCGACGAGTCCGATCGTCCACCCGCCGTATCCGTCGTCTTTCACGATTCCGGAAGGCGCCGAACCGTCGCGGGAAAAGACGATGCCGTCCCCCGCGTCCGTCGCGGCGATCGCTTCGACGATCGCCACGGCGGCCCGTTCGTCCACGTGCATGCCGACGACGGTCGTGTCGAGGTCCAGGGTCGTGCGCTGCGCGACGCCGAGAATCGCGCTCACGAGCGTTCCGCCTTTCACGACGACGTTGTTCGCGTACGGCGATTTCTCCAGCCGGGCGAGGAATCGTTCGGCGAAGAAACTCTGGAGCGCCAACTGCGGCGCGATTCCCTTTTCCTTGGCGAAATTGTTGATGCGGGCGCGCAACGACATCGAACCGGATTCGTTCACAGCAACACCTCCAGCGCTTTGTGCACTTTCTTTTCGATTCCCATCGTGCGGGCGTAGTCGAAAAGCAGCGGCAGGTTCCGGTCGCGTTTCGCGGCGTAGTTGCGCAGGGCGGACACGTAGGTTTCCTCGTCGATCCTGGCGTAGGAACGGATGGTGTCGCAAATCGTCCTTTCCGGATCGTAGCAGGGAACCGCGTTCCCCATGAAACTGTCCGCCCGCGCCAGCCCCAATCCGTGCAATTCCGGTTTCACGTGGTAGACGGAAACCGCGTTTTCGATGCTGTGCGGCACCCGCGTCCCCGTCGAGATCGTCACGGACGGCAACGCCGGAATGCGGTTGTGCAGTTTGTGCAGGACAAGAGCGGTCTCATGGGAAAACACGATGTTCGGAGATCGCGTCGCGATGGCGACGAGCTCGTCGTCGACCGCCGAAGCGGGGGCATACACGCCGCGTGCGATTCGCCGCAACGCCCCGGCTTTGACAAGGTAGGACAACATCGCCCGGGACACGCCCAGAACTTCAGCAGCGGGAATGTCGATGGTCGGATGCGTTTTGAAATGGCATGCCAAGCGGTCGTTCATGGATGCTCCTTGATTTGACGAACGGACACAATCCTACATCAGAGTGTGTCCGAATGTCAAACTGTTCCAATATGGGGGGAGCTGGAGGGGACAAACCCCTTCGGAGTCGTGAAAAACCGCGGCGGAACGACACCATGTCGAATCGGCGCGTGACCGGGACAAGCATCCGTGGTGACTCGTCCGCAGGAACAACGGCGAGAACACCGGCGGGCGGGGATTGGTCTGCATCGTGGAACTCTTCGGGAGCGACGCGAACGGGCGGAAGACGATCGCGCGGGGGCGGTCGGACTCGTGGTCCCTCCGGGGCGCGGCAAGCCGCGCCGCCGGACGGCCCGGTCTCGCCGCTTCGCGGCTCGCCGAAGGCGACAACCGAACCGCACGAAGCATGCTTGACGTCGGCCGGGCGCTCGCCATTCGCCGAGCGAAGCGAGCTGCGACCGTCGCCGCACCGGCGCGGAGCGGCGGTGCGAGCGAGGGGCGCGTAGCGATGGAACTCGTCGCCCCCCCCCCGGCCTGCGGGCGATCGATCCCGCGGGCTGATCCTGCCACGGAGGGAGGGAATTTTCCGCCGTGCGATACCGGGTTTTCGCGCTGGACACGGCCGGGGCGATTGCGCTAGAATCCCGCGCATGCTCGCACCCAATCTCCTCGCGTTTCCCGACGGCTCGGCCGTCCGCACTCCGGAGGACTGGCGGCGCCGCCGCGCGCAGGTCCTCGACACCGTCGTCTCCGTCGAATTCGGCGGGATGCCCCCGGCGCCCGCCGCGACGCGGTGGGAAGAGGTCTCCCGGTCCTGGGAGCCGCGCATCGCGCCGCCCGGCTTGCGCTACGTGTGCGGCAACGTCCGCGTCGAGGGCGGGGCCGCGCCGTTCTCGTTCGGCATGAAGGTCTGGCTCCCGGCCGAGGCGAAGGACAAGGCGCCCTGCCCCTGCGTCCTCACGGGCGACGACGGCTGGTGGTGGCTCACGACCGACATGGTGAACGAGGCGCTGCGCCGCGGCTTCGCCGTGGCGGCGTTCAACCGCTGCGAGTGCGCGCGCGACATCTTCGGCCCGCGCGACCCGGCGCGGCCGGAGCTGCGCGCCGCGGGCGTCTACCCGCTCTTTCCCGGCGACTACGGCGCCGTCGCCGCCTGGGCGTGGGGCTGCCACCGCGCCGTGGACGCACTGCTGCAGATGCCGGAAATCGACCCGGCGCGCATCGCCGTCACGGGCCACTCGCGCGGCGGCAAGACCGCGCTGCTGGCGGCCGCGACGGACGAACGCATCGCGCTGTGCGGCGACAACCAGAGCGGCTGCTGCGGCTGCTCCGCTTCGCGCGTCGTGGGCGCGGGCGGCGAAACGCTCAAGAGCATCTCGCACGACTGGGGCCAGTGGTTCGGGCCGGACCTGGCCTCCTACGGCGACCGCCCGGCCGAGCTGCCCTACGACCAGCACTGGCTCTGCGCGGCGATCGCCCCGCGCGCGTTGCGCGTGAACATCGGCCTGGGGGACCTCTGGTCCAACCCGCTCGGCGCCTGGGAAGTCCACAAGGCCTGCCGCGAAGTCTGGCGCCTGCTCGGCGCCGAATGCGCGCTCGCGATCTCCTTCCGCGAAGGTCCCCACCGCTACTGGGCGGACGACTGGTCGCGCTTCCTCGACTTCTGCGCCTGGCGCCTCGCCGGCGGCCTCCGCCCCCTCGATCTCGACCGCCGCCCCGACTGGGCCGACTGACCCTCCGACCCTCCGACCATCCGACCATCCGACCATCCGACCATCCGACCATCCGACCATCCATGCGCTACGCGATTTCCTCCCACGACATGAACGCGATCAAGGCCTCCCGCGACGCGGGCTTCGATTACGTCGAGGCGCCCGTCTGGGACCTGATCCGCCCGTCCGAATCCCAATCCGCCTTCGAGGACGCCGTGGCGCGCTACCGCGGCTGCGGCCTGCCCGTCGAGTCGCTCAACATCTTCCTTGCGGGCGAGCTGCGCTGCGTCGGCCCGGACGCGAACCACGACGACATCGTCGACTACGCGGCGAAGGTCTTCGGCCGCATGAAGCAGGCCGGCATCGGCCTCATGGTGTTCGGCTCGGGCTGGACGCGCAAGATTCCCGACGGCTGGACGAAGGAGAAGGCGGACGTGCAGTTCGTCTCGCTCCTTTCGCGCCTCGGCCCGCTCGCGGCGGAGAACGGCGTGACGCTCGTCGTCGAGCCCCTCGCCCGCGCGGAGTGCAACTACGTCAACACCGTGGACGAAGGCGCGGCGCTCGCCCGCGCGAGCGGCTCGGACGCGGTGGGCGTCCTGGCCGACTCCTTCCACTGGGACCGCAACGGCGAGACGGCCGACACGATCCTCGCGGCCAAGGACCGCTTCCGCCACGCGCACGTGGCCACGATGCCCGACCGCCTCTTCCCGGGCGCCCAGCCGCACGACTTCGGCCCGTTCTTCCGCGCGCTCGCCGCGATCGGCTACGACGGCCGCGTGACGGTCGAAGGCCGCCTGGCCGAAGGCTGCGACCTGCCGGCGACCATGTCCGCCGCGCTCGCGGCGCTGCGCGCGGCCGAGGCCGCCGCCCGCGCGTAGCGGCTAGACGTTGAACAGGAACTCGACCATGTCGCCGTCCTGCATCTCGTAGTCCTTGCCCTCTTCGCGGACGAGGCCGAGCTCGCGGCACTTGAGTTCGCCGCCGTGCGCGACGAAATCCTCGTAGCGCACGACCTTCGCGCGGATGAACCCGCGCTCGAAATCGCTGTGGATGACGCCGGCGCACTTCGGCGCCTTCCAGCCGCGGCGGAACGTCCAGGCGCGGACTTCCTTCGGGCCGGCGGTGAGGAACGAGGCGAGGCCAAGCGTGCGGTAGCCCGTCTTCACGATGGCGTCCAGCCCGCTCTCGGAAATGCCGTAGGAGGCGAGGAACTCGGCGCGCTCGGCGTCCGACAGGCCCGCCATGTCCTGCTCGACGGCGGCGCAGATGCGGACGCACTCGCAGCCGGCGGCCTCCGCGCGGGCGCGGAGCGCGGCCTCGTGCGCGTTGCCGCCGGCAAGGCCCGCTTCGTCCACGTTCGCCACGTAGATCACCTTCTTGTCGGTGAGGTAGCGGCCCTCGTGGAGCGTTTCGGCGAGCAGGTCGTCGTCGTGGCGGTCGAACGTCCGCACGGGCTTTCCGGCCTCCAGGTGCGCGTGCAGCGCTTCGAGCAGCTCGGCCTCGGGCCGGACCTTGGGATCGACCTTGGCGAGCTTGCCGATCTTGGCCAGGCGCGTCTCGAGCACCTCGAGGTCGGCGAGCGCGAGCTCGCCTTCGATGATGTCGACGTCGCGCACCGGGTCGATGGAGCCTTCGACGTGGACGATGTCGCCGTCCTCGAAGCAGCGGACCACCTCGAGGATCGCGTTCGCGTCGCGCACGTTGGCGAGGAACTTGTTGCCGAGTCCCTCGCCCCTGCTCGCGCCCTTCACCAGGCCCGCGATGTCGACGAACTCGACCGTCGCGTTGATCACGTTCTGGGGATGGACCATGTCCGCGAGGACCGCCAGGCGCGGGTCCGGAACGGGCACGACGGCCGTGTTCGGCTCGATCGTGCAGAAGGGGAAGTTCTCGGCCTTCGCGTTCTGCGCGCGGGTGAGGGCGTTGAAGAGAGTGGATTTGCCGACGTTGGGCAGGCCGACGATGCCGATATTGAGTGCCATGGGACGGAGGGAATGCGTTGCGGGCGGCGCGCGGCGCCTACGCCGCGGGCGTCCGCGCTTCGCGGACGCGGAGCGCGGCGAAAAGCGCGAGGCCGCACGCGAGGACCAGGGCGCCGAGCTTCGCGTCGTCCGCCGAAAGGTCGAAGAGGCCTTCGCCTTCCAGATACGAATGGACGCAGTCGACGCTCCACATGAGCGCGGCGCCGAGGAACGCGAGCGCGGTCGTCCCGAGCGCGCGGGCGGGGCGCCCGGCGCGGCGGGCGGCGGCGAAGAGCGCGGCGAAGACGAGCGCCGCGGCGATGGTCACGAGCTCGCACACGGCTAGGCCTCCCGCGCGACCGCGGCGCGCTTCTCGCGGGCGGACGCGACGAGCACCATGACGGCCCAGACGGCGGTGATCAGCACCGCCATCGCGACGCCGAGCGTGGCGATCTCGTGCAGCATGTCCGCGGTGTTGCCGTCCTTCACCGCGGTGAGGAACGGATACTTCCACGTGATTTCGCCGTGCCAGGCGTGTTCGACGGCGAGCAGGAAGCTGCCGCCGAAGAGCATGGAGCGGAGCCAGCCGAGGCGGCGGACGAAGGGGTTGCGGGCGGGCGCCGCGCCTTTGCGGGCGGACGTGACGGCGGAGACGACGAGCGCTTCCGCGAGCGGGGCGGTGAAACAGGCCATGGCGGCGTTCCTTTCGGGGGGTGGGTCCGGTCGACCGGACGTGGCGGCCCATTCTAGCACACCCCTCCGCGCGAACGCAACACATTCCGACCCCGTGCCGCGATCGCTTGAACCGCGGGGCGGATTCTGCTAGAATGCCGCCCCGACGGTCCGCCACGGACCGCGAAAGGATCCCTTCCATGGAAATCGATTCCGCCCTCTGCGTCGCCGGCGCCGTCTGCGCCGTCGGGTTCTCGGCCGCCGGTTCGGCCATCGGCATCGGCAAGGCCGCGTGCGCCGCCATCGGCGCCTGGAAGCGCTGCTACGCGCAGAACAAGCCGGCTCCCTACATCCTGTTCTCCTACATCGGCGCCCCGCTCACGCAGACGCTCTACGGGATGATCCTGATGTTCGTCATCCTCGGCCTGGTGGGCAACTGCGTCCCCGGCGCCGGGATCGCGGCCGTGATTCTCGGCATCTTCGCGGGCCTGGGCATCGGCGCCTCGGCGGCGATGCAGGGCCAGGCCGCCGCGGGCGCGGCCGATTCGCAGGCCGAAACGGGCAAGGGCCTGGCGAACAACATGGCGGCGCTCGGCGTCGTCGAGACCGTGGCGATTTTCGTGATGGTCTTCGCGATGATCGCGATCGGCAGCCTCAAGGCGCCCGAAGCGGCCGCCGACGCGCCCGCCCCCGCGGCCGCCGAACAGGTCGTCGACTAGGGCGGTTCCGGCCGGTCTCCCCCGCCCTACCGCCGCTGCGCCGCGTCGAGCGCGGCGCGGCGGATGTCGCGCTCGCGCGAGGTGAAGACGAGGTCCGCCTCCGCCAGGTCCGCGTCCGGCGGCGCGGTGAACGCGTCGCGCGCGCCGCCGCCGTCGCGGCCGTCGAGCCCCACCGACCAGAAGCGCCAGCCCTCCCCGTCGCGCGCGTAGCGCAGCGGCGCGGCGCCCGGCGCGAAGGGATCGGCGAAGTCCGCCGGCGCGAGCAGCGGCCGCTCGCCCGAGGCAAGCTCGTCGAGCGTCTCCGGATACGCGCCGCCGTGCGCGTCTTTCCAGAGCCGCAGCGCGATCGCGATGCGCACCGCGCGCAGCTCGAGGCGCAGCGTCGGCTCCACCGCCGCCGCGACGACGGCGTGCCGCAGGTAGGCGCCGGCGATCGCCGCGCCGACCGGATCGCGCGTCCACGGCGTCCGCCCCTTGAGGCGGCACCAGTCCGGCAATCCCGCCACGAGGCCGTCGGGCGTGTAGGGGTTCTCCGCGTTCGCGATCAGGCGCGAAAAGAGCGCGTCGAGGTGCGCGCGCGTCGCTTCCTCGGTGCCGCCGAGCCGGCGCACGAACCAGCCGCCGAACCCGTGCAGGCCCTTCGGCGCCGCGCCGCCGGCCGCCGCCGAGAGGTGCGCGCCGCCCTCGCCCGTGTAGATCGCGTGCACCGCGGCGAGGATCGAAACGCGGTCCTCGCGCAGGGCCTCCGCGCAGGACACGATGTTGGATTCCGCGAGGCGGAGCTTGCCGATCGAATTGCGGCCGGAGGCTTCGTCGAAATCCGCGGTCCATTCGACGCTGCCCATCGAAACGCCGCGACAGACCACCGTCACGCCGTTCAGGCACGCCGTGCGGCCGAGGAGGCCCGCGCCGTGGAAGAAGAAGCGGATGTAGTCGCCGAGGTGGCCGGCCCACTTCGAACTGCCGAACCCGTTTTCGAGCGAACGCCTTTCCAATCCGCCGGCAACGCCGATCGCGAACTCGGCGAAGCGGGAGACGAACGCCGCATGGGCGGCCGCCCCGTCCGGATCCGGCGCGAAACCGTGCGCGTTGATGACAAGATCCCCGTATTCCTCCCACGGCCCCCGCCGCGACCCGTTCCCGCCCCACCTGGCATCGAGCTCTTCGCGTTCGCCGTCAGACAGGGCGGCGTATCCGAGGGCCTGCAGGACGCGGAGGGCGCGAACGGGGGCGTTCGTCGCGGGCGGCAGGGCGCCCGCGATTTCGCGACACCGCTCCGCGGTTGCGAGCGGCACGTCGGCCGCCGCCGGAAGCGGCTCCAGCCGCACGCCGGGCGCGGGCGCGGGCCAGGCGGTGCGGTCGGTCGAGCGCAGGCCGAAGAAGCGGGCGACGAGCAGGACCGCGAGCGCGGCGAGCGCGATGCGGAAAACGCGCTTGCGGCGCGAGGGCCGGGCGGCGCGGTCGTGCTGCGGGGAAAAGCGTTTCATGCGCCGGATGCCGCCAGCAGGTCGCCGAGCGTGCGCTCGATCGGGATGCGCGGCGCCCAGCCGGTGTCGGCGCGCAGGCGCGCGGTGGAAAGCGCGGGAACGGCGTCCGCCGGGCGCCACAGCGCCGGGTCTTCCGCCACGGGCGTCCCGGCCGCGCCGGCGAGCTCGAGCAGCCGGGCGAGGAGGTCGCCGATGCGCAGCAGCGCGCCGGACGAAACGTTGTAGACCGCGCCGTCGGCGCCGCGCTCCAGCGCGAGGCGGTAGGCGGCCGCCACGTCGCGCACGTCAGAAAAATCGCGGACGCTCCCGAGGTTGCCGACGCGGATTTCGCGCAGCTGCCCGCGCGCGGCGGCGAGCGCCTGGCGCGCGAACGAGGGGGCGACGAACTTGGGCGACTGCCCGGGCCCGGTGTGGTTGGCGGGACGCAGCACGACGAGACGCAGCCCGCGCTCCGCCGCGAGGCGCGCGAGCGCGCGCTCCGCGTCCGCCTTGCTGCGCGCGTAGGGCGAGGCGGGCCGCAGCGGCGCGTCTTCGCCGAGCGGGGCCGCGCCGGGGACGGGCGCCGCGGCGGCGCCGTAGACCTGGGCGGTCGACACGAACGCCAGGCGCGCGCCGGGCGCTTCCGCGAGGAGCGCTTCGGCGAGGTTGCACGGACCGCCAACGTTCACGGCGTCCAGCAGCGCGGGATCCTTCGCCGCGTCCGGCACGAACGAAATCGCCGCGAGGTGGATCGCGGCGTCCGGCCGCGCGGCGGCCACGAGCGCGCGCAGCGCCGCCGCGTCCCGCAGGTCCGCCGGCGCGTAGTCCGGCAGGTCCGCCGTGGCGGGGTGTCCGGCCGGGAGCGCGTCCGTGGTCGCCACGGCGTGCCCGGCCGCGAGCAGTTCGCGGACGAGATGCCGGCCGACGAAGCCGGCCGCGCCGGTGACGAGGATTTTCACGGGACGGGGAACTTCGCGACGAAGTCGGCGACCTCGGCGCGGACGCGCGCCTTGACCGCCGCGTCGCCCACGTTGGCGAGGACGAGTTTGATGCGGTCGGCGATGAACTGCATCTCCGGCTCCTTCATGCCGCGCGTCGTGACCGTGGCGGTGCCGATGCGGATGCCGGAGGTGACGAACGGCGAGTTCTTGTCGAACGGAATCGCGTTCTTGTTCACGATGATGCCGGTCTCGTCGAGCGCCTCGGCCGCGACCTTGCCGGTGAGGCCCTTCGCGGTGACGTCAACGAGGAAGAGGTGGTTGTCCGTGCCGCCCGAGACGAGCCGGAAGCCGTCGGCCGCGAGGTCGGCCGCGAGCGTCGCGCAGTTCTTCACGACCTGGTGCGCCCACGCCTTGTACTCGTCCGTCATCGCTTCCTTGAAGCAGACGGCCTTCGCGGCGATCACCTGCTCTAGCGGCCCGCCCTGCAGGCCGGGGAAGACGGCGCGGTTGACGTCCTTGGCGTATTTCTCCTTGCAGAGGATCAGGCCGCCGCGCGGGCCGCGGAGCGTCTTGTGCGTCGTGGTGGTCACGAAGTCCGCCCACGGCACGGGCGAAGGGTGCGCGCCGCCGGCGACGAGGCCCGCGATGTGGGCCATGTCGACGAGCAGGTAGGCGCCGACCTTGTCGGCGATCGCGCGGAAACGCCCGAAGTCGATCGTGCGCGGGTAGGCGCTCGCGCCGGCGAGGATGAGGCGCGGCTTCTTCTCGACGGCGAGCGCCTCGATCGCGTCGTAGTCCAGG
>JAFTHC010000014.1 GCA_017457625.1 Kiritimatiellia bacterium
AGAGGCGGAGCCGTTCGTCCGGCGCGAGGGCGGGCAGGAGGTTGGCGGCCAGTTGCCGCGTGTAGCGGCCGATGCCGGCGCCTTGGGCGCCGGCGGGCTGGTAGTCGAGGCAGAACGTGGTGGCCATCGCGGGGGATTCTACCATGCCGGCGGCGGCGGCGGCAAGCCGCCCCGGCGCCGGGTGCGCCGCCGCGTACTCGGTCGGGAATCGGGGGGGGCCTCCCCGGCGTGCGCATGCGGGCGTGCGCCGTGCGCTGCCGTCCGTTGCCGCCCACACGGGACGCGAGCTCGCGACTTCGCAAGCCGGGCCGGGCGCGGCATTCCGCCGCTCCGGGGGCGGTTGCGCGGACGGGGCGCGTTCCGGTAGAATGCCGCGCCGAACATGAGACTTGCCACCGCATCCGAAATCCGCTCCCTCGACGCCGCGGCGCGCGCGGCGGCGTGGCGCGCGCCCGGCGCCCCGCCGGAGCGCGCGCTCATGGACCTGGCCGCGCTCGCGCTCGCCGACGCGATCGAGGAAATCGCCGCGCGTTTCGCCGCGCGGCCCGCGGTCTTCGCCGTCTGCGGCAAGGGCGACAACGGCGGCGACGCGGCGCTCGCGGCGGAGCTGCTCGCCGCGCGCGGCTTCCGCGCGGACGTCCTCCGAGCCGCCGACGCGGCCGCGTGGGCGGACATGCCGCCCGAGGCGCTGCCCGCGCGCTCGATCGTCCTGGACGGCGCGCTCGGCATCGGCCTGCGCGGCGCGCCGCGCGGCGCCGCGGCCGCGGCGGTCGCGTGGACGAACCGCATGCGCGAGGCCGGCCGAGCGCTCGTCGTGGCGGTCGACGTGCCGTCCGGCGTCGACGCCGACACGGGCGAAGCGCCCGGCGCCGCCGTGACGGCCGATTTCACGGTGACCATGGGCCTTCCCAAGCGCGGCTTCGCGAATCCGGCCGCGCTCGCGCGCTGCGGCGACATTCTCGTGGCCGGCCTCGGGTATCCGCCGGACGCGCTCGCGCCGCCGGACGACCCGGCGGAGACGGAGATTTTCTCGGAGCCCGACGCGCGCCGCCTCGTGCCGCGCCGCGCGTGGGACGCGAACAAGGGCGCGTTCGGCCACGTCGCGGTCGTGGCGGGGTCGGAGCGCTACGCCGGCGCGCCCGCGCTCGCGGCGCTCGGCGCGCTGCGCGGCGGGGCGGGTCTCGTCACGGCGCTCGTCCCGCGCGCGATCGCGCCGGCCGTCGCGGCGGCGGCGCCGGAGCTGATGGTCCGCGCTTTCGACGCGCCGTCCGCCACGCCGGCGGCGCTCGCCTCGTGCGGTTTCGATTTCGCGGGCAAGGTCGTCCTGGCCGGTCCGGGGCTTTCGCGCGCGCCCGGCGTCGCGGAGGCGCTCGGCTGGCTGCGCTCCGCTCCCGGCGTGCGGGGATTCGTCTTCGACGCGGACGCGCTCGACCGGCTGCCGCCGGCCGCCGACCCGGGCCGCGGACCGTGCAACTGCATCCTCACGCCGCATCCGGGCGAGGCGGCCCGGATGCTGGGCGCGACGGTCGCGGCGGTGCAGGCCGACCGCCCGGCCGCGGCGCGCGAACTGGCGGCGCGCGCGGGCGCGGCGGTTGTGCTGAAAGGCGCCGGGACGCTCGTCGCGGCGCCGGGGAAACCGCTTTCCCTCGTGCCGTGCGGCAATCCGGGGCTCGCGCGCGGCGGCTCGGGCGACATCCTCGCGGGGCTCTGCGCGGCGGCGCTCGCGCGCGGCCTCGCGCCGTTCGACGCGGCGCGCGCCGCCGTCTGGCGCCACGGCCGCGCGGCGGACCTCGCGGCCGTGCGGCGCGGCGCGGAGGCCATGCTCCCCACGGACCTGCTGGCCGAGCTGCGGTGACCGCGGTTGCCGCGAAAGCGCTTGCGCGGCGGCGTGCGCGTGGGGTAGAATCGGGCGGCGTTGCAACCACCCAGGGAAACGGCATGAACATCGTCTGTCTCGACGTCGAAGGCGTCCTCGTCCCCGAAATCTGGATCGCGTTCGCGGACGCGACCGGCATCCCGGCGCTGCGCCGCACGACGCGCGACGAGCCGGACTACGGCAAGCTGATGGAGTTCCGGCTCGGCATCCTGCGCGAGCGCGGCCTCGGCCTGCGCGAAATCCGCGCGGCGATCGAGCGCATCGACCCGCTGCCGGGCGCGAAGGACTTCCTCGACGCGCTCCGCGCCCGGACGCAGGTGCTGCTGTTGAGCGACACGTTCGAGCAGTTCGCCGCGCCGCTCATGGAGAAGCTCGGCCGCCCGACGCTGTTCTGCAACACGCTCGACGTGGCGCCGGACGGCCTGATCTCGGGCTGGCGCCTGCGCGTGGCGCAGAGCAAGCTCGCGACCGTGCGGGCGCTGCAGTCGATCGGGTTCGACACGATCGCCGCGGGCGACAGCCACAACGACCTCGCGATGATCCGCGCGAGCAAGGCGGGCTTCCTCTTCCGGAGCACGCCCGCGATCGAGGCGGCCAACCCCGACCTGCCCGCGTTCGCCGAATACGCCGACCTGCTCGCGGCGATCGAGGCCGCGCTCTAGCGCGCGCCGGGGGCGGCGAGCGCGAAGGAGAACGGCAGGTAGCCGCCGAGGGCGCGCACGACCGGCGCGCCGCCGCGCAGCGGGACGACCGCGACCGGCATGTCCGGCGCGCAGAACTCCGCCAGCGCCTGGCGGCACGCGCCGCAGGGCAGGGCGGGGGCCTTCGCCGTGCCGCCCGCGATCGCGAGCGCCCGGAACGAGCGCCGCCCTTCGGAGACGGCCTTGAACAGCGCCGTGCGTTCGGCGCAGTTCGTGAGGCCGTAGGAGGCGTTTTCCACGTTGCAGCCGGCGAAGACCGCGCCGTCGGCGGCGAGCAGCGCCGCGCCGACGCGGTAGCGCGAATAGGGGGCGTAGGCCCGCGCGGCGGCCGCGCGGGCGGCGGCGGCGAGCGCCGCCCAGTCGATGTCTGCGGTTGCGTTCACGGCGTCTCCTTTCAGACGTAGCGCGCGCCGTCGGAGGCGGCGGCGATTTTCTTCACGAGTTCCTTGAGGCCCGCGGCGGCCTCGCGCGTGCAGACGAGCGTGGCGTCGGCCGCGTGGACGGCGACGAGGTTTTCCGCGCCCATCACGGCCAGCAGGTGCCCGGGCTGGGCGTTCACGATGACGCAGCCCTTGGCGGCGAGCGTTTCGACGCGGCCCGAGACGGCGTTGCCGGCCGCGTCGCGGGGCAGGTGGTCGCCGGCGCTCGGCCAGGCGCCCACGTCGTCCCACCCGAAGTCGCCGCGCGCGGCGACGAGGTTGTCCGCCTTTTCCATGACGGCGTAGTCGACGCTGATCTTCTCCAGATGCGCGTATTCGCGGTCGAGCGCGCGCGCCGCGGCGGCGGGCCGGCCGGTCTCGAACGCGGCGCCGAGGCGCCCGGCGGCGGCGGCGAGCGCCGGCGCGTGCGCGGCGAGCGCCGCGAGAAACGTGCCGGCGCGCCAGACGAACATTCCGCTGTTCCAGACGAAGCGCCCGGAGGCGACGTAGGTCGCGGCCGCGCCGAGGTTGGGCTTTTCGACGAAGCGCTTCGCCTTGCGGAAGCCGCGCGGCAGTCCCGCGCCCGCGCACGGCGCGCCGAGCTCCACGTAGCCGTAGCCGGTGGCGGGGCGCGTGGGGCGGATGCCGACGAGCGCCATGACGGGCCGGCGCGCGGCGAACGCGGCGGCGTCCGCGAGGACGCGGCGGAAGCCCGCGGCGTCCGCGACGAGGTGGTCCGCGGTGAGAATCGCCAGGACCGCGTCGTCCCCGGCGCGGGCGCGCACCCACGCCGTGGCGGTCGCGCAGGCGGCGGCGGTGTCGCGCGCGCAGGGTTCGCCGAGAATCTGCGAGGGCGGCAGCGAGGGCAGCGCGCGGCGCGTGGCGGCCGCGAGCGCGCGCGAGGTCACGACGAGGACGCGCTCCGGCGGGACGAGACCGCGCAGGCGCTCGACGGCGTGCGCGATGAGCGGCTTGCCGCCGAACAGGTCCACGAACTGCTTGGGGCGCGCGGCGCGGCCCACCGGCCAGAAGCGTTCGCCGCGGCCGCCGGCCATGATCACGGCCCAGAGGCGGGGGGAGCGGGGGAGGGGGGATTTGCGGTCAGTCGATTTCATCTGGCGGGAGGTCCTCGAAGGGGATGTCGGGCTCGTCTTCTTCCGGTTCGCCGGAGAGCGGTTCCGGCGGCGGGGCGGCGGCCTCGGCGTCGGTGGGGATCAGGTAGCGTTCGGCGGCCGCCGCCGCGATGCGCGCGAAAACCGGCGCGGCGACCGCGCCGCCCGTGTGCAGGCGCAGCGGGTTGCGCTCCGTGCGGCGCGGGCGCTTCACGGTGACGAGGATCGCGAGCTGCGGGTCGCGCACGGGAAAGAAGCCGCAGAACGAAGCGCAGTAGTCGGTCGTCGAGTAGGCGCGGCCGACGACCAGCTGCGCGGTCCCCGTCTTGCCGGCGACACCGTAGCCGGGGACGGCCGCGCGGCGCGCGGTCCCGCCCGGCGCGACGACCTGCGAAAGCATGAACGCCATTTCGCGCGCGACTTTTTCCGAGACGGGGCGGCGGATCTCCTCGGGCTCGTGTTCCCAGACCGTCCGGCCGTCGGCGGCGACGATGCGCCTGGCGATCGTCGGGCGCAGGAGCCGCCCGCCGTTGGCCAGGCACGCGTAGGCGTTCACGAGCTGGATGCCGGTCACGGAAACGCCCTGGCCGATCGCGACGCGGATGCCCTGCAGGTCGGACCAGGAGCGGTGGGGGCGGACGATGCCGGCGTTCTCGCCCGGCAGCTGCACGCCCGTCTTTTCGCCGAGCCCGAACGCGCGCAGCCACTTTTCCGTGCGCGCCTTGCCGAGCAGCATCGCGAGGCGCGAGGCGCCGCGGTTGGACGAAAACTTGATCAGCTCCGTGACCGTGATGCGGTCGGCCATGCCCTTGTGGTCCTGCAGGCGGCGCCCGCAGTAGAGCGTGTCGGAGACGTCGAGGACGGTGTTCGTGGCGACGAGCCCTTCCTGCAGCGCGGCGGCCGTCACGAGCGTCTTCATCACGGAGCCGGGCTCGAAGCTCTGGAAGACCGCCGAGTTCCACAGCCGCGGCGAGTCCTGCTGCGCGAGGCGGTAGTAGTCGTCCGGGTCGAAGTCCGGGCGCGAGGCCATCGCGAGGATTTCGCCGGTCGCCACGTCTTCGACGATCGCCCAGGCGGCGTCCGGGTCGTATTGGTCCATCGCGTCGTCGAGGATTTCGCAGACGGCGTGCTGCAGGTCGCGGTCGATCGTGAGCCAGAGGGCGGAGCCGTCCACCGGGGCGACGCGCTCGACCCGCTTGCCGCGCAGTTCGCGGCCGCGCGCCTTGGGCGCGACGATGCGGCCGTTCGTCCCGCTCAGCTCCGCGTGGAAGCGCCGCTCCACGCCGTATTGCGGCTCGCCGTGGCTGTTCACGGCGCCGAGCAGGTGCGCGAAGTCGCGCCCGCCGAAGTTCTCGCGGCGCGAGACGTCGTCCACCGCGACGCACGAGGCGAGCAGCGGGCTGCGGGCGATGGCGCGGACGGCGTCCGCGTTTTCCGTTTCGCACAGTTTCTTGTTGCGGGGCTTCTTCGAGACGAGCGCCAGTCCGAAAGTCTCGCGGAGGCGCGCGTCGTCGCAGACGCCGAGCGCGAGCAGGTTCGTGTAGGCGCAGCGGACCTTGTCTGGGTGCTTGGCCGGATCGGGGAGGGCGACGGCGTCGATCGCTAGCTTCCAGCGGTCGACCGATACGGCGAGCGGCTCCCCGTTGCGGTCGAGGATCGGGCCGCGCGAGGCGTGCAGTTCGCGGACGACGTTGCCGACGGTGCGGACGCGCGCGACGTCCGGCCGGATCTGGACGCGGACGAGCTTGTTCCCGACGTAGGCGAACACGGCCAGGCACAGCGCGAAAACCAACGCGATGCGCCGCCGTTCCCGCGCGATCGGCGCGACGGCCCATCGCTTTGCGGTCGCCCACGCGCGCGCGAGGAAGCTGGCGGGTTCCGGCATGGCGCGCGGGTCTCCGTCCGTCCTTCGCCCCCCGGGCTACAGGTTGGCCGCCAGGGCGGAGGGGCCGCGGAGCGCGTCGGCGCGGACCGGCCCGGCGGGCGCGGCGAAACCGCCCATCGCGATGCGGTGGCCGCGGGGCGTCGCCTTCATCGCGATGCCGTTGTTGCGGAGCGTCGCCTCGAGGTTGCGCGGGGCGCGGAGTCGGTCCCAGGCCGTCGTCTCGCGGTCCAGGTCCTGCAGGAGCGTTTCCTGCGACCTCTCGGCGCGGCCGATTTCATCGAAGAGCGCGTCGCGCGAGTGCGACAGCGCCGCGTAGGCGATGGCCACGACGAAGAGGAACGCGAAGACGCTCGCGATGTTCGTCGGCACGGCGAACGTGTGGTTGGTTTCGCTCCACAGTCTGTTCTGCTTGTGCGGGCGGCGCCGCTTGTGCGTCTTGTTGTAGGCCATGGCGGGATCCTTTCGGAAGTTGGAAGGTTCAAGGGTTCAAAGGTTCGCAAGTGCGCGGGTTCAACGGGGCGTCGGGACTTGCGCGTCCGGCAGGCGGCGGACGGCGCGGAGCTTGGCGGAACGGGCTCGCGGGTTGGCCGCGCATTCGGCGGGGGAGGGGACGAGCGGGCGGCGGTGGAGGCGGCGCACGGCCGGGAGGCGGCCCTCCCAGCGCGAGCCGCCCTGCTGCAGCGCCACGTCGCGCCCCTCGTGCGCAGCGAAGGCGCGCTTCACGATCCGGTCTTCGAGCGAGTGGAACGTGATCACGGCGAGCCGGCCGTCCTCCGCGAGCAGGCCGAGCGCCGCTTCGAGCGCGGTCTCGATTTGTTCGAGCTCGCCGTTCACCGCGATGCGCAGCGCCTGGAACGTCCGCGTGGCGGGGTGTCGCGCCGCGCCGCGGCGCCCGCCGGCCGCCTTTTCGACGACGGCCGCGAGGCGCGCCGTGGAATCGATGCGCGACCTGGCGTGTTCGTCGAGGATCGCGCGTGCGATGCGCCCGGCCGCCGGCTCTTCGCCGAAGTCGCGGAGGATCGCCGCGAGCGCGCGCCAGTCGCCGCCGAAGGAGTCGAGCAACTCGGCCGCCGTGCGGCCGCGCGAGCGGTCCATCCGCATGTCGAGCGGGCCGTCCGCGCGGAAGGAGAAGCCGCGCGCCGGCTCGTCGAGCTGGAAGGAAGATACGCCGAGGTCGAGCAGCACGCCGTCCGCCGGCGCGAAGCCGCGTTCGCGTGCGACTTCGCCGATGCGGGCGAAGTCCGAGTGCACCGCCTCGAAGCGGCCGCCGAACGGCGCGAGGCGCCCGCGGCAGCGCGCGACGGCGTCGCCGTCGCGGTCCAGGCCGAGCAGCCGGCCGTCCGGCCCGCACGCGAGCAGGACCGCCTCCGCGTGGCCGCCGCCGCCGAGCGTGCCGTCCACGTAGCGCCGCCCCGGGCGCGGGGCCAGCGCTTCGACGGTTTCGCTGAGCAGGACGGGAACGTGCATGGCTAGAAGCCCATGGACTGGGCCTCCGAAACGAGGTCGGCGAGGACGTCGGCTTCCGAGCCGTCGATCTTCGGACGGTTCGCGAGCGACCAGACTTCGAAGTGGTAGCCGGTGCCGATGAGGACGAGGTCCGACTCGATGCCGGCGTAGGCGAGGTGGGAATCCTTGGGGCGGATGCGGTTCTGCGTGTCGACCGAGAGGCAGCTCACGAGTTCGCCGATGCGGCTCGTGAAGCGCGCCTTGACGGAATCGGAAAGCGCGGCGTTGCGGAAGCTCTCCATGCGCTTGTCGAACTCCGCGGGGCAGAACACGTCGAGGCAGCGCGCGCGCGAAAGCGACGGCATCACGTAGACCTGCGCGGGACGCCCCATGCGCTCGAACCAGTCCGTCGGGATCGTGAAGCGGCGCTTCGGATCCAGACGGTGGTCCGCACGCCCGAGAATCGGCTGGATCTCGGGCTTCTCGCGGGCTTCCGCGGGGGGCTCTGGCGGGGGCGATTTTGACATTTCGTGCCTTTCAATGACATCATCCTACATTTTCTCCCACCGAATTGCAAGCGAAAAATTTCGCGCCCGGCAATTGGTCTAGAATTCGGGGGGTGCGTGCGAGCGCGGGGACTCGTGCCCTCCGGGCGGGGGAGGCGTAGCCGGAAAGCCCGGGACCGTGCGCATGCGTCGCCCCACGCGCCGCCCCGTTTCCCGGCCGAATGCTCCGCTATTGCCGCGCGCGGTTGCGCGAAGGGGGGCGCGTGGTGTAGAATCGGCGCCCATGACGACGACGCGACCGGCCTTGCGCATCCGCTCCGCCGTGGCGGGGTGGGGCGGCCGCCACCGCCGCGCCCTGCGCCGCGGCGCGCTCGGGGCGCTGGCGCTCTGGTTCTTCTGGTATCCGGCCGACCGGCGCGATCTCTACGTGGCGATGCCGCACGACTCGGTCGCGGCCGCCTACGTGCGCGGCGTCGCCGCCGAGGACGACGCGCTCTACTCGCACCCGCTCTTCGCGGCGGCCTTCGAGGCGCTGGGCCTGGATCCCGAGCGCGCCAAACGCCACAACGCCGGCGTCTACTGGACGCTCTACTGGCTCACGGGCGAGCACGGCGTGGCGGCGCTCGTGCCGGCGGAGGGGGCGTGCGGGGACGTCGACTTCTACCTCGCCGCCGCGAGCTACGTGGGCTGGAAGGCGCGCGCGCTGGAGTTTTTGTGGCGCGTCAAGCAGGTCCCGTTTCTCGGCCCGCTCAAGACGACGGAACGCGGCACGCGCTACATGGAGTTCCCGCACGCCCGCGAACTGGACGAGCGCGGAATCGTCCTCGGGCTCGACATCGTGGACGGCGTCCTCGTGGCGGTCCTGGCCTGCGATCCGGACCGCGTGGTCGAAGTGGCGGAACGGGTGCGCGACGCCGGGCGGACGGCGCCCGCGCCGCTCTTCGCCGCCGCCGGTTCGCCCGAACCCTGGCGCGAAACGGCGCCGCTGCGGCATCGCGTCTGGTGCGCCGGGCTGCCGGAATTCGGCGTTCCCCGCGCGCGTTTCGAACTCGGCTCGCTGCGCGGGCCGGGTCTCGAGCTGCACGGCGAACTCTTCGACGTCCCCAACCCGTGGGCCGGCGCCACGCCGCTCGGCGGGCAGCCGCGTATCGGTCCGGACGTCGCGGACGAGACGGTCGCCGGCTGCGCCGTTTTCGCGGCGGGCGACGTGTCTCCGCTCCTGCCGTGGCTGCGCGAAGCGGTGCCGGACGCAGCGCCGGGCCTCGGCTGGGCGTGGCTCGCGGACGAGCCCTACACGGGCCTCGCGTCGGTGTTGCGCGTGCCGTCCGCGGGCGTCGCCTTTCCCGTGGCGACGGACTTCGACGCGGCCGCCTGGTGGGCGTCTTCCTGGCCGCGCCTCAAGGACGCCGGCGGCGACCTGAAACTGCGAGAACGCGCGGGCGCGGACGGCGCGCGGCTCGTCTGGTCGAAGAAGTTCGCGTTCTTCGGCGGGGACGCGCCGGAGGAGGCGTGCGCGTTCTTTTCCCCGCTGCCGGAGACGCCCGGCAAACCGCGCCGCGTCGCGATCGGCAGTTCCTACGGCGCGTGGCGCGCGATGCGCGAAGCGCCGGGGGAATCGTTCGCGGGAGCCGTCGCCAAGTGGATCTCCGGCCGGCCGCCCGCCGTCGGCGTGCCGGACGCCGCGCTCGCGGCGCGGATCGACTTCGACCGCGTCGACGAAGTCCTCCTGCGCGCGTCCGGCGTGGCGGGTCTGGCGCAACGCTTCGGCGCGGAACTGCCGGTTGCCGCGGCGGACCTTCTGCCGTGGGCGCGCCCCGCCGCGGCCGCGGTGCGCGCGCTCGGCCTCGCGCGTTTCGACCTTCTTCCGCCGCCGCACGTTTCGTTCCGTTTCCGCGCGGCCGGTCCGGCGCCCGACGGGCGCTGAAAAATCGTTTGCATTCGGAGAGGATTTCGGGTATCCTTTCCGCCAACGCCCCGCAAAGGGCGAACAACCATCCACCGGAAACAGCCATGGGCACGCTTCTCAAGGTCCTCACAGTCTTCGTCCTACTGCTCAGCATCTTCGCTTTCGTGCTGGGTCTCGCCAACTTCAACAAGCGCGAACAGCTCATCGGGCGCACCCACGAGCTCGAAAGCTCGATCATCGCGTTGGCGAACTTCATCGAAGACCGTCTCCCCAACCAGGCCGGTCGCCCGGGCGCTTCGGCGGAGGACGAGGAGGAGGACGAGGAGTCCGAGCCCGCCCCCGCCGCCGAGGAGCCCGCGGCGGACGTGGAGCACGTCGCCTGGGACGTGGACCGCGTCGACTCCGAGCCCAACGACGCGCCCGCGATGTGCGACTTCTGGGACACGTATCCGGACCGCCTCGAGACGACCGACTACCAGACCATCAACCTCGGCACGCGCGAGCGCAAGGACCAGCTCGCCACCTACTTCGCCTTCGACTGGTTCGACAAGCAGACCAAGCGCTCCGCCGCCCCGTGGAACCCGCTCCACGTGCCGGGCGAAACCGAAAAGCGCGCGATCCGCAAGGACTCGTTCGACCGCCCGCTCACCGAGGTGAACCAGGACGACGTGGCGCACTGGACGATGCACAACCTGCTCAAGGACATGCAGGAGAAGGCCAAATACCAGCTCGCCGAACTCGGCGCCACGCGCAACCAGCTGCGCATCGTCCGCGAGACGCTCGAAGAGGTCGCCGGCCTGCTCAACGAGGAGAAGAAGCTCCGCCGCGAAAACCTGCAGGAGATCGTCAACCTCAACAAGAAGATCGACGAACTCAACGGCATCATCACCCAGCGCGACCTCGAGATCGCCCGCCTCGAGCGCGAGAAGAGCGAACTGCAGGACCAGATCACCGCGCTCCAGGAGGAGCTCGCCCAGAAGGAGCAGGCGCTCGACGAGGCCAACACCGTGATCGAGCAGCAGAAGGAGCAGATCCGCAAGCTGCTCGTCGACATCGCCAACGCCGGCGGACGCCAGACCGTCTCCGGCAAGCGCGCCAACCTCGCGCCCGGGCCGAAGGGCAAGATCGCCCGCGTCAACGCCGAGGAGGCGTTCGTGATCGTCGAGCTCACGCCCGAGGCCGTGCAGGAGATCGTCGTGGACGGGCAGTTCCCGGGCCCGGTCGACATGATGGTCCACCGCAAGCTCGCCGACGGCACCGACGTGATCGTCACGCGCGTCCGCATCATCGCGCCGCCCAACGCCGAGAACCTCGCCATCGCCGACAACGTCTACGGCTGGCAGCAGACCGACACGGTCGAGGTCGGGGATGAGGTCATCTACTAAAAGCGGTTTCTCCCGCGCCGCGGCCGTCCTTTGGGCGGCCGCGTTCGCGTTTCTCTTCGCGGCCGGCTGCGAATCCATGAAGGATCCGGACGGCCAGGCCCTCCCGTGGGGCCCGTCCAACGACTGGGACTACAACCGGCTCCCGTCGTCGCTGATGCGCGCCAACTAGAACGCCGGTTCCCGACACGAACATGAAAATCGTCGTTTTCCTCGGCGCCCCCGGCGCCGGCAAGGGCACGGCCGCGGCCGCGGTCGCCAAGAAGACCGGAGCCCGCCACGTCTCCACCGGCGCCATGTTGCGCGACGCGCTCGCCCGCGAGACGCCCGCCGGCCTCGAGGCCAAGTCCTACATGGAGTCCGGCGGCCTCGTCCCGGACGAGGTGCTCTGCAAGATGATCGCCGAGCTCCTGGCGGAAACGCCCGCGGACGCGACGCTTTTCTTCGACGGTTTCCCGCGCAACGAGGCGCAGGCCGCCGCGCTCGACCGCCTCGCCGCGGACGCCGGCGCGACCGTCGACCTGGCGCTCTGCATCGACGTCTCCAAGGACGCGCTCCTGGCGCGCCTCGGCGGCCGCCGCGTCTGCCCCAAGTGCGGCGCCGGCTACCACGTCGTTTCGCTGCCCCCGAAGAAGGACGGCGTCTGCGACGCCTGCGGCGCCGCGCTGATCACGCGCCTGGACGACCAGCCCGCCACGATCGCCCACCGCCTCGAAGTCTACGAGAGCGTCACCGCGCCCGTCGTCGGCTGGTATGAAAAGGCGGGCAAGCTCCGCCGCGTGGACGGCTCGGGCTCCGCCGACGAGGTCGCCGCGCTCGTCGAAGCGGCCGTGCGCTGATGCTGCTCGCCGTCGAACGGTCCTCTTCCGCCGCGTCCGCCGCCGTTTTCGCCGCGGACGGTTCGGCGTGTCTCGCGTTCGTCGAAGCGTCCGGCGCCGGCGCGGGGGACGCCTGGCCGCTCGTCCGCGACGCACTCGCCGCCGCGGGCGTTTCGCCGGCGGACCTCGACGCGTTCGCCGTCGGCGTCGGCCCCGGTTCCTTTTCCGGCATCCGCTCCGCCCTCGCGCTCGCGCAGGGTCTCGCCCTGCCCGCCGGCGCCCCCGTGCGCGGCGTCTGCTCGCCCGCCGCGGCGCTCTTCCGCCGCCGCCGCGAAAACCCGGACGCGCCCCCCGCGCGCGTCGTCGGCGACGCGCGCCGCGGCCACGTCTGGTGCGTGGACGAGCCCGCCGATTTCCTCTCGCTTTCCCACACGGCCGCGGACGTGAAGCTCTTCAGCGCCGGCGGCGCCGATCCCGCGCTGCCGGACGCGGCGGCGCTCTTTTCGGACGGCCGCGCGCTCCTGTGCGCCGACCCCGCGCGCCTCGCGCCGCTCTTCGCCGCGCACGGCGCGGCCGCGCCCGAGCCCGCGGCGCCGACCGCGCGCGACGTCGCGGCGCTTTGCTTCGCCGGCTCCTCGGGGCCCGCCGCGCCCGTCTACCTGCACCCGGCCGTCGCCGGGCCCGTGCCGAGCGCGGTCTAGGGCGCCGCTTCCGGCACGACCGAAACGCCGTCCGGCAGCGCCGCGATCCGCGCCGCGTCGCCGCGCCCGCAGAGCGCGCGCGCCAGCGCGAGCCCTTCGTCCAGCGTCGCGGCCGCGCGGAAGCGCATCTGGCGCAGCATCGCGTGGTTGCGCTCGGGCGTCACGAAGACGACGCCGCGCGTCAGCGCGATGCGCGCGAGGATCTGCGCCTGCCACTGGTCCGGCTCGGTCTTCTCCGCGGGAACCGCCGCGAAACGCCGGAGCATCTGCGCCGGCTCGATGTCGCGCAGCATGCGGAAAAAGGATTCGCCCCCGTGGCCGTCCGCGCACTCGGCGCACACGACGATGCAGCCGCCCTCGCGCGTCACGGGTTCCGCGGCGGCCATGCACTTGACGCACTGGTAGACGTTCTGGTCGAGCGGCGCGCCCCCGTTGCCCGTCACGCACACGTCCGCCGCTTCCGGGACGCGCACGCCCACGTGCCGCCGCAGGAACGCGACGGCCTCCGCGTGCGCCGCCTCGAAGCCGCCGGCGAACGCGCGCACGATGCGCTTGCCGGGGTCGATCGCCACGTTGAGGACGAAGGCGAGGCGCGCCGCGCGCGCGGCCGCGACCATGTCACGGTGCACGGGATTGCCCTCCAGCGAGCCGAGCCGCGCCCGCGGGTCCGCGATGAACGCGCCGCAGTGGTTCGCGAGGACCGTCTCGCGCGCGGCCACGCCGGGCAGCACGCTCTTGCGCCCGCCCGAAAAGCCGGCGAAGAAGTGCGGCTCGACGAACCCTTCCGCGAGCAGCAGGTCCGTCTCGACGGCGAGCCGGTTCACTTTGAGCGTGCCGCCGCCGGGCAATCGCCCCAGGTCGGCCATCGCGGCGGCGTCGCCCGCGTCGTGCACGACGATCCGCTCGCGCATCGCGACGTCGGGGCCGAATTTCTCCGCCAGCTCCGCGCCCGTGCTGGCGCGGTGGCAGCCCGTGCCCACGAGGAGCGTCACGCGGATGTCCGGGTTGCCGAGGCGCAGGCGCCGCAGCAGCGCCGGCACAAGCACGCGGCTCGGGACCGGGCGCGTGTGGTCGCTGCACAGCAGCGTCGCCGTCGCCGCGCGCGAGGCGAGCTCTTCCAGCCGCGGCGATCCGGAGGGCGCGTCGAGCGCCCGGTCCGTCTCGACGAGCGGATCGGCCGCCGGCGGCGGCAGGGAAGGGGAGAAGACGCCGATCAGCCGGTCGTCCGGGACGTCGGCTTCGGCGAACGAGCGGCCGGACGGGATGCGCAGGCGCATGGTCGTGCCGTTCAGCCGCGGACCTTGGCGACGGCGTCCGCCCAGAGCTTCATCGTCCTGCGGCCGTCCTCCACGTAGGTGTCGTGCATCTTGACCGGGTCCGGCAGGCCGGTCTTCGGATCGTGGAAGATGGCCGCCAGGTGCGGCTCGATCGAGATGCCGCCGTCGTAGCCGCGCGCGGCGAGGTCCTCGAAGATTTTCGCCACGTCGCCCGAGCCTTCGCCGGCGTAGGCGTAGTCCATCCTGCCGTCCTTGAAGACGCCGTCCTTGATGTGGACATAGGCGACGTGGTCCCGAACGGCGCGGTAGAACTCCCACGAGCTCTGCATCGGCCACGGCTCGGGCTTCGTCCAGTCGGGCAGCATGACGGGATTGCCGGTGTCGAAGACGAGCTTGAGGCCGGGCACGTTGTCGAGCATGTCCAGCGTGTAGCTCCAGCCGCGGCCGGCGTAGTTCATGCAGTTTTCGTGCAGCGGCTGCAGCCCGGCGTCGAGGAACATCCCGGCGATGGTCTTGAGGCGCTCCCAGCGCTTCTCGCGCATCTGGTCCTCCGGCGGGCGGTCCGGGAGGACCTTCCAGCTCATGATGCGGATCATCTTCGTGCCGAGCCGCTTCATGCGCGGGATCGCGCGGCGCGTCTGCTCGAGGTCCTTCTCGAAGTCCGCGTCGCTGTCGATCGACTTGCCCCAGTTGGCGATCGCCGAGCCGAAGCAGTTCACGTGCACGCCCGCCTCGTCGAGCGCGGCGGCCGCCTTGTCGAACGCCTCGTCGGAGAGGTCGTGGATGTTGGTGCCGTCGATGGCGCGGCTTTCGATGTTCGACCAGCCGAGTTCCTTGGTGGCCGCGATCTGGCCCGCGAGGTCGCGCGCCGCTTCGTCTGCGAATCCGGTGAAATACATGTTGTTCCTTCCCTTCCGTGGGTGTCGGTTGACGGGCGCGGATTCTAGCGCACGCCCACGCGGATTGCAAGACGCGGCGGCGGGCGGCAGACGACCGCCGCCGCGAGGACGGCGGCGTCCCAGAGGAGGCGGGGAAGCGAGCTCCACACGTGCCAGTCCAGGTCCGGCGCGCGGCTGAGCGAATAGACGAAGGCGATCGCCGGCACGCAGAGCAGGAGCAGCGCCGCCTCACGCAGAGTTCTTCCTCACGCAGAGGAGCCGTTTTGTCGTTGTTGTCGAAGATCGACGCGCTATCGCGAACGTTGATGCCTCACGAGGTCAAAAAATGAAGAAAATCCGGCTTGTCCGAACAATTCTCCTTGCGTATGTCAGCCTCGGTCTCTCTGTCTCCGCCGCCCTCGTGCCATACCCCGCCACGGACGCGCTGAAGGCGGCGATGGCGCCGTATCGGCTGGCGGCGGGGAAATACGTCCACGCGGAGGCGATGCCCGCGTGAGGAAACGGACGCGCCGTGGGCGCGTCCCTACCCCCAAGCTCTGGGAAGTTATGGGGACAGACCCCTCCAAAGCCCCTCGACCGAAGCCTGGCAGCGCGCCAACTATCTCGCCATGAAGCCCGACGTTCCCTATCTCGGCGTCAGACTCGTGCGCGACATCCCGAGCGCGATCCTGCTCCTCATCCACTGACGGCTCCGCCCGGCCGCCGGTCGCTACCGCCGCGCGC
>JAFTHC010000076.1 GCA_017457625.1 Kiritimatiellia bacterium
ACGAACGTGATGTCCGTCGTGAACACGCCAATCTCGTCGCGGGCGTCCATCTGGCGACGAAAAACCTCGACGCGGTAGGTGGCGGACGTGCGGCCGATGCGCTTCCTGTTTGCCTCGAATCGCAGGAGGGAGTTGGGGTGGACGCTCTTGTGGAACGTCACCTCGCTCATTCCGACCGTGACGAAGTTGCGTCCGGGGTAGTCGCCGCTCACGGCCATCCACGCGACCTCGTCCACCCACATCAGCATCTTTCCACCGAAGAGGAAGCCGTAGTGGTTCAGGTCGCCGGGCATCACGAGTTTGTAGGAGGTCATGGCGCGCATCATACCACACCGCCGCCGGCGGCGAAAGTCACCCACGCGTCGTACGGGCATTGCGGCGGGGTGCCGGTTCTGCTAGACTTCGGCACAACGAAAGGACACGCCATGAGCAATCCCGTCATCGAAGCCATGAAGACGCGGCGCAGCTGCCGCAAGTTCAAAGCCGACCCCGTTCCGCGCGAACGGATCGAGCAGATCGCCGAAGCCGGCCTCTGGGCCGCGAGCGGCATGGGCAAGCAGGCCGCGAAGATCGTCGTCGTCACCGACAAGGCCCTTCGCGACCGCCTTTCCGAGCAGAACCGCGCCATCGGCGGCTGGCCGGCCGGGTTCGACCCGTTCTACGGAGCGCCCGCCGTCCTGATCGTCCTGGCGGACAAGACCGCCTTCACGGGCGTTTACGACGGCTCGCTCGTGATGGGCAACCTCATGCTCGCCGCACACTCGCTCGGCGTCGACTCGATCTGGATCCACCGCGCCAAGGAGGAGTTCGAGAGCGAGGAGGGCAAGGCCCTTCTGAAGTCCCTCGGAATCGAGGGCGACTGGGAGGGCATCGGGCATTGCGCCCTCGGGTACGCCGCCGAGCCGCTCCCCGCCGGCGCGCCGCGCAAACCCGGCCGCATCGTGTGGGCATGACGCCCGAGGAAGCGCAGGCCCTCGTCGGGGACTGGACTCCGCCCGCGCGCTGGCGCGGCTTCAACCTTCTGGGGCTGTTCCGGGCCCCGACCGAGGGGCTGGCCCCGGATCCGCGCGTGGCGGGGTTCTTCCCGGAGTGGGAGTTCGAAGCCCTGGAGGAATGGGGGTTCAATTTCGCGAGGCTGCCGATCGACTACCGCGCCCTCACGACGGGCGACGACTGGACGAACCTGGACGAAGGCAAGCTCGCCCTCGTCGACGAAGCCGTCGAGCTCGGGCGCCGGCACGGCGTCCACGTCCAGGTGGCGATGCACCGGCTTCCCGGCTACTGCATTCTCGACCAGACCGAGCCGTTCCCGCTCGGCACGAGCCCCGTCGCGCAGGAGGCGGCGCGCCGCCTCTGGTCGGCGCTGGCGCGCCGCTGGAGGGGCGTCCCGAACGAAGCGCTGTCCTTCAACCTCCTCAACGAGCCCACGCGGCACGTCGCCGGCCCGAACTACCCGCCGCTCGCGGAAGCGCTCCTCGCCGCGGTGCGCGCCGAAGACCCCGCGCGCTTCGTCGTGGTCGACGGCAACGACTGCGCCTCGCGTCCCGTGCCGGAACTCTATGGCGTTCCGTCCGTCGGGCAGGCGTTCCGCGGATACGCGCCGTTCGAGGTCACGCACTACGGCTGCCCGTCCATGCCGGAGCTCCCGAAGGAGCCGCCGGCGTGGCCGCTCCGGCCCGGCTACGGTTCGCCGTGGATGCCGGAGGACGCGCTCGGGCTCTTCCGCCCCGCGCTCGACGCCGGCGAGTTCTGCATGGTCGGCGAGTTCGGATGCCGTCCGGAGACGCCCCACGGCGTCGCCCTCGCGTGGATGGAGCACTGCCTGGAGCTGTGGGAGGGGCTCGGCCTCGGCTGGGCGCTCTGGAACCTCCGCGGCGCGTTCGGCGTCCTCGATTCCGGCCGGGCGGACGTCCGCTGCGAAGACTGGCGGGGACACGGGCTCGACCGCGCGATGCTGGACCTCCTGCGCCGGCACTGACCCCTTCGGCGGCCCATGCCACGCCGCCACGCCGCCGCCGTGGATTGACTTTCCCGATACGGCGGGAGTAGAATCCGCGCCGTCCAACGACACGGGGAGCCGGGCCAGCCGGCTGAGAGGACGCAACCACGCGCGTCGACCCGCAAAACCTGATCCGGACCATGCCGGCGGAGGGATTCGTTGCGACCGGGCCCCGCGCCCGCCGCCCATCGGGTTCCCTCCGCATCGCACGCCGGAAACGGCGAAACAGAAAGGGAACAACCAATGAGCGAAGAAATCATGGAAGAAACCATCTCCGGCGCGATCGTCCGGAGCTACTTCAAGAAGCTGACCGACAACCTCGCGGTCGACGCGGCGATCGTCGGCGCGGGACCGTCCGGCCTCGTCGCCGCGCACGACCTGGCCAGACGGGGCCTCAAGGTCGCGGTCTACGAAAGCAAGCTCGCCCCCGGCGGCGGCACGTGGGGCGGCGGCATGCTGATGAACGAGGTCGTCGTGCAGGACGACGCCGCGGAGATCCTCGCCGAGTTCGGCATCCGCACCGAGCCGGCCGCGCCCGGCTACCGCACGCTCGATTCGGTCGAGATGGCCTCGGGCCTGATCTTCGGCGCGCGCAAGGCCGGCGCCGTGATCTTCAACGCCGTGCGCGTCGAGGACGTCGTGATGCACGACGGCGTGGTGGGCGGCGTCGTGATCAACTGGAACCCGGTCGCGCGCCTCGAAATGCACGTCGACCCGCTCGTCGTGACGACGCGCGCGCTGATCGACGGCACCGGGCATCCGAGCGAAATTGTGAACAAGGTCGTCCACAAGGCCGGCGTCGCCATCGACTCGCCCACCGGCGGCATCCTCGGCGAGAAGCCGATGTGGATGGAGGACGGCGAGCGCACGACGGTGCTCAACACGAAGAAGCTCTGCCCGGGCCTCTATGCGTCCGGCATGGCCGCGAACAACGTCCAGGGCGGCTTCCGCATGGGCCCGATCTTCGGCGGGATGATCAAGAGCGGCCGCAAGGTCGCCGAGCTCGTCGCGAAGGACCTCGGGGCGTGAGCGCCTCGCCGTCCGCCGTTCCTCCGCCGCCTCTCGAAGACGGCTTCGGGCTCTACCTCGTCATCACCGACCCCGTCGCCGGCTACGTCCGGTGCGCGGAGGCGGCGGTCGAGGCCGGCGTCCGGATCGTCCAGCTCCGGATGAAGCGCGCCGCGCCGGAGGACGTCCTCCGCACGGCGCGCGACCTGCGGGCCGTCACGCGCGGCACGCGCACGCTTTTCGTCGTGAACGACGACCCGGCGGTCGCCGCCGCCGCGGGGGCGGACGGCATCCATGTCGGGCAGGGCGACATGCCCGTGCCCGAGGTGCGCCGCCGCTTCCCGTCGCTGCGGCTCGTCGGCCTCTCCACGCACAATCCCGCGCAGCTCGCCGCCGCGGCCGCGGTCCGCCCGGACTACGTCGGCATCGGCCCGGTCCACGCGACGCCCACCAAGGAAATCCCCGACCCGACGCTCGGTCTCGCGACGATGGCCGCGATGGTCGCCGCCGCGCCGTGTCCGGCGGTCTGCATCGGCGGCCTCGACGGGACGAACCTCGCCGCCGCGATCGCCGCCGGCGCCCGCAACTGGGCCGTCGTCCGCGCCGTGTGCCGCGCCCCGGACCCGCTCGAGGCCATCCGCCGCCTCCAGGCCGCGGCGCGGACGTCCTCGCCGCCGCCGGCGAAAGCCGGTTTTGCGCCGGTGCCGCCGTTCTGGTAGAATCGTCGCCATCAAACTCACGCATCCTTTCGTTTTCTTTCCTGAAAGGACCGAACGTCGCCTCCGATCTCCGTCACAGGGAGCAGAACAGATGAAACTCGACTTCAACGACATTCCCGAACAGGTGATTCCGCGCTTCAAGGGAGGGGAAAAGGAAATCGCGGCCCGGATGTTCTGGGACGGCTCGACGCGCATCATGCGCGCCCGGCTCGATCCCGGCGCCACCATCGGACTGCACCGCCACGAGAACAACCGTGAAATCATCTACGTCCTCTCCGGTCGCGGCACCGCCACGACGGACGGCGTTCCGGAGCCGCTCGGCCCCGGCGACTGCCACTTCTGCCCGGAAGGCCACGAACACCAGCTCGTCAATGACGGCGCCGAGCCGCTCGTGTTCCTTGCCGTTGTTCCGGGGCCGAAGGCGTGACCGCCTTCGCCGGACATCCGCTCGAGCCCGGGAGAAATCGGCATTCTCGTCCAACCGGCGGACGAAAAAGCAAGGTTCGTCATGGTGCTCAAACGTCGGCGGGAGCGGCGGAAAAATCGAACTCGCGGGCGAAGACGCCGTCGGCGCCGGGATGGCCCGCGCGGACGTTGCCGGTCGCGAACATCGCGAAAATCTGGTGGTGCCCGGCCTCGGCGATCCAGGTCGGGCGGTCGTGGTAGGGCAGCCCGACGGGAACGTTGGCGCGCACCTCGAACGCCTCGCCCGGCGCGAGCGGCGGCAGCGGGAGGATGGCGAGCGCGACCGGCAGGTCGCCGTCGAGCTTGAAGTCGACGCGCAGCGTGGCGTCGGGCGGAACGGGGGCGTCGCCCGCGTTGCGGACGACGCACGAGAGGGGCAGCTCCGCACCGGCGACGGCGGGGCCGCCGAGGCGGATGTCGTCGACGGCGAGCCGCCACGAGGCGCCCGTCGCGGCAGCGGCGGCGGGCGCTTCGGAACCGCCGAGATCCCACGGAAGCGCGGGCGCGGCGGCGTCCGCCTCGGGCGGAACGGCGAGGCGGGCGGCGCGGCAGAGCGCGCCGGGGACGAACCGCCAGCTCGCGACGCTTCGCGCCGCCTGCGCGAGGCGCGCCGCGGCGCCGCCGCAGCGCAGCGCGAAGGCCTGTTCGCGGCGCGTCGCGTTCACGGTGACGACCGCGATTTCGCCCGTGGCGGGGTCCCGGAAGGCGACGGCGCGCAGCCAGCCGTCCGAGCCGCCGGTGCATGCGACGCGCACCATCCCGGGCCGCAGGTGACGCGTGAACTGACCGTAGAGCCCCCACGCGGGCGAAAGCTCGAACGAGGACGGATCGTCCCGCGGGACGACGAGGAAGTTCCGCGCGTCCGGAGGGGGCGGCTCCGCGCCGCGGCGGAAGGGGTGGCCCTGGAACAGGTGCGGGCCGCCCCATTCGTCGCTTGCGGTCGTCCACTGGTTGTAGCAACGCGCGCCGGCACGAAGCTGGCGCACGATGCGGGCCATCCCGTCCGGCCCGTGGACCGTCCGCTCGGTGGCGTACAGCGGCAGGTCCGGCCGCTCGCGGTGCAGCGCGCCCATCGCGGGCTCCGGCTCGCCGCCGTAGTCGTGGAACGCCACGCCGCCGATCGCGGCGCGCGCGGCGGGATCGGCGAGGAGCGGCCGCACGAAGAAGTCGGAGAGGTCGTAGTTGTGGTCGAACGCCCACACCGCCACGTCGCCGAGCCCGGCGCGGTCGAACTCGCGGCGCATCGCGACGACGACGTCGCGCTGCACCCACCACGGCATGCAGGCCGCGGGAGTCGGGCGGTCGTTCGCCGTCAGGCTCTCGTTCTGCGGCGAGACGGCGACGAGCGGAACGCCCTCCCCGCGCAGCGCGAGGACGGTTCGCGCGAGGTAGCGCGCGTAGACCTCCGCGCAGGCCGGATCGAAGCGCCCGAAGAAGCGCAGGCGGTTCTCCTTCATCCACGCGGGGATGCCCCACACCGCGCCGTGGAAACGCAGCGCGGGATTGATCTCGCGTGCGCGGCGGAGCAGCGCGAAGAGGCCGCGGTCCCGGTCTCGCGCGACCGAGAAGCGGGCGAGGCTCCAGTCGCGCTCGCCGTCCGGCGCGTCGTCGTAGGTGAAGAAGTCGGGCGTCCGCTCCCAGTCGGTCGATCCGAACGGCACGCGCATGAGGCTCCAGCCCGCGCCCGTCCCCGGGTCGAAGAGCGCGCGCAGGGCGGCATCGAAGACGTCCGGAGGGAGGCGTCCGAGCGCCGCGAGGTCCGTCCCCGTGACGATGCTCCCAAGCCCAAGCAGCGGCTGGTCGCGGTCGTCCGGGTCGACGACGATCTCCCGCGCGCCGGTGCGGTCGCCGACGGGCTCCATCGCGGCCGGCTCGCCGGCGAGGAACGCCCGCCCGGGCTCGCTCAGGGAGACGGAGGACAGAATCCGGTCGGGCGTGACGTCGTGGATGGTCATTGCGGCGGTCTCCGCGCGGCCGCGGCGGCGTGCCTGGGGGCGAATCGCTTCATGTCGCGGAGTCTATCATGGATGCCGCGTCCGCGGCAAGGGCGTGTGGGAGGGCGTCCCGGATCGGCCCTCGCCAAGGCCGCGCTCTGGTACGCCCCGGGAAAGCCCGGTTTTGCGTCGCCGCCGCCGTTCTGGTAGAATCGTTGCCATGAAACGACCCCAACTGAGCCTGCTGCGCCGAAGGAGCGCCCCGAATGATGTCTCTTGATCCCCGCACGCCCTTCGACTCCGTGCCCGAGGCGTTCGACCGCTGGCGGCCGCGGTATTGCGACGAGCTGTTCGACTGCGTCGCGGCGCGGGCCGCTAGCGATAGTCCCGGATGCGGACGTCGATGCCGGAACCGGCAAGCAGGTCGGCGACCTTTTGGATCGGGGTTTGGGAGTAGTGGTAGGGGAAGAGCACCTTCGGCTTCACGGTCCTCGCAGCGGAGGCGGCCTGCTCCGGCGTCATCGTGTAGGGCTGGTTCACGGGAAGGAACGCGACGTCGACGTCCTTCACGTCCGCCATCTCGGGAATGTCCTCGGTGTCGCCGGCGAGGTAGATCCGGAAGCCGCCGAGCGTAAGGACATAGCCGTTGTCGCGGCCCTTGGGGTGGAACTTCTCGCGCCCCGGCGTCGTGTTGTAGGCGAAAATGGGGAGGAGGGTGCGTGACATGGCGCACAGTCTACCACATTCGCGACGGCGCGAAAATCCGGCTCGTGCCGTGCGCGCGCGCCAGTCCCATCTCCCGTTAGGCGAAGCGCCCCGCGGGTTTGGCGGACGTCGCGCCCGAGCGAAGGGCTTGCGGCGTGACGTGGTAGCCGGCCGCCTGGGCGAGCGCGCGGTCGTCGTCGAAGTCGGCGCCGGGCGTCGTGAGGAGCGGACCGGCGATGCCGGCGTTCATGCCGACGTGGACGCACCTGGCCGCGGTCTCGTCGGTCATGTCGCGCCGGCCGCCCGCGAAGCGCAGCGGCGTGGCGGGGTTCGCGAGGCGCAGGATCGCGACGGCGTCGACCGCGCGCTCCGGGTCGGGGACGCCCCGCGCGCCGAGGGGCGTGCCCTCGATCGGGTGGAGGAAGTTCACCGGGATCGAGTCGGGGGCGACGGCGCGGATCGTAAGCGCGAACTCGACGAGCTGCTCGTCCGTCTCGCCCATCCCGACGATCCCGCCGCAGCAGATCTGCATCCCGAGGCGGCGCGCGGCGCGGAGCGTCTCGAGCTTCTGCGCCTGCGTGTGCGTGGAGCAGAGCGACGGGAAGAGCGAGGGCGCGGTCTCGAGGTTGAAGTGCAGGCGCTTGACCCCGGCCTCCTTGAGCTTCGCCAGGTCCGCCTCGGAGACGAGCCCGAGCGAGCCGCAGAGCTCGATCTCCGACTCGCGCCGCATCGCGCGGAGGGCCTCGCAGAGCGCGTCGACGTCGGCGGGCGTCTGCGCGCGGCCGCTCGTCACGATGCCGATGCGGTCGGCGCCGTTCGCCTCGGCCTCCTTCGCGGCCTTGGCGCACGCCTCCGCGCCGATCCAGCCGTGGCACTCGCAGCCCGTCTTCCAGTGCGCGCTCTGGGCGCACCACTTGCAGTTCTCGGGGCAGCGCCCGGACCGCGCGTTCACGATCGAGCAGAAGTCGAAGTGCTTCGGCGCGAACGCGACCGTCACGCGGTGCGCCGCCTCGCGCAGCTCCTCGCGCGGGGCGTTCTTCAGCAGGTCGACGAGCTCCTCCGCCGTGGCGGGGTCTCCGCCGGCGATCAGGCGGTCGGCAAGGGCAGATGCGGTTGTCATGGTTGAAACGGTTGAAACGGTTGAAACGGTTGAAATGGTTGAAACGGTTGAAACGGTTGAAACGGTGTAGCCCGAAGCATTCGTCACTCGTCACACGTCACTGGTCACTCCTCAACGAGGCGCCGAGCGCCACGTTGAGGCTGCCGGTGCGGTAGCCGCGGAGGTCGAGGGAGACATAGGCGAAGCCGATTGAGCGGAGGGCGTCGGAGAGTTCCGGCGCGCGGGCGGCGAGGCGGGGAATGTCGGCGGGCGAAACTTCGATGCGGGCGACGCCGCCCGCGTGCGAGCGGACTCGCAACTGGCCGAGTCCGGGGAACGCCGCGCGAATCCAATCCTCGGCGCGGCCGACCCGGTCCAGACCCTCGGCCGTGATGCGTTCGCCGTAGGGGAAACGCGAGGCGAGGCAGGCGAAGGAGGGCTTGTCGGCGGTCGGAAGGCCCATTGCGCGCGAAAGCGCGCGAATCTCGGCCTTCGTCAGGCCTGCGTCGCGCAGCGGGCTGCGGACGCCGAGTTCGCGGATGGCGCGGCGGCCGGGGCGGTAGTCGCCGTCGTCATCGACGTTGGATCCTTCCAAGACCGCCGCAAGGCCGTTTTCGCGCGCGAACGCGACGAGTTTGCCGAAGAGCTCCCGCTTGCAGTGGTAGCAGCGGTCCGGCGGGTTCTCCGCAAAGCCCGGCACGTCCAGCTCCTCCGAGTCGATCACGACGTGGCGCACGCCTTCGGCGCGGCAGAAGTCGGCGGCTTCGTCAAGCTCGCGCTTCGGGAACGAACGGGAGCGCGCGGTGACCGCCACGACGCGATCGCCGAGCTCCTCGTGCGCCACGTGCAGAAGGAACGTCGAATCGACGCCGGACGAAAAGGCCACGAGCGCGGAATGCGCCTCGCGCAAGGATGCGCGGAGGGTTTCCAGTTTGGCGGAGGAATCGTTCATGGGCGGGGATTCTGCCAAATCGGCGGGGCGGCGCAACGGTTGGAATGGGGGTTGCGGGATCAGGACGGGCGGACGGCGATGGCCTCGACCTCGAGGCGTGCGCCGCGCGGCAAGGCGGCGGCCTGGACGCAGGAGCGCGCGGGGAACGGCGCGACGAACGCGCGGGCATAGACCTCGTTCACGGCGGCGAAATCGGCAAGATCGGACAGAAAGACCGTGGTCTTGGCGACGTGCTCAAGCCCGAGGCCGGCGGCGGCGAGGATGGCGCGGACGTTGGCGAAGGCGCGCTCGGCCTGCGCCGCCGCGTCGTCCGGGATTTCGCCCGTGGCGGGGTCGACGGGAAGCTGTCCGGAGACGAAGACGAATGGCCCGGCGTCGATTCCCTGCGAATAGGGACCGAGCGCGGAGGGGGCGGAAGGGGTGGAAAGGGGGGACATGGCAGTCGTTCAGTCCGCGGTGAAGAGGCCCTTGCTGAAGTAACGGTCGCCGCGATCGGGGAAGAGGACGACGACGTTGCCGCGCAGTCCCGAGCGGATCGCGCGCAGCGCGGCGGCAAGCGCGGCGCCGGAGCTGGAGCCCGCCACGATCCCCTCGCGCCGCGCGAGGTCCCGCGCGGCGTCGAACGCCTCCTCGTCCGCGACCTTCACGACCTCGTCGACGAGCGCCATGTCCATCGTCTCGGCGACGAAGTCGTTGCCGATCCCCTCGATGTCGTAGTCGGCGTGTTCGCCGCCGCCCATCGTGGAGCCGACGGGGTCCGCGAGCACCGCGCGCAGCGCCGGGTTCCTCTCCTTGAGGTAGCGCGCGACGCCGCTGAAGGTGCCGCCGCTGCCGGCGCCCGCGACGAACGCGTCGACGCGCCCGCCGAGGTCGCGCCAGATCTCCGGGCCGGTCGTCTCGTAGTGCGCGCGCGGGTTGGCCGGGTTGCGGAACTGCCCAAGCACGACGGCGCCCGGCGTGGCGGCGGCGATCTCGTCCGCGCGCCTCTCCGCGAGCAGCATCCCGCCCGAGCGCGGGGTGCGGACGATCTCCGCGCCAAGCGCACGCAGCAGCGCGACCTTCTCGCCGGAGAACTTGTCCGGCACGACGAAGACGACCCGGTAGCCGCGGCCGATCGCGGCGAACGCGATGCCGATGCCGGTGTTGCCGGCGGTGCCCTCGACGATCGTGCCGCCGGGGCGCAGCGCGCCGCGCCGTTCTGCATCATCGATCATCGCGCGGCCGATGCGGTCCTTGACGCTGCCGCCGGGGTTCGCGAGCTCGAGCTTGGCCCAGAGCGTGGCGCCTTCGGGCAGGTCGAGGCGCCCGAGCCGCACGAGCGGCGTTTCGCCGATCAGGTCGGCATAGGAGGAGTAGAGCATGGGAAAAAGGGGGGGATTGGGGTTTGGAAATCGGGTGGAGAAGACGCGGACGTCCGCGTTCAACACCCGCCCCGCGTCCCGCTCGCCGTCGACGCAGCGCGCAGCGCCGCGTCCACGTCGCGCCAGATGTCCTCCGCGTCCTCGATGCCGACCGAGAGCCGCACGAGCCGGTCCGTGATCCCGACCTTCGCGCGGATGTCCGCCGGAATCGAGGCGTGCGTCATCGTGGCGGGGTGGCACGCGAGCGACTCCACGCCGCCGAGCGACTCCGCCAGCGCCACGAGCCGCAGCGCGCGGAAGAACGGCCGCGGGTCGAGCCCGTGCGCGAGCTCGAAGGACACCATCCCGCCGCCCGCCGCCGCCTGGCGGCGGTTCGTCCCGTAGCCCGGGTCCGACGGCAGCCCCGGATACCAGACGCGCGCCACCGCGGGGTGCGAACCGAGCCGCCCGGCGAGGATCTCCGCGTTCGCGACGTGCCGGTCCATCCGCACCGCGAGCG
>JAFTHC010000077.1 GCA_017457625.1 Kiritimatiellia bacterium
GCCGCAAGGACGAACGACGTCGCCGCTGCGCGGCAATGACGAACGACGGAATGGTTCATGGCGTGTTTCCTTTCGTGGTTTTCATTCGACGACGAAGACGTCGCCGTAGCCGCAGTCGCTCCGCGGCGGGCTAGGGTTGTTCGGCGGGCTCCGCGCCCTCCGCGGATTCCGCGCGGGGTTCGGGTTCGCGCTGCGTGACGAAGTCGACCGCGGCGTCGAGCTCCGGGCGGCCCCGGTAGCTCGGGATCGTCAGGCGGAAGCCGGGGAGGGTCTGCGCGGGAAGCGTCCGCGTGTCGGGGTCGGGGGCGTCGCCGTTCCTGATCTCCTCGTTGATGGCGTCGATCATCTGCCCGACGGTGATCGCTTCCGCGTCGCTGAAGCGGGCGCGGAACTCGGCCTTGGACTGCGCGGCGGCTTCGTCCGGGTCGCGGAGGGCGTCGAGGATCTCGTCGGGGATTTCGAGCGGGCCGGGCTCGTAGGCGAACGGCGCGCCGGTCCGCGCGGCTCGCGGGACGGCGGGCAGGAACGCCGGGACGAGCGCGTCGAGCGAGGGCGGCGGCGCGCCGTTGGCGCGGCGGTAGCGCTCGACGGCGACGGCCGTGCGGACGAAGGCGGCGCGGTCACGCGTCTGCACGAGCTGGTCGCGGGCCGTTTCCACGAGGTGCCCGGCCATGAGTTTCGTAAGCGGCGGCAGGGCGTCGGCGCGGGCCTTTTCGTCCGCGGCGAGCCGGTCGAACGCCTCGCGCGGGAAGTCGTCCTCCGAGGCGGCGGCGGCAAGCAGGCCGTCGAGCGCGTCCCACGTGCGGTTCCAGAGGCGGCAGAGGTCGCGCAGTTCCGCGGCGGTCCAGTAGTCGAGGGCGCGGCTGGCGCGCACGGACGGGGACGCGGCGGCGATGGCGTTCGCCTCGACGTTCCCGATCGTGGCCCGCAGGCGGAAGAGCCCGCCGGCGAAGGCGTCGCGGAAGCGCCCTTCGAAGCGCTCGGCCGCGTCCTCGGCGGCGCGCTGCATCGCGCGGAGGCCGTCGTCGCTCCATCGGTCGATCCGGACGTTGATCGCGCCGGTCTCCATGCCGCGGATCGAGGCCGCGAGGAGCAGGTTGCCGACCGCGGCCTCCCGGTCGTGCAGAGCGGCGATGTTTTCGAGCCGGCGGGCTTCGTCCAGGCCGGCGTCGCCGTCCTCGTCGGCGCCGCCGGCGCGCGCGAAGCGGGCGCGGAAGGCGAGCGCGTTCGCGAAGGAGAGCGATCCGAAGAGGCGGGGCTCGAACCACTGGAAACCCTGTCGCGCCACGTCTTCGAACGACGCCGGACCGGGGAGGCAGGAGCGGTAGCCGGGGGCGTCCGACATCGCGTCCGCCGCGGCCATGAGGTTCGTGTGGGAGGCGAGCCACGCGGCGGCGGCGGCGAGCTCCTCCGGCGCGAAGGGATGGCGGCGGACGGGGAGGCTCGACGAGAGGAGCATCGTCCGGAGTTCCGTAAGGGACGCCTCGTCCGCGTCGATCGCGTCCGCGTCGAAGGCCGCGAGCGGGTCGTCCGCCTCAGCGACCGGCGGGGGAAAGCGGAACGTCTCGGGGCGGACGGGCGACCCGACCCGCTCCACGAGCGCGGCGAAGGCCGCGTCCGCCTGGCGTCGGACGCGCCCGGCGTGCAGAGCGGGCTGCGTGGCGAGCGAGACGAGGACGACGAGCGCGAACGCCCGGGCGAGCGCGCGGTGGGGACGCGCGCCGCCGTCGAGGGCGCGGAGGGCGGCGAGGACGAGCCACGTGCCGCCGACGCCGACGGCTAGCAGCGGCCAGAAGACGGGCGCGTCCGCGAACCGGCCGATCGTGCCGAGCGCGGGGGCGAGCAGGAAGACGGCGCCGCCCCACGCCGCGAGGCGCGCGGCGGGCCGGTTGCCGAGACGGCGCGCCGCCGGCAGCAGCGCGACGAAGGGCCAGAGCGCTGACCCGACGCCGGCGAGCGCCCAGGCCGCCGCGCCGATCCACGGGACGCGGAAGACGTCGCGGAGCAGGCGCGAGAGGCCAACGACGATGGCCGCGCCCGAAAGGGCCAGCAGCGCGAGGCCCGCGTCGCCGAGCGCGTCCGCGTGGGCCGTCGGCCAGCGGAGCCCGGACAGATACGTCCAATGCAGGAAGAGATGGAAGAGAAGGCCGATGGCTCCCGGCACGAACAGGCCGGCGGCGACGAGAAAGGCGGGGCGCTTCATGGGAGGTGAGAGGTGAAAGGTGAGAGGTCAGGGGACGACGAAGACGTCGCCGTAGTTGCAGTCGCGGAGACGGACGAGGAGGTTGGTGAAGGCGGCGAAGGGGGCGTCGGGCAGGAGCCGGAGCGAGACGGCGGCGCGTTCGGGCTGCGGCGCCGGGACGAAGGGCGCGGCGGGGGCGTCCGGTTCGCAGGGCGTCCCGGTCTGGACGGCGGCCCAGGCGGCGAGGTCGACGACCTTCCGCTCGCCGCGGCAGCCGTCCGCGCCGAGCACGAGCGTCCAGTAGGGCTCGCCGTCGCGCAGGTGGACGTCGCGCCAGCCGAAATACCAGCGATCGTTGTAGCGCCAGAGGGGTTCGATGCTTCCGTGCAGGATGCGGAACGGGCCGTCGGGCGTTTGCAGGAAGTAGCCGCCGTAGGCGCGCGCGTGGGTCGAATACGGGAAGAACGCCCGGGCGCGCGCCGTGGTGTCGTCCCGGACGGCGACCGGCACGACGAACGCGCGGCCTTCCGTCACCCACGGCAGGTCGGTGCGCCGGCGCAGCGCGCGGGCGGAGGGCGAGGTGTCCGCGTCAGGGCCGAATTCGAGGCGGCCGTCGGTCCAGAACCACAGCGGCGAATCCGCGGGCGGGACGGGGCGGGCGGGGAAACCCATGAGCGCGAGGCAGA
>JAFTHC010000078.1 GCA_017457625.1 Kiritimatiellia bacterium
CCCGACGTGGATTACTTTTCGTGATTGTCGCCCGGAACTGTTGCGTCTTCCCTCCATGTCCCATCCCTAACTACCCTTTTCCTCCGCGCGGGCGCGGCGAAACCGCCGCCCGCGCGCACCTGTCACCGTGAAACCTCGCCCCTCCCTCCATCGCCCTTCCCCCGCCGGCGCGCCGTCGCCGCTCTCCGAGTATCTCGTCGCCCGCGAACCCGGCCGCCGCGAGCGCGCGGAGAACTGGCGCGTCGCCATCGGGCTGCAGAAAGTGGACGGCCGCCCCCGCACTTGGTAGAATCACAGCCATGAACGACGACGATCTTTCCGAATACCTCCGTGCCGCGGAACCGCACAAACGGGAACGCGCCGGAAACTGGCGCGTCGCCATCGGCCTGCAGAAGGTCGACGGCCTGTCCGCGTCCCCCTATCTCGTCGACGCGGCCCGACGCAACATCGAAGGCGAGCTCTCCCTTCCACAGGTGCGCGAACTGCTCGACGGATACTACAGGGCCAAGCCGGCAAAACCCGCGGACGGAACGCGGACCGAGGAAGCAGACAAGGTCTCACAACGCATCGCCGAAATTCTCGCGGAACCGGCCTTTTCGTTCGCGCCGTCCGAACTCCTTTCCGTCCACGGACGGTTGTTCGAAGGCCTGTTCAAACACGCCGGACGGTTGCGCGACTACAACATCACCAAGAAGGAATGGGTCCTCCGCGGCGACGCCGTGTTCTACGCCAGCACGGACTCCCTGTTGGAAACTCTCCAATACGACTTCTCGCGGGAACGGGACTTCTCATACGCGAAACTCTCCCGTCCCGACGCCATCCGGCATCTCTCGAAATTCGTTGCCGGCGTTTGGCAGATCCATCCCTTCGGCGAAGGCAACACGCGGACCACCGCCGTGTTCTTCATCAAATACTTGAGGTCGCTTGGATTCGATGTCTCCAACGACCCCTTTTCCGAACACGCCTGGTACTTCCGCAACGCGCTCGTCCGGGCCAACTACAACAACATGCCGAAGGGAATCTCCGAAACGTCCGTGTTCCTGGACCGATTTCTGGAAAACCTTCTCTTCGGCGCGAAACACGTCCTCCGGAACCGCGAAATGCTCGTCGGAATCGATCCGGCGTCGTTCGCCGGCAACGGGAATCCGCCAATCGACCCTACAAGTAACCCTACAAGTAATCCTTTCTTGGCCGCTCCAGCGCTGTCGCCTCCTCTCAAAGCATTGCTGTCCGTTCTGGACGGCGAAATGTCCCGTCGAATGCTCATGAAGGAGCTCGGCATCAAAGACCGTGTTTCGTTCGTCGAGCGGTATCTTGGACCGGCGCTTCGCATTGGTTACGTTGAAGCCACGCAACCGGACTCGCCACGCAGCCCAACCCAGAAGTACCGACTTACCGGAAAAGGCGCGGCCGTCCGTTCTTCCCTCCAATCCTCCCCCGCCCTCTAGCCCCTCCGCGCTCCGCCGTGAAACACCAACGGACCCGCAAGGTCCATGTTGAAATCGACCTCTCCGTGCCCGCTACTGCCGAACATCTGGAGGTGTTGCGTTCCGCCGCCGAGTCCCTGACCTGCGACGCCGGAAGCATCTCGGTCTCCGTCGATCCGGACGACCCCCGCATTACCGACACCGAGTTCGACATCCCCTGGGCGCGTCAGGAAGACGTCGTCGACCGCATCATGAAATACATGAAGATGGACGTCGAGAACTTCGAGACCATCTCGGCCTGGTTCCCGAAAACGGAGGCGGAAGAGCGCCGCGACCAACGCCATCTCGAACGAGCGAAGGAACGTCGCCGCGAGAGAGCAGCCGCCCGCAATGCCGAATCGGCTGCTCGATTCGCCGCGCTCGTCGCCCGCTTCAACAACCCCGCCACCTGAATTGCGGACATGAACACACCCGCCCCCTACGAAGAAGAATTCCGGCTCCGTCTCCGACAAGCGACCCGCGCCCGCCGAAGCTGGGTCTCCGCGTCCGAGATCGCCGGAGATCTGTGCCACGCGGCGAAGGCCCTGAAGAAGATCGCCGATCCGGAACGCCGCTTCGATTGCCTCTGCGATTTCATCTTCCAGGGCGGCGAAATGCTGAAACGCGTCGACGACTCGAACGCGTCGCTCCAGTCCGTGTTCTGGGATGGCGACGTCGCCTCCCAACTTTGGGATGCAACGGCGCCGCTCGTCTCGGACAAAGAGGCGATCGTCCGGTTCCTGCTGAAACTCTACGACAAGGGCTGGGACCGGATCGTCTTCCGGTCGGTCCTCGAATGGGACCGGCTCTACCTCCCCACGGACCGGCTGGCGGAACTTCGCGACGCCGCTCGCGAACGAATCGAAAAGGATCCTCTCGCAAAACAGTACGAACGGAACGTCCCCGCGCGGATCTGGTCTCAATGCGGCGACGTGGAGCGCTTCGACGAATACGTTCGCAAAACGCTTCGGCTCCGATTGAAGTCCGTCTGGCAATCCCGTCTGGTCGTTCTGACCGCCTGCAAGCGCTGGGAGGAGGCGGAGACTTGGATTCGGAAGTTCGCCCCGCCGCACGCCGTCCGCCACTACCTCCTTGATCTTGCGCGAAAGCGAGGGGATGGCGACGCCCTGCTTGCCGCCTACAAGGAATTCTTCGGTTCGACCGTCGACATCAAAATGCTCCGCGAAGCGAAGAAGGAGCTTCCGGGCGCCGCGTTCGGAGAACTGGTCCGTCACATCGCGGAGAACGGAGGAAAGGGCTCCTTCCTCGATCCGGACTACGCCACCATGCTGCTTGAATGCGGAATGCCCGACCGTTTGCGCGAACACATTCTTGCGCACCGAGACGACGACATCTGCGCAATGCGGGCCATCACCGGCTATTTTCCGTTGGGAACGGCGCTGGCAAAAGCGGATGAGCCGCTCCTCGCATCGATTCCGATCCGGCTCGGCGTCCTGTATCTCATGTCGCAGTCCAACTCCAAGTACTACCCGACCGTCCATCGGAAGATGGCCGAACTGGAAGCCCTCGCTGCTCGCGTGGCCGACTGGGGCTCTGTCCAACCCCACCCCGACTTCGAAAACGATTTCCGCGAGGCATTCTCCTCCCGCCGCTCCTACTGGACATGACCAGGCACGCCACCCCTCTGAACCCCTGACCCAAGCCTGCGCCGCGCGGGCGCGGCGTAGCCGCCGTCCGCAGCACTCTTCACTCTTCACTCCCGCCCCGTACCGATGAAAACCTACTGCAACCCCCTTCCGATCCCCGACTACCCCATCGGCCGCAACTTCGAGTCCGAGGGCGGCCGCGCCCCCGCCTGGCGGGAGCTGGCCGACCCGACGGTCCTCTACGAGGACGGCGTCTGGTATCTCTACCCCTCCTGCGGAATGATGTGGTGGAGCGAGGACCTCGTGACGTGGAAGCACAAGCGGCTCGACACCTCCGACGTCGGCTACGCGCCGACGGTC
>JAFTHC010000079.1 GCA_017457625.1 Kiritimatiellia bacterium
CGCGATGCCGCTCGCGGCGGTCGCGCTCGCGGTTCCGCTCGGGCGGGCGGCGGCGCGGGCGGGGCTGCGCCCGTGGCGCGTCGGGCTCGCGGCGCTCGCCGCGTCCGTCCTCTTCGTGGCGGGGTCCGCCTGGCCCATGAAGTGGGTCGGCGGCGAGCAGGACCGCTTCTGGTTCGCGACCGATTCCGAAAGCGCGCTCGCGAAACTGCGCCGCGCCGGGCGGCTCGTGCGCGAGCTCGATCCCGACGGCAGGCCGATCCTCACGCAGGACGCGTATCTGGCGGTCGAAGCCGGCGTCCCGGTCGTGGCGGGGTTGGAGACGGGCCCCTTCTCCGTCTTCCCGGACCTGTCGGACGACGAGGCGCGCCGCCGCCGCGTCCACAACGCCGCCACGCTCGAAGGGGCGATCCGCGCGTGCGACGCCCCCGTCGCCGCGCTGAGCGGCTACTCCTTCGCGATCGCGTGTCCCTCGACCGACCCCCTGCCCGCGGAAACCCGCGACCGGCTCGCCGCCGCCGTGGCCGAGCGCTACCGGCCCGCCGGATCCTTCGAGAACTTCGGCCAGGGCCGCACGCGCCTGGAGGTTTTCTCCGCCCGCACACCGCCACTCGAAGCCCCCGCCGGCGTCTCGCCATGAAACACATCGTCGTCTCCGTCGCCGGCCTGGGCTGGCGCGATCTGGAACAGCGCGGCCTCGCGAACCTCGCCGGCCTGGACTTCCGCCCCGTGCGGTCCGTCTTCCCCGCCGTGACGTGCGTCGCGCAGGCGACGCTGCGCACCGCGCTCCCGCCGCGCGGACACGGCATGGTCGCCAACGGCTGGTTCTGCCGCGAAACGTGGCGGCCGTCGTTCTGGGAACAGTCCGCGCGGCTCGTGCGCGGGGAGCGGATCTGGAGCGCCGCGCGCGGGCGCGGCGACGCGGTCGGCATGTTCTTCTTCCAGCAGAGCGTCGGGGAAAGCGTCGACCGGCTCGTCTCCCCCGCCCACGTCCACAAGCACGGCGGCGGCTCGATCCTCTACCGCTACACGCTGCCGCCGGAGGCGGACGCCGCGCTGCGCGCGCGCAACGGCGCCTTCCCGCTGCACCGCTACTGGGGGCCGCTCGCGCACCCGAAGGCCGGCGACGCGGTTCTGGCCGACTTCCTCGCGATGCAGCGCGAATATCCCTGCGACGTCGCGTTCCTGTATCTGAACACGCTCGACTACGACGCGCAGCGCTTCGGGCCGGACGCGCCGCGCGGCGACCGCGCCTTCGCCTTCTTCCGGCGCGAGCTGGAGAAGCTCGCCGCGCTGGCGGAGGCGGAAGGCGCCTCGCTCACCGTGCTGGGCGAATACGGGATCGGCGCCGTGACCGCGCCGCCCGCGTTCCCGAACCGCGCGCTGCGCGAAGCGGGGCTGTTGCGCGTGCGTCCGATCGGCGGGCGCGCCTACCCGGACCCGCTGCGGTCGCGCGCGTTCGCGATGTGCGACCACGAGGTCGCGCACGTCTACGTCCGCGACCCGGCGGACGTGCCGGCCGTCCGCGCGGAACTGGAGGCGACCGGCGCCTACGGGCGGATCGAAGAGCGCGCGCCGGACCTGGATTGGGCGCACGAAACGGCGGGCGAGCTGCTGCTCGTCGCGAAAGCCGGCTCGTGGTGCGCCTATCCGTGGTGGACGGACCGCCGCGAAGCGCCGGACTACGCCACGCACATCGACATCCACAACAAGCCCGGCTACGACCCCTCGGAGCTCTTCTTCGACCGGAGCCTCTGGCTGCATCCGCGCACCTGCCAGGACCACACCCGCATCCGCGGCACGCACGGCCGCCGCTGCGACGTGGCCGTCGCCTCCACGCTCCCCCTCGCGGGCGACTCCGCCCTCGCCGTCGCCGCCGTCCTCCGCGCCGCCCTGTAGCGCGCCTCGCGCCGCACCCGGCGCCAGGCCGCGCCGGCGTAATCGGTCAGGAATCGGGGGTCTGCGCCGTCATCGCATGCGGCGTCGTCGCATGAGAAGCTGTTCCCGATCGCGGGGCCGCTCGAAGACCGCGCGGAGCGGGCGGATTCGCGGGCGTCGCTCGCTCGGCGGGGTGAATCCCGCCGTCGCTCGTGCCGCCTCGCGACTCCATCCCGCCCGCGCGGCCTCCTCGCTGTCCCCCCCGCGATCGGGAACGGTTTTTCCGCCCTCGCGGGCTTGCTTCGCAATCCCACTCGGAA
>JAFTHC010000080.1 GCA_017457625.1 Kiritimatiellia bacterium
CCTCGAGCCAGTCGGAGCCGGCGCGGAAGCAGTCGCGGTTCTCGACGGCCACGAGGCCCTTCTTCGCGTCGGCGAGCGAGAAGGCGAGCGGCTGCTGGACGTGCTTCACGTCCCACATCTGCGGCTTCGGGGTCCGGTCGGGGTTCACCATGCCGTTGCAGACGAAGTTCACGTCGTTCGGGACGTCGCCGAAGTCGCCGCCGTAGCCCCAGTCGCCGGTGTCCTTTCGCAGGATGCCCTGCTCGACCCAGTCCCAGATGAAGCCGCCCTGCAGGCCGTGGTGCGAGCGGATGGCCTTCCAGTAGTCGGCGAAGCCGCCGCAGCTGTTGCCCATCGCGTGCGAGTATTCGCACATGATGAACGGGCGGTCGTCCTCCACCTTCTCGACGTAGCGGACCATCTGGTCTTCGATGTTGGGATACATCGGGTTCACGACGTCCGTGAGGCGGTGCGAGATCGGGGAACCGAAGATCGAGGCGTCCTGCCGCCAGCCGCCGTGCGTCGCGCCCTCGTAGTGGAGCGAACGCGTGGGATCGGCCTGGCGGATCCAGTCGGCGAGCGCGAGGTGGTTCTCGCCGACGCCGCTCTCGTTGCCGAGCGACCAGAAGATCACGGAGGGGTGGTTCCTGTCGCGCAGCACCATGCGCGAGCCGCGCTCGAACCACGTGTGGCGCCAGGCGTCGATGTGCGTGAGGTCCGCGTAGTTGGCGTGGCACTCGATGTCGGCCTCGTCGACGAGGTAGATGCCGTATTCGTCGCACAGGTCGAGCCAGCGCGTTTCGTCCGGGTAGTGGCAGCAGCGGACGGCGTTGAAGTTGAAGCGCTTGAGGAGCTTCGCGTCCAGCTCGTCCGTCTCCGCCGGGACGAACTTGCAGTGCTCCTGGTGGAACTCGTGGCGGTTCACGCCGCGGATCTCGGTCGCCCTGCCGTTCACCAGGAGCTCCCGGTTCGCGATGCGGACGTCGCGGAAGCCGATGCGCTGCGAGACGCATTCGAGGACCCGGCCCTTGAGGTCGCGGAGCGTGACGACGAGCGTGTAGAGGTTCGGCACCTCGGCGCTCCACGGCGAGACGCCCGGGAGGCGCGCCTCGACGGCGGCTTCGCCGAGGTTGGAGCGCCAGTCGTAGGACTGCGGGCCGGACGCGAGTTTCGCGCCGGGGACGGGCTTTCCGTTGGCGTCGAAGAGCTGCGTGTCGAACGACCAGTCGTTGTGAGGATCGTCGATCTTCTTCGGGTCCCAGGCGTGGCGGTCGGGCGACGAAACGTAGTCGGCCTTCACGCGGACCCAGAGCGTGCCGGCGGGCTTCTTCGCCTGCCAGTCCCAGCCCGCGCGGACCGTGACGTCGCCGACGTGGAGCGGGCCCTGCGAGTAGAGGTAGACCGAACGGTGGATCCCCAGCTCCATCCAGTGGTCCTGGTCTTCGACGTAGCTCTGCGCGCTCCAGCGAACGCACAGCACCGCGAGTTCGTTGCGGCCCTCGCGGACGGCCTTCGAGAGGTCGAACTCGGACGGAAGCTTGCTGTCCGTCGACATGCCGACGAGCGTGCCGTTGAGGTAATACCACGCCTGCGACTCCGCGGCGCCGACGTGGAGCACCGTGCGGCGGTCCTTCCAGCCCTTGGGCAGGTCGAACGACGTGCGCAGGACGGCGCAGGGGTTCTCGTCCGGCACGCGCGGCGGATCGTTCTTGAACGGCATCTGGACGTTCGTGTAGTGCGGGTGCGAGAAGCCCTGCGTGCAGAGGTCGCCGGGGACGTCGACCGCCGGCCACTTCGCCGTGTCGGCGCCGTCCGCGACCTCGGCGGCCTTGACCTGCTCGACCTTTTCGTGGAACGAGACGGAC
>JAFTHC010000081.1 GCA_017457625.1 Kiritimatiellia bacterium
CCCTTCGTGAACACCTGCGTCGGCAGCAGCGTGCCGAGGATGTTCAGGTTGAAGACGAACTGGATGCCCGCGGGGTCGAGGTCGTAGAACGTCTTGAGCCCGGGGGCGGCGGCCGCGAGGTCCGCGGCCGAGATGCGCTCGTTGGAGGTCGTGCCCTTGGGGTGGTTGCCGCCGGCGCCGTTGAGCAGCACGTCGACCGGCCCGAGGTCGGCCTCGACCGCGGCGCGCGCCGCTTCGAGCGAGTCCTTCTCCAGGACGTTGCAGGCGTAGCCCTTCGCGACGCCGCCCCCGGCGGCGATCGCGTCGGCGACTTTCTTCGCGGCCTCTTCGCGCAGGTCGAGGACGGCGACTTTGGCGCCGGCCGCGGCGAGCGCGCGGGCGAGGGTGGAGCAGAGGACGCCGCCGCCGCCGGTGACGACGGCGACCTTTCCGGCGAGATTGTGCGTGGATGGAATGTTCATGGTGTTCGTGTCGTTGGGACGGCCGGCATCATACACGAAGCGCCGCGGCCGTTCAAGCGCCCTTGCTCCCGCGCCCGCACTCTGCTATACTCGCGCGCCATGCAAGGCAAAACGCTGGTCATCATCCCGACCTACGACGAAAAGGACAACGTCGGCCCGGCCGCCGCCGCGGTCTTCGCCGCCGCGCCGGACGTCGACATCCTGTTCGTCGACGACGATTCGCCCGACGGCACCGGCGCCGTGCTCGACCGCATGGCCGCCGCCGACGGGCGCGTGCACGTGCTGCACCACGGCGCCAAGGCCGGTCTCGGCCGCGCCTACGTGGCGGGGTTCAAGTGGGGGCTCGAGCGCGGCTACGCCCACCTTTTCGAAATGGACGCCGACGGGTCGCACGACCCCAAGGAGATCCCCGCGTTCCTCGAGGCCGCCGGGAACGCGGACCTCGTCCTCGGCACGCGCTACAAGGGCGGCATCCGCGTGATCGACTGGCCGCTGGGCCGGCTCCTGCTCTCGATGGGCGCGGGCGTGTTCGTCCGCCTCGTGACGGGCCTGCCCGTGAGCGACCCCACCGGCGGCTACAAGTGCTATTCGGCCGACGTGCTGCGCGCGATCGACCTGGACAAGATCGTCTCCAACGGCTACTCCTTCCAGATGGAGACCACGTTCACCGCCTGGACGAAGGGCTTCCGCATCGCCGAAGTCCCCATCGTGTTCCTCGACCGCCGCGTCGGCTACTCCAAGCTTTCGCTCGGCATCGCGCGCGAGGCCTTCTGCATGGTGTTCCGCCTCGCCTGGCGCAACCGCTTCCGCCGCCGGCCGCGCGCGCTCCGCCCGGCGTAGGCCGGACTCCCGAACCGAACGTCCAACGACCTTTTCCCCATGAACGAATCCACCGACAATCTCCGGGCGCTCGACGCCGCCGCGCGCGAGGAACTCGCCGCGCTGGGCGACCTCGCCGCCCTCAAGCCCGCGCGGCGCGCCAAGATCGCGCAGCGCGAAATGCCCTCCCAGGACCCGAAGGCGCGCATCCGCAACATGCGCGAAGTCGCGCTCGGCTACACCGGGCCGATGGCGCGCCTGGAGGCGCAGCGCTGCCTGCAGTGCCCGACGAAGCCCTGCGTGGCGGGGTGTCCCGTCTCGATCGACATCCCGCGCTTCGTGAAGGCGATCGCGGACGGCGACGACCGCAAGGCGATCGGCGTCATCAAGGAGGCGAGCCTCCTGCCGAGCGTGTGCGGCCGCGTCTGCCCGCAGGAGCGCCAGTGCATGAAGGGCTGCACCGTGGGCAAGCTCAACAAGGACGTGCAGAAGTCCGTCGCGATCGGGCGCCTGGAGCGCTACGTCGCGGACCTCGAGCGCGAGCGCGGCGATGCCGCGCCGCCCGCCGTCGCGCCCGCGACCGGCAAGAAGGTCGCCGTCGTCGGCGCCGGCCCCGCCTCGCTCGCCTTCGCGTGCGACGTCCGCCGCGCCGGCCACGCCGTCACGATCTTCGAGGCGCTGCACAAGGGCGGCGGCGTCCTTTCCTACGGCATTCCGGAGTTCCGTCTCCCCAAGGCGATCGTCCAGCGCGAGATCGAGGGGCTGCAGGCGATGGGCGTCGAGGTGCGCACGGACTTCATCGTCGGGCGCTCGCGCCCGCTCGCCAAACTCCTCTCCGAAGACGGCTACGACGCCGCGTTCGTCGGCTCCGGCGCGGGTCTGCCGCGCTTCATGGGCATCCCGGGCGAGAACCTGATCGGCGTCTTCTCCGCCAACGAATACCTCACGCGCTCGAACCTCATGAAGGCCTACGACGAAGGCAACGCCGACACGCCGTTCTACCACGCAAGGCGCGTGGCGGTGCTCGGCGGCGGCAACGTCGCGATGGACGCCGCGCGGACCGCGCTGCGCCTCGGCGCCGAGAAGGTGATGCTCGTCTACCGCCGCACGGAGGCCGAGATGCCCGCGCGCGTCGAAGAGGTCGCGCACGCCAAGGAAGAAGGCGTCGAGTTCCACCTGCTTGCCAACCCCACGCGCATCCTCGGCGACGAGAACGATGTCGTGACCGGCATGGAGGTGCTGCGCTACGAGCTCGGCGAGCCCGACGCGAGCGGGCGCCGCAGCCCGGTGCCGGTGGCCGGCAGCGAACACGTCGTCGACGTGGACTGCGTCATCGTCGCGATCGGCAACGCGTCCAACCCGCTCATCCCGCAGACCACGTCCGAAATCGAAGTCGACAAGAAGGGCCACATCGTCGTGGACGCGAACCACGAAACGACGATGCGGAACGTCTTCGCCGGCGGCGACATCGTGCTCGGCGCGGCCACGGTGATCCTCGCGATGGGCGAGGGGAGGGCGGCCGCCAAGGCGTGCAACGCGCGTCTCGCGGGCGAGCTCTGATTTTCACGCACCAGGAGGGATGGCGGAGCGGTCGATCGCGGCGGTCTTGAAAACCGTTGACCCGCAAGGGTCCGGGGGTTCGAATCCCTCTCCCTCCGCCATGTTCCGCGGGCGCGCGCGGCGACCGCGCCGGCGCGCTCACTTGAGCAGCGTCACGGTGACGAGCTTGCGCTGTTCGTCGACGTCGAGCTTCCAGCGGGACGCGTCGGCGTCGGGGTGGAGCTTGAGGTGCCCGAGGTCGTTGCCGGCGCCCTTCCACGCGAGGACGGGGTAGGTGCCGGGGCGGGCGCCCTTGGCGGCGACGGGCCTCACGTAGCAGTCGCCGTATTTCCACCCGCCGAGCGTGAAGTCGCCGGTGATGCCGAGCGGATGCGTGCCCTGCTTGCCGAAGGCGGGGTTCACGACGATTTCGATCGTGTTGCCCGGGCCGATGTTGAGCGACTTCACGGCTTGGACGCGTCCGCCCGCGAGGCGCAGCGAGTTGCCGGTGGAGACGAGGTCGTTCTGGCCGGAGGCGCCGACCGTGACGGCGCCGAGGTTGCGGATTTCGGCGCCGGGCAGGAAGGCGACTTCGTTGTCGCAGGCGCGCGCGCCGCCGCCGCCGCCCGTGCCGATCGAGAGGGACTTGCCGCCGAAATCCCACGAAGCGGTCCGCTGTCCCGCGCCGGCCACGACGAGACTGTTCGAGCAGGAGACGCGCGAGTCCCCGCCGCCGTCGCAGCCGCCCACGCGGACCGGGCCGGACGCGACGACGCGCGCGCCTTGGACGAGCATGCGGTGGAAGCATGACGGGCCGCCGCGCGAAAGTCCGAGGACAATCTCGGACGCGTTGGTGACGAGCGTGCCGGACTTGGCCAGGAGCGTGCACGCGGCGGCGTCGCCGTCCCAGCCGTAGCCGACTTCGCACGAGCGGCCGCCCAGGTCGAGGACGGACCCCGCGTCGGCCACGACGACGGAGCAGTCGCGCACGGGGTGGCCGCGGTCCATGCCCCGGCCGATCGTCAGGCCGGCGACGCGGAAGCGCGAGCCGCCGGACACCTTGAGCCAGTTGTCGCGGCACTCGTTGTCCTGCTCCTGCGTCCAGCGGAAACGGCCGACCGTCATGTGGCCCCTGGAATCGACGCGCGCGCCGTCCTCGACGACGAGGCCGTTGTTCACGGCGCTCGCGCCGCGCCATTCCCCTTCGATGCCCACGCCGAGGCCCCAGTCGCCTAGGTCGGCGCGGGCGCCGGAGAGCTTCACGAGCGTGTTCGACGTGGCGCAGCCGACCGAAAGGCCGTGCGCGGCGATCGAGACGCCGGGGCCGAACGTGGCGCGGTTGTTGCACGTGGCGGTTTCGCGCGAGGGGACTTCGAAAACGCCCGCGCTCCGGATCTCGACGCGGCCCTCGGCCGAGAACGTCGCGTGGCGGGTGGAGGTGCGATCCCAGCGCCCGCCGACGCGGATGCCGCGCTCCGTCGTTTCGAGGACGGTCGGCGCGGCCTTGACGTCCTTGGGGTCGGGACCTTCGACGACGAACTTCGGGTGCGTGATCTCGGCGGGCGTGTCGCGGCGCCACGTTTCCTGCCCGAAGAAGTCGATCGCCCTGGCCGTGATCTTGGAGCCGGCCGGGAAGCGCCAGACGGCGCGGTTGGTGGGGGAAGAGGGGGCGGCGAAACGGAACGCGAAGGCGTTGGTGAGCAGACACCCGGACGCGAACGACGCGGGCGCGGCGAACACGACGGCGGTGCCCGGGCCGGGGCCGGCGAGGACGGAGGGGTCGCGCGCGGCGTCCGGGTCGCCGACCGAGAGCGGCGTGCGGACGAACACGTCGCCCCAGCCGCCCGCGAGGCGCAGCGTGCCGCCGCGGCGCAGGTCGACGCGCGCGGCGTCGCCCTTCACGGCGAAGTCGTTGCCGCGCCAGCACAGCGTCGCGCGGTCGAGGACGAGCGGCACGTTGCGCAGCGTGCACGTCTCCGGCTCGAGCTCGCCGCCGCGCACCGCGATTTCGCCGGGGCCGGCGAGGACGAGCGCGCGCCCGTGCATGTCGAGGCCCTTCGCGAACGAGACGGGGCCGTTGGTGGCGAGGACGGTGAAGTCCCACGCGGCGGTCGCGGGCGCGGAGAACTTCAGCTCGGCGGGCGAACCGTTCGACACGACCGAGCCGACGGCGCCGTGCGTTTCGAGGATCCAGCCCACGTCCGGTTCCGAGACGGGGCGGCCGCCGAAGCGCAGCGCGGGTGCCCGGAACGAAACCGGGCCCGAGCGCGGGCCCAGCGCCACGTCGCGCAGGGCGATCGGGTCGTCCCCGCCGAAGCCGAACGAAACGCCGTCCGGCGCGTCGAAGAAGAGGCGCGTGCCGGGCGAGGCGGCGGGCGCGCGGCCCTCCGCCCAGTTCGCGCCGTCGTTCCAGCTGTTCTCCTTGCCGCCGCCGGTCCACGTCTCCGCGGCGGCGGAGACGGCGAGGGCGAACAGGCAAAGGGCGGCGCGGTTCACCGCGAGACGGGCTGGGAGGAAACCAGGACGCCGTTCTGCCAGACGCCGTAGTTCTGCGAGCCGGAGACGGTCGAGAAGGTGCCGGACGCGTCCTTGAGGACGCCGTTCTTCCAGATGCCGCGGATCGTGCCGCCCGTGGCGAACTCGAACGAGCCTGCGCCGTCGGGCACGTCGTCGTCCCACTCGCACTCGAGCACGTCGCCGTTGGCGTAGACGTAGCGGCCGCGGCCGTCGCGGCGGCCGTGGCGGAACGCGCCTTCGTAGCGCTCGCCGTCGGCGTTGACGACGTGGACGCCGTATCCCTCGAAGCGGCCGTGGGAGAGGCCGCCGCGGTAGAGCGTGTTGTCGGCCAGGCGGACCGTGGCGGGGTCGGCGGCAAAGGCGGCGTAGCGCTCGGCGGCCGTCTGCCCGAGGGCGTCGAACGGCGTCGCGGGCGCGGCGGGCGCGGCCGCGGGGACCGGTGCGGGAGCGGCCGCCGGCGACGCGGCCGCGGGGGCCGCGGGCGTTTCGGCGATGCCGAAGGCGGTGCGCGTGGCGGGGTCCGACGCCAGGTCGGCCGGGCGCTGGCCGGCGGAGTTGACGGCGTCCGGATTGGCGCGGCGCTTGAGCAGGAGCGCCACGGCGGCGGTCTGGTTCTTCGCGGCGGCGGCGTGCAGCGGCGTGTTGCCCGCGCTGTCCGCTCCGTTCGGGTCGGCCTTGGCGTCGAGCAGGCGGACCATGCTCTCGGTGGAACCCTTGCGCGCGGCCAGGTGCAGGGGCGTGAGGCCGTTGTTGGCGCGGGCGTCCACGGTCGCGCCGCTCTTGATCAGGAGGCGGAGCACGTCGACGGAGTTCGCGTCCGCCGCCCAGTGCAGCGGGGTCGTCTTGGACGTGGCGTGGACGATGTCCGGCGAAACGCCGGCCTTGAGCAGCTGGTAGGCCGCCTCCTGGCGGTCGAGGTTCGCGGCGTAGTGCAGCGGCGTCATGCCGCTTTTGACCGCGTTGGTGGCGGCGGCCGGATCGCTTTTGAGCAACGCGCGCAGCGCCGAGATGTCGTTGGACGCGACGGCGTCGAAGACGGTGGACGCGGCCGAAGCCAGCGCGGGCAGGAGGCAGAGCAGGGCCGTGAGTTTTTTCATGGCGGTCGGTTCTTGGCGGGGATGTCGGGTCTGCGGTCTGGATGTCGGGAAACGGCGTGGCGGGGTCCGCTCCGGACCGTTGCCGACGGCGTTGGAGGATACCAGAACCCCCGCGCGGGCGCAAGACCGATTTTTCGCGTCGCGCGCAACTGAGCGCTCGCGCGGCGGTCGCGCGTGACACCGACGGCCGCGTTGTGCTAGAATCCCTCCCATTCGACCATCCGACCATTCGACCGAAAGACCGAAAGACCATGAACTCCGACACCATCAAGAAGGGCTTCGAACGCGCCCCCCACCGCTCTCTCCTCTACGCCGACGGCCTCAAGAAGGAGGACTTCGGCAAGCCGTTCGTCGCGGTTTGCAACTCGTTCGTCGAGATCATCCCCGGCCACCACCATCTGCGCGAGGTGGGCAAGCTCGTCGCCGACGCGATCCGCGAGGCCGGCGGCGTGCCGTTCGAGTTCGACACCATCGGCGTGTGCGACGGCCTCGCGATGGCCCACACGGGCATGAAGTATTCGCTCCCGTCGCGCGAACTCATCGCCGACTGCGTGGAGACCGAGGTCGCCGCGCACAAGTTCGACGCGATGGTCTGCATCCCGAGCTGCGACAAGATCGTCCCCGGCATGATCCTCGGCGCGATCCGCGCGAACATCCCGACGGTCTTCTGCTCCGGCGGCCCGATGCTCGCCGGCCGGGACCCCGCCACGGGCAAGGTCCTCGACTACAATTCCACCTACGAGGCGGTCTCGGCCTACAAAGTCGGCAAGATCGACGAGGCCGGCCTCGAGCGCATCGAGCAGAACGCCTGCCCCGGATGCGGCTCCTGCTCCGGCATGTTCACCGCCAACTCGATGAACTGCCTCTGCGAGGCGATCGGCCTGGCGCTCCCGGGCAACGGCACGATCCCCGCCGTCGCCCCCGAGCGCAAGGAGCTCTGGAAGGCCGCCGCGCGCCGCGCGGTCGAAATGGCCAAGCAGGGCGGCCCGCTCCCGAAGGACCTCGTCACCGAGAAGAGCATCGACAACGCGTTCGCGCTCGACGTCGCGATGGGCGGCTCCACCAACACCGTCCTGCACACGCTCGCGATCGCCCGCGAGGCGGACATCCCCTACGACCTGCGCCGCATCAACGAGATCAGCGCGCGCACCGCCAACGTCTGCAAGGTCGCCCCGAGCTGCGCCTACCACGTCGAGGACGTCCACGCCGCCGGCGGCATCCCTGCGATCCTCAAGCGCCTCGCCGAGAAGCCCGGCCTGCTGCACCTCGACTGCCCGACCGTCTCCGGCAGGACCATCGGCGAGATCGCCGCCGGCGCGGAGATCAAGAACGACGAGGTCATCCGCACGTTCGAGAACGCCTACGCGCCCGACGGCGGCCTGTGCGTGCTCTTCGGCAACCTCGCCGAGCAGGGCTCGGTCGTCAAGAAGGCCGGCGTCTACGCCTCGATGATGAAGTTCAGCGGGCAGGCGATCTGCTTCGACAGCCAGGAGGAGGCCTGCGAGGGCATCCTCGGCGGCAAGGTGAAGCCGGGGCACGTCGTCGTCATCCGCCACGAGGGCCCGAAGGGCGGCCCCGGCATGCAGGAGATGCTCGCCCCGACCGCCTACATCATCGGCGCGGGCCTCGGCGAGTCCGTCGCGCTCATCACCGACGGCCGCTTCTCCGGCGCCACGCACGGCGCGTGCATCGGCCACGTCTCGCCCGAGGCGGCCGAAGGCGGCCCGATCGGGCTCCTGAAGGACGGCGACTGGATCGACATCGACATCCCGGCGCGCACGCTCTCGCACCGCCTCTCGGACGAGGAGCTCGCCGCCCGCCGCGCCGCCGTCGCTCCGTGGCGGCCCCGCGCCTTCGGCGGGTGGCTGCGCCGCTATGCGCTGCTGGCCGGCAACGCCAGCATCGGAGCCTCGCTCAAGCACTAGCGTTTTGCGAAACACGTCTCCACGAGGCGTGTTTCGCAAATAATTCATGTTGAGTATTGACTCCATGCCGCCGATTTGCTAGATTTGCGGCCCGTTGCGCGCCAATCGGCCCCGCTCATCCATTGATGGGGCTGCGCGCGGCCCGCGGCCGCAAGGCCGGGATCTTTGAAAAAGGAACCGCTTTTTCGGGCGGCGCCCGTCTTGTCCG
>JAFTHC010000082.1 GCA_017457625.1 Kiritimatiellia bacterium
CGCGAACCAGCCCGAGGACAACCCGTTCATGGCGGGCGCGGAGCTCGGCGCCGGCGAGCCGGACGTCGTGATCGACGTCGGCGTCAGCGGCCCCGGCGTCGTGAAGCGCGCTCTTGACCGCCTCCTCGCGCGCAACCCCGGCGCGACGCTCGACGAGATCGCCGAGGAGGTCAAGCACACGAGCTACCGCGTGACGCGCGTCGGCGAGCTCGTCGGGCACGAGGTCGCGCGCGCGCTCGGCGTGCCGTTCGGCGTCGTCGACCTCGCGCTCGCCCCGACCTCGAAGGTCGGCGACAGCGTGGGCGAGATCTACCAGGCGATGGGCATCGGCCGACTCGGCGCGCCCGGCACCACGGCCGCGGTGATGATGCTCAACGACGCCGTGAAGAAGGGCGGCTCGTTCGCGTCGTCGTCCGTGGGCGGCCTCTCCGGCGCGTTCATCCCCGTGATGGAGGACCACGCGATGAGCGAGGCCGTCACGGCCGGGACGCTCACGCTCGAGAAGCTCGAGGCGATGACGAGCGTCTGCTCGGTCGGCCTCGACATGATCCTCGTCCCGGGCGACACGCCCGCGGAGACGATCGCGGGGCTCTACCTCGACGAAGCGGCGATCGGCGTCACGAACCGCAAGACGACGGGCGTGCGCGTCATCCCGGTGCCGGGCGCCGGCCCGGGCGAGTTCGTCGACTTCGGCGGGCTCTTCGGCTACGGCACCGTCGTCGCCCCGGCGTGCCCCGAGGGCAGCGCCGGCTTCGTCCGCCACGGCGGCCACATCCCCGCGCCGATCCACTCGCTTTCGAACTGATTTTCCCGCACAAGGAGAACGCATGAAACCGCGCAACCTCGCCGTCGCCCAGTCGGGCGGGCCCTCCATGGTCATCAACCAGTCGCTCGCGGGCGTCGTCCTCGCGGCGAAGGCCTCCGGGCCGGCGGTCGGCCGCATCCTCGGCGCGCGCCACGGCATCGACGGCATACTCAAGGGCGACTTCGTCGACCTGCGCCGCCTGTCGCCGGCGAAACTCGAGGCGATCGCCGCGACGCCGTCCTCCGCGCTCGGTTCCTGCCGTCACAAGCCCACGGCGGAGGACTGCGACAAGATCCTCGCCGCGCTCCTGGCGCGCGGCGTCGGCTACTTTTTCTACATCGGCGGCAACGATTCGGCGGACGCCGCGCGCATCGTGGCCGAACGCGCCGCGGCGACGGGCGCGCCGCTGCAGGTCGTGCACGTCCCCAAGACGATCGACTGCGACCTGCTGGTGAACGACCACACGCCCGGCTACGGCTCCGCGGCGCGGTTCGTCGCGTGCGCCTTCCGAGGCGACGACCTCGACAACCGCGCGCTCGGCGGCGTGAAGATCGACGTCGTGATGGGGCGCGACGCGGGCTTCCTCGTGGCGGCCTCGGCCCTCGCCCGCCGGCGCCCGGACGACGGCCCGCACCTCGTCTACCTCCCCGAGCGCCCGTTCTCGGTCCCGCGCTTCACGGCGGACGTGAAGGCGTGCGTCGCGAAGTTCGGGCGCTGCGTCGTGGCGGTGTCCGAAGGCATCCGCGACGCGAAGGGGACGCTCGTCGCGGCGAAATTCTCCAGCGAACGCGACTCGCACGGCAACCTGCAGCTCTCGGGCACGGGTTCGCTCGGCGACTTCCTCGCCAAGGCGGTGAAGGAGAAAACCGGCATCAAGCGCGTGCGCGCCGACACGTTCGGCTACCTGCAGCGCACGTTCCCGGGCATCGCGAGCGCGACCGACTCGGCCGAAGCGCGCGCCGTCGGCGAGGCGGCGGTGCGCCACGCGCTCGCCCGCGCGGCGGCCGGAGCGGCGGCCGAGAGCGCGACGGTCGTCATCCTGCGCAAGCCCGGGAAGAAATACGCCGTTTCCTTCGAAGCGCGGCCCGTGCAGGCCGTCGCGAAAAACACCAAGTCGATGCCCGACGCGTTCATCGCGGCAAACGGGCACGACGTCACGCCCGCCTTCCTCGCCTGGGCGCGCCCTCTCGCCGGGCCGCTGCCGCCCTGCGAAACCTTGTAGACCCGCCCCCGCGGATGTGGTAGACTCCGTCTCCATGAACCAGCCGAATTACATGATCCGCGTCGAGAAGGGGCCGGACGCCGGTTTCGAGACCGCCGTCCCGCCCGGCGGCGCCTCGCTCGGGCGTTCGTCCCAGAACGACGTCGTCTTCCACGACGAAACGCTTTCGCGCCACCACTGCCGCATCTGGTTCGACGGCGGCATTCCCGTGGTGTCCGACCTCGCGACCGTGAACGGCACGTTCGTGAACGGATCGCCGATCGCGGACGACACGCGCCTTTCGCCCGGCGACCGGATTTCGATCGGCGGCACGGTCTTGGTCCTCTCCGGGCCGGACGGCCGCTTCGACGAGCCCGTGTCCGGCGCGGCGGCTCCGGCCGCCGCCGCCGCTCCGGCCGCCGCCGGCCCGGTCGATCTCGGTTTCGGCCGCGGGGCGTCCGGGAGCGCCGCCGGCGACCCGGACGGCCGCCGCTCGCGCCTCGTGGCGGATCTGCTCGTCGCGGGGCTCGCCATCGCGCTCGTCGCCATCGCGGCGGCGCTCTTCCTCGGCCGCCCGCCCGCCCCGCCGCCCGTTTCTTCGGCACCCGTCGCGGAAACGCCGGCGCTGCAGTTCGACTACCTCAAGCTCGCCGGCGACGCGCAAAACGTGTTCCGCTACGAAATGTCGCTCGAAGCGGACGGCCGGCTCGCCGTCGCGATCGACGACTTGGCGCAGGGCCGGCGCGAGCGCAAGGTTTCGCCCGCCCCGATTCCGGCCGAACGGCGCGAAGACCTCGCCGCCGCGTTCCGCCGTGCGGGCTTCCTTTCCATGGAACCGCTCCGCGACGAGCCGGCGCGCGCCGGTTCATGGAACACGGCGCGCATTTCCGCGCTCGTGGACGGCCGCGCCGCCACGGTGGAGGTCCGCAACGCGCCCCAACCCGACGCCTTCGCCGAACTGCGCGAGACGCTCGAGACGTTCGGCCGCAACGAACTCGGCCTCTGGGCGTTCGCCTTCTCGCGCGAAGAGCTCGAGTCGCGCGCAGAAGAGGCCGTCGAGCTGGCGCGCCGCCTCTGGGACGAACGCGACGTGCGCCGCTCCAACCTCGCCGAAGCCGCCGGCCGCTACCGCGCCGCCATGGATTACCTGGAATCGCTCAGCCCGAAGCCCGCGCTCTACGACGACGCGGCGCGCGGCCTCGCGGACGCCGAAGGCGAGCTCTCCGGAATCCTCGAGCGCCTCAACTGGGACGCCGACCACGCCGTCCAGACCAAGGACTGGACGCGCGCGGCGGCGGCCCTGCGCGAAATCCTCGACTACGTCCCCGACCGCGCCGACCCGCGCCGGACCGCCGCCGAGCGCCGCCTTTTCGACGTGGAAAAGCGCATCCCCCGCTAGCGCACCCCGCTAATTCCACAGGCGCTTCCCGCAGGTCGTCCTCGGCGCGCCCGCCATCGCCTGCTGGCAAATTTAAGGGGTCTGTCCCCTTAACTCGGCCCTCTCTTCCGCGCGCGAGCGACTCGCAAATTTAAGGGGTCTGTCCCCTTAACTCGGCCCTCTCTTCCGCGCGCGAGCGACTCGCGCGGGCGCGAAAATACCGCTTGCGTCCGCGCGGGGACTTTGGTAAGATTGCCCCCGTTCCCGCGGCCGTGGAGGGGGTCCCTCCGCCGCGGGAAATTCCGCCACCCCCCGGGGAGAAGACCATGTCCGATCCGTCCAACCGCGTTTTTCCGTCCCGCGCGTTCGCCTGCGCGGCGGCGGCGCTGCTCCTGGCGCTGCCGTGCGAGTCCCGCGCCCAGAGCGCCGAGGCGCTCGTCCGCGCCAATCCCGAGCTCGGCGTCGAGCTCAAATACATCACCCGGCTCAACGAAGCCGGCTTCCCGGAATACGCCGAGATGGCGATCCGGGACGTCGAGAAGAAGTTTCCCGAGGCCCGCGTGATCGTCAAGGTCGCCAAACTCGAGCAACTGCTGCGCCTGGGCAAGTTCGACGAGGCCAAGGCCATCATCGCCGCCGAGAAGGACCAGCAGTCCGCCGAGGTCTGGGGCATGAAGCTCACGATGGCCGACTACCTCTACGCCTACGGCAAGTATCCGGAGGCGCTCGGCATCTACAAGGCGCTGCTCGACAAATACGGCTCGAAGCCGGACGCGGCGCTCGGCGACATGTATGCCAACTCGATCTACAAATACGCGCAGATGCTCTGCACGCTCGGCAAGGAGCGCGACGCGCTGGCCGTCTACGCGAAACTTCCCGACCTGGAAGGCATCCAGCCCGACACCAAGCGCATGTTCACGTTCGAATACGCACAGCTGCTGGTGAAGGTCGCCGAGTCCGGCAAGACCGTCGACACGGGGATGCTCCAGACCGCGCAGACCACGATCAACAAGCTCATGTGGCAGCAGGACATCTGGTTCGGCCGCGCGGTCGCCCTCATGGCCCACATCCGCATGGCGCAGGGCAACGTGGACGGCGCCAAGAGCCTGGTGGACGACTACATGGACCAGCTCGTGGACATGGACCAGCAGCTGCGCGATTTCAGCGAGCAGGAGGGGCAGGACTTCATGGGCATGAGCCCGCTGGCGGAATGCCGCTACCTGCTCGGGACGATGTTCTTGGACGAAGCCAAGAAGCGCCTCCAGACGGCCAAGCCCCGCAGCAAGGAGGAGGACGACGCGGCCGACCTCCTGATGGAGGCGATGGAGCACTTCGTGAACGTCTTCGTGCAGTATCCTTCCTTCAACTGGGCCGGCGAGGCGATGAACCGCTCGGAGGAGTGCCGCAAGATCCTCGACGAGCTCGGCTTCGAGGTGCACGACACGACCACCGCCAAGCAGCGCCACGACGTGGCCGTCAAGCAGTTCCAGAACGCGGGCGTGCTCTACAACCAGAACCAGTTCAAGGAAGCGCTCAAGGCCTACCAGAACGTGATCGCCTCGTTCCCGGACGAGATTCCCTCCTCGCTCATCGGCCTGGAGAACATGATCAAGTCCGCCGTCGAGCTCTCCGAAACCGACCCGGACGCCGCCGAATACTGGGACCTCTACGCCGGCGCGATCATCGGCCACATCGCCGAACACTTCTCGCGTTTCCCGAAGAAGGGCATGCTGCGCGCGGGCAACTCGCTCCGCTCGATGTCGCAGTATTTCGCGGGCCGCAACAAGAACGACCTGGCGCGCGAGACGATGCAGCTTTACTTCCGGCTCTACCCGAACCACCCGCAGGCCGCCAGCAGCGTGATGGCGGAGGCCCTCAAGCGCTACCAGGCGCAGCCGCCGGACCTGGACGGCGCGATCGAGTATTTCAACATCATGCTCGACAAATACGCCAAGCACCCGAACGCGGACGCGGCGCAGCGCTACCTCGCCGACTGCTACAAGCAGAAGGGCGAATACGAGCTCGAAATGGCCGCGCGCACCAACTACCTCGCGCGCGTCATGAAGCGCGAAAAGCCCGGCAACGACCTCGTCGTGGCGCGCTACTCGATCGCGAACATGATGCGCGACAAGGCCGTGGCCGATCTGCGCGAGGCGACGTTCGCCGTCTCCGAGGCCGCCAAGCCGGTCGAGGGCGAGACGGAGGAGGACGCCGCCGCCCGCGCCGAAAAGGCCAAAAAGGACCTCTCGACCGCCGGCAAGCGCGTCGCCGCGCTCGTCAACAAGCAGATCAACCCCCTCATCGAGATGCTCTCCAATCCCAAGGAGCGCGTCAAATACGAGGCCACGGCCAAGGAGAAGGAGTTCAACGACACGGTCCTGGAGCACTGCTACTTCGACCGCGCCTTCTGCCTCTCTTCGCTGCACGAGCCCAAGTCGCAGGAGGCCGAGTTCAAGCGCCAGGCGATCGAGAGCTACGAGAAGATCATCGCCATCTACGCCGACGAGAGCGACGACCCCGAAAAGGCCGAAAAGGCCAAGAGCGTCCTCCCGCGCGTCCTGCTCCAGCTCGGCACCCTCTACACCACGCTCAAGGCCGAAAACGACGCCGAACAGGAAGCCAACACCAAGAAGGCCAACGATTACTTCTCCCGTCTTTCCAAGGAGTTCGGTGGCTCCGAAGAAGCGCGCAACGCGCTCTTCCTCCAGGGCAAGAGCCTGCTCGACCTGGGCTACACCACGCAGGGCATCGCCAAGTTCAAGGAGATGTTCGCCTCCCCCGGCGGCAAATACACCGCCACGCAGCTCAACACCGCCGCCCAGGTGCTGCTGGAAAACCGCGCCTACGCCGAGGCGGATGCCGGGTTCAAGGCCGCGCTCGCCGCCGCGCCGGAAGGCGACGCCGGCCGCATCCTGCGCTCGCAGATCGCCATCGGCCAGATCCAGATCCTCATGGCCCGCAAGGAGTGGAAGCCGGCGGCGGACGCCCTTGCGAAGTTCGTCGAGGAAAACCCGCGGTCGGCCAACCTCGTCTTCGCCAACGAAATGCTCGCCGAGGCGGCCGTGAACGCCGCCGCCACGGAGCGCGACGACAAGGCCCGCTCCGCGCTCTACCAGCAGGCCGTCAAGGCCGTGAACGCCCTCACGCCCTACAAGCAGGGCGAGACCGCCAAGCTCGACCTCAAGCTCCGCCGCGGCGCCATCATGGACACGCAGGCCCAGGCCGAAATCGGCTTCAAGGGCGAAGAGGGAGCCGCCCGGTTCCTCGCCAAGGCCTCGAGCTTCTACCAGGACCTCTTCATCACCCGCCGCCGCGACGTGGCCGACCCGGCCTACCTCGCGCTCCAGGAAGAGCTCATGTATCGCGCCCCGGCCGCGCTCGCCCGCATGAAGAAGTATTCGGACGGCACCGCCGTCTACGCCGACGTCGCGAGCGAATGCAAGGAATACCTCAAGGAGTTCCCCAAGGGCAAGCACGCGCAGGAGGTCCGCACGCTCCTCAACGAGGCCAACGTCGCCATCCGCACCGGCGAGGCCGGCGGCGAATCCTTCTTCGACACGCTCCCGACCGAGGAGCTCCCCGACAACGAAGTCATCGCCGACGATTACGTGATGTCCGACGAAGAGGCCGGCGTCCCCGCCGAGCCCGAAGAAGACGAAGAAGCCGGAGAGGCCGGCGAAGCGGCCGAGCCTGCCGCCGCCGAGGACGGCGACGGCGAAACGGCCGCCCCCGCCGCCGAAGACGAGGACGAGGGAGAAGCCGCCGCAAAGCCCGCCGAAAAGAAGCCCGCCGCCGTCAAGAAGGCCCCCGCCTCCGACGACGGCAAGAAGCCCCTCAAAAAGAAAAAGAAGAAGGTCAAGAAACCCGCCCCCAAACCCGCCGAATAGGCCCCCTTCAGAACCTCCCCCAGAACCTGCGAACTTTCGAACCTGCAAACTCTTAACCCGGAGACCCTCCATGAACAAAACCCGATTCCTCCTCCCCGCCCTCGCGCTGCTGTGCGCCGCGCCCGCCCTCCGCGCGGACGTAAACGCGCAGGTCGCCCTCGCCGAAGGCGACGGCCGGCCGATCTCCTGCTCGATCCGCTGGCTGCCCGTCGACAAGGTCTACAACATCTCCTACAAATCCGAAGGCGCCGTCCGCGAACGCCGCGTCAAGCCGGAGCAGATCGTCCGGATGAGCGTCGAAGCGCCGAAAGGCTGGGCGGACATCGCCAAGCGCATCCAGGCCGACCCCAAGGCCGCCGCCGGCCCCCTCCGCGGCCAGCTCGAGCAGATCGCCGGCGCCTACAAGATGCTCCAGTGGGACGGGCGCGCCGGCAAGCTCATCGCCGAAGGGTTCCTCGCCAACAACAACCCGAACGAAGCGATCAACGCCTGCAAGAAGATCATCACCGGCAACCCCAACGCCGGCTGGAACTCCGACATGGCTCCCGCCTACTGGCAGGCGCTCATGGACGCCAACAAGCTCGCCGAAGCCGAGAACCTGATCAACAAGGGCTGCACCTCCGGCAACCAGCGCGTCGAAATCATGGCGTGCTTGCGCCGCGGCGACCTGCTCGTGCGCAAGAACGAGCACAAGCTCGCGCTCAAGGACGGCTACCTGCGCGCCGTGCTGCTCTACCGCGAGCCGGACGACGCCCGCGCCGAAGCCCTCTACCGCGCCGCCGAAACATTCGAAAAGATCGGCCAGAACGCCTACGCCGAGCGCATGCGCGACGAACTCCGCACCAAATACCCCCGCACCGCCTGGGGCCGCAAGGCCCTCGGCGGCTAACCCCCCAGCGCCCTTAGACCATCCGACCAACTTAACCCAACCCAACCCCCAACCATGAAGAAATCCATCCTCGCCTCCCTCCTGCTTGCAGGACTCCTCTGCTTCACCGCGGCCCCCGCGCAAGCCCAGGACGAAATCGAAACCAACCCCACCTACTCGCAGAACCAGCCGCCGCCCAAGCAGGACGCCGTGTTCGTCCAGGTTCTCTTCGGATCGGGCTTCCTCGGGTTCTTCCTCTGGATGGCCCTGTTCGGGTGCTTCGGCTTCTTCCTCTACCTCGCCATCGACTGCGGCATCCTCGTGCGCGCCGACAAGATCATGCCGGCCGGCCTCGTCGCCAACGTCGAAAATGCGATGAAGGAAGGAGACGTCGTGAAGGCGCTCGAGTTCTGCAAGAACGAGCCCACGCCGATGGCCAACATCCTCTCCGCGGGCTTCACGCACGTGGAGGAGGGCTTCGACGTCATCCAGGAGGCGATTTCCGCCGCGTCCGACCTCGAGATCGAACGCATCATGCAGCGCCTAGCCTGGCTCTCCGTGGCCGCCAATATCGCCCCGTCGCTGGGCCTGCTCGGCACGGTGCAAGGCATGATCGCCGCGTTCGCCAACCTCGGTGCCGGCGGCACGCCGGACCAGGGCGCGCTGGCCGTCAACATCTCCCAGGCCCTCTGGACGACCGCCGGCGGCCTGATCACCTCCATCCCCGCGGTCCTGTGCTTCTACTTCTACCGCGGCAAGGCCAACCGCCTCATCCTCAAGATGGAGGCGACCACGATGGAACTGATCAAGGACCTGCGCAACGTCGAAGTCGTCGCGGAATAACCTTCTCGTCCGGGAGGTTTCCACATGAGCAAGAAACGCGACTCAAGCGGATGCGACGTGAACATGACGCCGATGATCGACGTCGTGTTCCAGCTGATCATCTTCTTCGTCGTCACGTTGAACATGGCCGAGGCCAAGGACGAAACGGTCCGCCTCGAGCTCGCCGCCCACGGCGGCGACGCCAAGGAAGCCAAGGCCAACGCGGCCGGCACCACCACCTCGGCCTACATCATCGACGTGAACCAGAAGGGCGACGTGTCGGTTTCCGGCATCCGCGTCACGCTCGAAAACGTCCGGCAGACGCTCCGCCGCCGCATCAAGCGGCAGGGCGCCACGTTCGACGTCTGGATCCGCGGCGACGGCATGGCCCGCCACGAGTCCATCAGCAAGGTGATGGACGTGTGCACCGAAGAGGGCATCGGCCGAGTCACCTTCCTCGCCATCCAGGGCGACCCGGGCGTCCGCACCGACGGCCAGAAGGCCTACCTGACGAACCCCAAGATGTCGATCCGCCAATACAAGGACTCGCATCCGGGCAAGCAGGACTTCCGCAGCCGCCCCGCGGCCGAACGCTACCGCGCCCGTTCGCACGCGACCAACTAGCGCAAGGAGGACGACATGGCCAAGAAAAAGGAAAAGAACCGCAACAAGGGCGACGAGCTGCAGCTCGAAATGACGCCGATGATCGACGTCGTCTTCCAGCTGCTGATCTTCTTCATCGTCACCCTCAACCAGCCCGACATCCTCTCCACGCTGGACGCCCTGCGCCCGCAGCCCTCGAACACCCCCGCCGACACGCCCGACGAGCCGACTACCGTCGGCATCGGCGACAACGCGGGGCCGTATTTCTACACGTTCAACGGCATGCGCGCGACGGAGGAAAACCTCAAGAGCTACTTCAAGCAGACGGCGAAGACGAACAAGGACAAGATGATCGTGGTGAACTGCGTGCGCAAGTCGCCGCACGGTCTCCTCGTCCGTTGCCTCGACGTGCTGCGCGAAAGCGGCCTGCACAACGTGTCGATCTTCACGTTGTAGCCGCCTTGCGGCGCATCCCCCCGGGCCGGGTGCGGCGGTTGCCGCGCCCGGCCTTTTTCATCCGAGTTTGACCGACAGGACGGCGATGTCGGCCGGCGTCACGCCCGTGACGCGCGCGGCCTGGCCGAGCGTCCGCGGCCGGATCCGCGAGAGTTTCTCCCGCGCCTCGTAGCGCAGCGCGCCGAGCGCGAAATAGTCGAACCCGTCCGGGATCCGCTTCGCTTCCCGGCGGCGGAGTTGCTCGGCGTTCCGCTCCTCCAGTTCGACGTAGCCGCGGTAGCGGATCCGGAGCTCGATTTCGCGGACTTCGTCCGGCGCAAGCGTTTTCGCCCCCGGCAGTTCGTCATACCGCACGCCGTCGCGGCATAGCCAGGCGGCTAATGTCGCTCCTTGCTTTATTTCGCGTTCAAGTCTTTGAATTTCCAAATTGATACGATTTATTGACGCTTCGGTTTCATCGAGCTCGGCCCTGTCCGCAAGACCGATCTTGCGCGCGGTGGCGAGCAGCCGGAACCGCGCGGAGTCCTGCCGCAGCAGCAGCCGGTGCTCTGCCCGCGACGTGAACATCCGGTAGGGCTCGTTCGTCCCCTTCGTCACGAGGTCGTCCACGAGAACGCCCGCGTAGGCTTCGTCCCGCCCGAGAACGATCCCTTCTTCGTCGCGCAGCGAGCGCACGGCGTTGACGCCCGCGAGCAGGCCTTGGGCGGCCGCTTCTTCGTAGCCGGTCGTTCCGTTCACCTGCCCGGCCAGGAACAGGCCGTGGAGCCGTTTGCTCTCCAGCGTGAAGTCCAGATCGCGGGGGTCGTAGAAGTCGTATTCGATTGCGTAGGCCCAGGCGGCGAAACGCGCCTTTTCCAGCCCCGGCACGCTGCGGACCATCGCCTCCTGCGCGTCGCGCGGCAGGCTCGTCGAGAGACCGTTCGGATAGACGAGGTTCGTGGCGGGGTCCGCCGACTCCGGCTCCAGAAACACGTGGTGCTCGCACCGGTCCGCGAATTTTACGACCTTGTCTTCGAACGACGGGCAGTAGCGCGGCCCCGTGCCCGTGATGTCGCCGCCGTAGAGCGCCGTGTCCTGGAGGCGGGCCCGGACGATGTCGCACGTTTCGCGCGTCGTGTGGGTCGAAAAGCACGGAATCTGCGCCAGCCGGGCCGCCGGGCCGCCGGAGCGTTCCACGTGGAACAAACCGCCGGAGCGCCCCCCGGGCCCGACCTGTTCCACGTGGAACAACGGATTGGAAGCATCCGGATTCCACGCCAACGTCGGTTCGTGGCGGGGTTCGGCGGCCGTGGCGTCCACGAGCCGGACGTCCGGCTCGGGAGACCCCGCCACGGCGCCCGGAAAATCCGGTTCCGGCGCGTCGGCGGCGAGCGGCGGCAGAAGCCCGTCTTCCCGGGCGCGGACCGCCGCGCGGGACAGAAACGGGACGGGGTTTTCCTCGCCGGGTTGGCGAACGAGACGCGACCAGTCGATGGAAGCCGGAAAGAGCCGTGGCGGGGTCCCGGTCTTGAGACGTTCCACGTGGAACATGGCCGCGCGGAGCTGGTCGGCGAGCGGATTGGACGGCGGCTGTCCGTTCCCGCCGCCGGGCGTCGTCTCGTGGCCGACGTGGATCGTCCCCCGGAGAAACGTCCCGGCCGTGAGCACGACGCGAGCGGCCGCCACCTCGCCCGTGCGGCGCAGGGCGACGCCGGCGACGCGGTCGCCGCGCAACAGGAGCGCGACGGCTTCGTCCTCGACGAGCGTGAGGCCGGGCTCGTGCTCCAGGACGGTCCGCATTCGCCCCTTGTAGAGATATTTGTCGCACTGGGCCCGGTTGGCCCGGACGGCCGCGCCGCGCCGCGTGTTTAGCACCCGGAACTGGATGCCGGCGAAATCCGCGTTGCGCGCCATTTCGCCGCCAAGGGCGTCAATTTCGAAAACGAGATGGGACTTCGCGATGCCGCCGATCGAGGGATTGCACGGCATCGCGGCGAGTTTGTCGAGCCGGAGGGACGCGAGGAGCGTCCGCGCGCCGAGCCGGGTCGCCGCCAGGGCGGCCTCGCAACCGGCGTGGCCGCCGCCGATCACGACGACGTCGAACGCATCGTTCCCGGCGATCGAGACGTTCACTCCGCGAGCGACGGCTTTTTCGCCTTGGCGGCGATGGCCTTGGCGTCGAGCGCCCGGCCGGCGAGAAACGCCACTTCCCCGATTTGTCCGCCGAACCATCCGGCCGGGGCGATTTCCTCTCGTTTGCCGGCGCCGGCGGGCGCGGCGCCCACGATCAGCATCGACCCCTTGGCGAGCTGCGCGCCGCCATAGGACCAGTCGAGCGCGGGCGCGGGCGCGGTGGCGCCGCGGGCGCCGTCCGGCACCACGAAAACCTGGAAGAAATCGCGTTCCCCGCCTTGCGGGGCCGGGCCGCGGCGGTGCGTGAGCGCCACGAGATGCCACTTGTCGCGCTCGAACACGACGGGTTTCCCGGCGCCGGAATAGCGGTGGGAAGAACCGTCCTGCGCGCCGACGTGCGGGACCCCCTTCGAGTCGAACCACAGGCGCCAGGCGATGTTGCCGACGCGCGCGGCCGGATCGGCGGATGCTAGAACGCAGGCTTGTTTGGACGAAAGGCGCGGATTGCGCACCCACGCCAGAAACGTCCAGTCCCCGCGATAGGTTCCGTCCGGCAACGGAGAGGAAGAGATGTTGCTGCTCTCGTTCGTGAAGCCTTCGAACGCGCCGCCGCGGCCGCCGCGGCCGGGTGCGTTGGCCGAGCGGACGCGGTCGGCGCTGCGCCCGTCGCGGCCCGCGCCGGATGCGTCCTTGACAACGGGTTTCTGCCCCTTTTCGGCGAACGTCCAGTGCAGCAGCGTCTGCACGGGCCCCGCGGTCGCTTCCGCCGTCGCCTCGGCGGCCGCCGAGCCGCCCTTGACGAACGCCGCACGGGACGCCGCGAGCTCGTCCGCCGGCAGGGCCCGGAACCAGAGCGACACCTCGTCCACGGCGCCACCCATCGCGCCGCCGGGCGCCGTTTCCGGATGTTGGCCGGCGGGGCCGCCGCCCACCGCGAGCGACGTCATGTGGAACGGCCCGGCCTTCGTCACGAGGCGGTGGTCGATGAGCGGTTCGGGTGCGGCGGTGAGGGAAGCCGGGGACGCGAGCGGCACGACCCAGACGCGATAACGGTCTTCGCGCGCACCGTCCGCGTCCTTCTCGCCCAGTTCGCGGACGATTGCCACGTGGTGCCAGACGCCCGGTCGCCACGGCGCGCCTGCATGGCGCGCCACGGAACGGACGCCCTTGGCGTCCTCCACGCCGAGACAAAGCGCGCCGCTGCGCTCCACCCAGAGCTGCCAGGCGACGGCGGGCGGCTCGCCGCGCGGACCGTCCTCGAAACGCGCGAGAAGCGCCACGCGGTCTGCGAGCGGACGGATGTCCCGCACGAAACATTGGAACGTCCAGGTGTCCGGCAGACGCTGTTTCTTCGAAATCGCGTTTGGCAGGAGGCCGGTCATCCGGACCGCCTCGTCGGAAAAGCCGCCGGCCGCCGCGCCGGATGGGCTCTTCTCGACCGTCAAACCAGGATTGCGGGGGGATGGTTTGTCGCAGTCCCAGTGGAGGAACGGTTTGCGGCCGTCGTCGGGTTGAGAGGATTTTGCCTTGCCGCGGCGCGGGGCCGCCAACGACGGGACGGCAAGAGCGAGAACGAGCAGGACAAAGAGAATCCGTTTCATGTTGGTGGACGTTGATGTTGTGTGATTCAAGAAACTTCCCTGACGCCGGCGGCCGACGCGAGTCCGAGAAAGGCGCAGCGGTCGAAAAGCGTCACCGCGCGCCGGCGGACTCGTTTGGGCAGAGACCCCGCCACGCGGCGGAGAAACGACTCGCCGCCAAGAGCGAGCCCCTGCACGAACCCGGCCGATTTTTTCGACAACAACGCCTTGAGCGAACCGGCCCGGATCGGGCGGCCCCTGGCGTCCGTCTCGACGACGTCATCGCCTCCGGCGGGCGTCGGAGCCCCCGCCGGAAAGGGCAATTTTCCGCCGATGGCGTCTGCGCAGACCGCACGCGCGCGTTCCCATGTCGTATCCGGGGCTTTCGCGCCATACGCCCGCGCGACGAGCCCCTGCAGCCCTGCGCGCGCCTTCGCGTCACCCTGGCAGCCTGCGCCGTAGCCCGTCCACTTTGCCTCTTCCGGCCGCTCCACGACGGCTGCCCGCACGGGATTGAGATGCACGTAACCGGCCACCGTCGCAAGCGCGCGGAACGAACCCTCCAGCAAAACGCTCTTGAAGCGCCCCTCCCAAATGCTGCCCGTGTTGCCGTGGCGCTTGTTGTAGTCCTGGGTATAAGCCTCCTTGAACGTCTTGCAGAACTGGGAAAGATCGAACATCCGCTTGCGCATCCGGACCTTTTCGTCCTTCACGCGTCTCTCCATGTGCCGCCGCGTCCACCCGGCCCATTTCTCCTGGATTTTGTTGAACTTGGACGGTCCGTAAAGCGCCAGCAACCGCTGCTCCAGATCCTTGTCCGAGACCTCCTTCTTCCGCGGCACGCGCACGAGCAAATGGAAATGGTTGCTCATGATCGCATACGTATACACCTCCACGCCCGAAAACGCCGCCGCGGCCCTGATCCTCCCCAACAAAATCTTCTTCTCGCCCTCGTCGATCAAAAACCGTTTCCCCGCGATCCTACTCACCACGTGGTAGAACCCCTCTCCGTCGATCTTGACCCTTGGCCTTCGCATGCCTTGTCACACTACCACATTCCGCCTCCCCGTGCAAGCACTTTTTAAGGGGACAGACCCCTTAAAAAGGAAGGACGAGAAAGGGAAAGAAAATGCAATTCACGATTTGAAAGTGATTTCGTCGATGCAGCGGCGGAACTCTTCCGCGCCTTCGAGAAAGGCAACTTCGATGCGGAGGAAGTAGACGGGGACGTCGCTGCGGTCGATGCGGGTCATGCGGACGGCGTCTTTTTCGGTGGTGACGATGGCATCGGCGCCGAGTTCGACGGCGTGGTTCACCGCGTCGATGATTTCCTGCTGCGAGAATCGGTGGTGGTCGGCGAAATGCACGCGTTCGAGGATTTCAGCGCCGAGGCGTTCGAGGGAGTTTTCGAAGGAGCGGGGCGCCGCGATGCCGGAGAGAGCCACGACTTTCATGTCGCGGAGCTTTTCGAGCGGATGCCGTTCGCGCGTGAATGCGCCGACCAGGGCCGTCGGGTCGTGGTTGCAGGCCATGACGCCGGCACGGGGGTTGAGTTCGCGGATCCGTGCCTTGAGCGCTTCGATGTCGCCGCCGCGCGCTTTGGTGATGCAGACGAAACGCGCCCGGGCGATGTTCTTCGCCGGTTCGCGCAGGATGCCGCGCGGCAGGACGTTGCCGTTGCCGAACGGGTTCGTGCGGTCCACCAGCACCAGGTCGAGGCTGTGCTTGAGGCGCTGGTATTGGAAGCCGTCGTCCAGCAGCAGGGTGTCGCACCCGAACCGCCGGATTGCGTAGCGGCCGCTCTTGACGCGGTCTTTGTCGACGAGCACGACGACGTCGGGCAGGTTCGTGGCGAGCATGAACGGCTCGTCGCCCGACATTTCGCTGTCGAGCAGCAGCCGGCGCCCGTCGGACACGACGCGCGGCGGCGGTGGCCGCCCGCCGCCGCGGAGCCGTTCGCCCAGCCGCGTCCAGAAGCCCTTTTCCTTCTTGCGGTAGCCGCGCGAAAGAATGGCGACCTTGCGGCCCTGGCCCGAGAGTTCGCGGGCGAGTTTCTCGACCATGGGCGTTTTGCCCGTGCCGCCCGCCGTCACGTTGCCGACGCTGATTACCTGGCAGCCGAGCGGGAACCGGCGCAACACGCCCGTCCGGAACAGGAAGAGCCGCAGCTGCACGACGCCCCCGTAGAGGCGGGAAAAACCCTTGAGGACGCGCAGAAGGAGCCGGACCGGCCACTCGTGGCCTTGGTCCGCCCCTTCGTATTGGATGAGCGGGAGGAGGGCGTTCTCCGCGCGTTCCGCGGTCCGGTGGGAGCTCATTTCGCTACGCCGGCGGATTCTACCACACGTCGGCGCGCCCGGGCAAGGCTCCTTGCCCCGCGCGCGCGGACGTGCTAGAATCCCGCGCCGTTCCACGCAACCGCGTCCGCCATGAAAGAAATCGCCTACGTCCTCGTCAATCCCTACACGATCCGCAAGAGCCGCCTCGGCGGCGTGCTCGCGCGCTACCTGAGCCGCACGGACCTGAAGCTCGTCGCCGCGCGCATGTTCGGCGCCTCCCAGGGCCTGGTGGAGGACTACGCCCGCGCCGTCATGGAGCGCACGGACTCGACGCCCCACATCGACCGCCTGCTCGACGCCTACATCCGCAAGGAATACGCGCCCAAAAAGGAAACGGGCCGCCCCCACCGCGCGCTTTGCCTGCTCTTCGAGGGCGAGGACGCGATCCGCAAGATCTGGGAGTGCACGGGCTCGGTCACGCTGCGCTGGGGCGGCGGCCAGACGGTGCGCGAGACGTTCGGCGACTACATCGCGGAGGACGACGGAACCGTGTCCTACTTCGAGCCGGCCGTGCTCGTGGCTCCCACCCGCTCGTTCGCGCTCAAGACGCTCAAGATCCTGCTCGACCACATCGAGGACAGCGGCATCGTCAATTCGCACTACGGCGACCCCGGCGTCGAGCGCACGCTCGTCATGCTCAAGCCGGACAACTTCCAGCGCCCCTCGCTGCGCGCCGGCAACATCATCGACCTGCTGTCCTCTTCGGGCCTGCACATCGTCTGCGTGAAGAAGTTCGCCATGACGGTCGCGCAGGCCGAGAAGTTCTACGGGCCGGTCGTCCAGTCTCTCACGGAGAAGTTCCCCTTCTTCGGCGCGGGCCGCGTCGCCGGCGCCGTTTCGCGCGAGCTCGGCTTCGAGGTGCCGAAGGACGCCGTCCGCCCGCTCTGCGAGGCGATCGCGCCGGAGTTCGCGAAAAACCAGTTCGAGGACATCGTGGAGTTCATGACGGGCTTCCGCCCTTCCGCCGTTCCGGAGGAAGAGAAGGCGACGCGCGCCGGCGCCGAGTGCCTGGGCCTCATCTACGAGGGCGAGAACGCCGTCGCGAAGATCCGCGACATCCTCGGCGCGACCGACCCCGAGAAGGCGCGCCCCGGCTCGGTCCGCCGCGAGTTCGGCACCAACATCATGGTGAACGCCGCCCACGCGTCCGACTCGCCCGAAAACGCCAAGCGCGAGATGGACATCATCGACATCGCGGGCGACAACATGTCGCCGATTCTGCGCAAATACTGCAATGAATAGCGTCCTCCAGGCCATCCAACCTTCAGCCACGCTCGCCATCTCCGCGCGCGCCAAGGAGCTCGCCGCGCAAGGCGCGAGCGTCTGCAACTTCGCCGCCGGCGAGCCCGACTTCGACACGCCGGACGTCATCAAGCGCGCCGCGATCGCCGCGATCGAGGCGGGCAAGACGAAATACACGGCGGCCAAGGGGATGCCCGAACTCTGCCGCGCCGTCGCGGACAAGTTCGCCCGCGTGAACGGCGTCTCCTACGACCCCGCCACGGAAATCCTCGTCTCCTCCGGCGGCAAGCAGTCGCTCGTCTACGCCTTCCAGGCGCTCCTGGAGCGCGGCGACGAGGTCCTGATCCCGTCCCCGGCCTGGCTCTCCTACCCCGAGATGGTCCGCATCGCCGGCGGCCGCCCGCGCTTCGTGAAGACGTCCTCTCGCACCGGCTACAAGCTCACGCCGGCGCAGCTCGGGAAGGCGGTCCGCCCGCGCACGAAGGCGCTCGTGCTCAACTACCCCAGCAACCCCACCGGCGCGGTCTACTCCGCTTCCGAGCTGCTCGCGCTCGGGCAGGTCGCGCTCGAGCGCGGCCTGTGGATCGTCGCCGACGAGATGTACGAGCGCATGGTCTACACGGACGAGCCGTTCGCCTCGATCGCCTCGCTTTCGCCGGAGCTGCGCGCCCGCACCGTCACCGTGAACGGCTGCTCGAAGGCCTTTTCGATGACCGGCTGGCGCATCGGCTACGCCGGCGCGCCGAAGGAGGTCCTTTCGCTCATGGCCGCCGCGCAGAGCCACTGCGCCTCCAACCCCTGCACGCCCGCGCAATACGCCGCGCTCGCGGCGCTGACCGATCCCGCCGCCGAAGAGGCGGTGAAGCCGATGATCGCCGCGTTCCGCGAGCGCGCCGACCTCATCTACCGGCGCCTCCGCAAGATTCCCGGCGTGCGCGTCGCCAAGCCCGAAGGCGCCTTCTACATCTTCCCGAACGTGAAGTCCTTCGGCCTCGGCTCGGTCGGTTTCTGCCGCCGCCTGCTCGAAGAGAAGCACGTCGCGGCCGTCCCCGGCGCCCCGTTCGGCGACGACGGCTGCATCCGCTTCTCCTACGCCTGTTCGACCGCCTGCATCGAGGAAGGCATGTCCCGCTTCGCGGACTTCTGCGCCTCGCTCCGCGCCCCGCGCTGAAACGCCGCGGGGCGGATGCCCGAAAACGGATCTCCCAGCATGAAAAACCGCATTCCCGTTTCCGCCCCGCTCGCCCTGTTCGCCCTGCTCGTCTTCGCGCCCGCCGCGCCGGCCGCCGCCGCGGAGCCGCCGCCCGCGGCGCTGCCCGTCGCCGCCACGCTTTCGTCCCGGCCGTCCGAGGCGGCGCTGGAGGTGGACGGCATCCCCGCCGGGACGACGCCCGCGACTCTCGCGCTCGCGCCGGGCCGCCACGTCGCGCGCCTCGCGCCGGACGGCGCGCCCGCGACGTTCGCCGAGTTCGACGTCTCCGCCGACCGGCCGGACGTCCGTTTCGACCTGCCCGCCCCGTCCGTGCCCGTGCTGCTCGATTCCGAGCCGCGCGGCGCGTCCGTCTCGCGCGACGGGTTCGACGTCGGCGCCACGCCGCTGCTCCTGCCCGAAGTGCCCGCCGGGCGCCACGTCTTCGCGTTCAAGCTCGCCGGCCACCGCGACCACGTCGCGGAGCTCGACTTGACGCCGCCCGCACCCGTCCGTCTTGCGCCCGCGCTCGTGCCCGTGAGCGGGTCGCTCGACGTGAAGGCATCGCCCGACGGCGCACTCGTGATCGTCGGCGGCATGCCGCGCGGCGCGGCGCCGATCCTCGTCGAAAACCTGCCCGAAGGCGAAGTCGACGTCCGGATCGAGGCGCCGGGCCACCGCCCTTTCGCCGGCCGCGCCGCGATTTCGCCCGGCAAGACGTTCGCGCTCTCGGCCGCGCTCGAGCCGCTGCCCGGCTCGATCCGCGTCGTCACGGTCCCCTCCGGCGCGACCGTCTACGTGGACGACCGCCGCATCGGCGTTTCGCCCGTGACGGCCATCGACCTGCCGGCCGGCCCGCACCGCGTCCGCGTCCTGCACGACGGCTGCGATCCCGCCGCCCGCACCGTGCAGCTCGCGCTCGCCGAAGAGCGCACCGAGAGCTTCACGCTCGCCGCGGACGCCGGCTCGATCCGCGTCGCCACGGCGCCCGCCGGCGTCGAAGTGCTCGTGGACGGCGAACGCTGCGGCGTCACGAAACCCGCGCCCGGCGCCGCCGCGGGCGCGCCGTCCGCGCCGCTGGAGATTCCCGGCATCCGGTCCGGCGCCCGCAAGGTCGAGTTCGTCCGCGCCGGCTACGCGCCCGCCGTCCGCACCGTTTCCGTGGAGCGCGGCGCGACCGCGGACGTCCCCGCCGTCGCCCTCGAAAAGCTGTTCGCCCCGGATTTCCTCGTCGAAACCTCCGTGCGCGTCTACCGCGGCGTCTTCGTCGAAAAGACCAAGGAGGCCTACCGCCTCGAAATCGAGCCCGGCGTATTCCGCACGTTCCCGTTCAAGGACGTCGTCCGCGCCGAGATTCTCGACGATTCCGTCCTCGACAGACTCCTCCCGCCGCCCGGCAAATGACCCCCGGCATGCACCGATCCGCCGCTGCCGCGCTCCTTCTGGCCGCGCTCGCCCTCCGCGCGGGCGCGTCGGCCCCCGCGCCGCTGCTGCGCTCGGACCTCGCGGCCCCGCCCGAGTCCATCCGCCGCGAAGCCCTCGCCGCGGTCGACCGCGCCTGCGACGCGATCCGCGAGGGCCTTGATCGCGACGGCGCCGTTCGCGACCCCGCGGGGGAATCGCCGCAGGACGGCGGCGGCGCCTTGTTTCCCGCCGCCGCGCTCGCCGACCCGGCCGCGCCCGACCCGTTGCTCGCGGCCGCGCTCGCCCGTTGCGCCGACACGCTCGCGCGGCCGTGGGACGCCGGGCGCACGCGCGACGCCGCCTACCTGCTGCTCGGCGCCGCCTGGGCCCGGCTCGAACCGCCGGCCGGCCTCGTCGACCGCCTTGCCAAAACCGACCTTTCCGCGCTCGGCGTCGCCGACCGCGCCCTCGCGCTCGTCGCGCTCGACTCCTTCGGCGCCGACACGGCCGCGGGCTGGGACGCCCTCGCGCGCCGCGCCGCGCCCGCCGCGCCGGCGCTCTCCGACGTGGCGGCCGCCGCGCTCGCCCGCGCCGCGCGTTCGCGCCGCCTCGGCGGCGACGGCGCGTCGCCGGACGTCCTCGCCCACGTCCGCTGGCTCGCCGCGCGCCTGCACCTCGTCTACGGCGGCGAGGCGGACCCCGCCACGCCGCTCGATCCGGCGGCCGCGCTGCTCTGCACGGTTCTGGCGTCCTCGCTGCCGCGCCACGCGCTCGCCGCCGATCCCGGGCTGTTCCCGTGGGACTGGCGCAACCACATGGCCAACCGCCTCGTCGTGAGCCAGACGCTCGACCCCGGCACGTTCAACCCCGGCTGGGACGGCGGCGCGTCCGGCGCTCCGCGCGCCCTCGCCACGACCCAAGCCGTCCTTGCCCTGCGGCTCCTCGCGCAGTAGGCGCGGCCGCCGCGCTACAGCGCCTGCGCGACGAGGTCGTAGTCCGCGTGGCCGACGATGCGGACGCGGACGAAGTCCCCGGGCTTGGCGCCGGCCGGGACGCCGCGAACGAGCGTGACGCCGTCGATGTCGTCCGGCGCCTGGCGCCCGGTGCGGCCGGTCCACGGCGCGCCGCGCTTGGCGGGCGGCGTTTCGAGCAGGACTTCGTCCTCGGTTCCCTCCAGCGCGGCGAGTTTTTCCTCCACGACCTGCGCCTGCGCTGCCATGAGGCGCGCGCGGCGCGCTTCCGCCACGCGCGCGGCGGGGCGCTTGGGCATGTCGAAGGCGGGGGTTCCCTCTTCTGGCGAGAAGACGAACGCGCCGAGGTGGTCGAACTTCGTCTCGCGCGCGAAGCGCACGAGCGAGGCGGCGTCCGACGCCGTTTCGCCGGGGAAGCCGACGAGACACGTGGTGCGCAGCGTCGCGCCCGGGATTTTCGCGCGGATGCGCGCGGCCATGTCCGGCACGAGCGCGACCGTGTCCGCGCGGTGCATCGCGCGCAGCACGGAAGCGCTGCAGTGCTGCACCGGGATGTCGAAATACGGCAGCACGTGGCGGCTCGCGGCGACGAAATCGAGCAGCTCGTCCGTGATCCCGGCCGGGTGGCCGTAGAGCAGGCGCACGCGGAAGCGGCCCGGAAGCGCGTCGAGCGCGCGCAGCAGCGACACGAGGTCCGTGCCGTCGTGCAGGTCGAGGCCGTAGGCCGTCACGTCCTGCGCGATCACGTCGAGCTCGCGGATGCCGCGGCGGAGCAGGGCGCGCGCTTCCGCGACGCACTCCGCCACGGGGCGCGAGCGCAGGCGCCCGCGGATGCCGGGGATCGCGCAGAAGGAGCACGCGTGGCGGCAGCCTTCGGCGACCTTGAGGTAGGCGTAGGGGCCGGGCGTGAGCGTGAACCACGGCGCCTTGGACGTGAAGAGCTTCTTCGAGGGGCCCGGCGAAACGGCGTCGACGGGGCGGCCCGGCGCGTCGAGCGCGCGGCGCAGGACGGCGGGCGCGGCCTCCAGGTCGTCCGTGCCCAGGATCGCGTCCACGCCGGGGCACGCCTCGAGCACCTTGCCGCGGTAGCGCTGCGGCAGGCACCCCGCCACGACGACCGCGCGGCAGCGCCCGCCCGCGCCCTTGCGCGAGCAGGCCTCCTCGATCGCGTCGAGAGCCTCCTCGCGGGCACTCTCGATGAACGCGCAGGTGTTCACGAAAATCGCGTCCGCCTCGCCCTCCGGCACGCCCACGTCGAACCCCGCCGCCGCGAGCGCGGCGGCCGCGACCTGCAGGTCCACGAGGTTTTTCGGGCATCCCAGCGAGACGAGCGCGACCTTTTCCCCGCGCCCGGGTTTGCTTTCGTTTCGCATGGCGCGGCATTCTAGCGCGCCCCCGCGCCGCGCGCAAGCCTTGACACGCGGGGGGCGTTTTGGTAGGTTGCCCGGTCGTCATTCCACGCAAAAAGCAACGGAGAGCAAACACCGTGAGCGTCATCGAAGAACTGGATGCCCTGCAGCAGCAGGATTCCGCCATCCGCGACCTGGAGAAGAAGGTCCGCGACCTGCCCTTGCGCCGCCGCCAGGAGACCGACCGCGTGGACGGCGTCGGCCTGCGCCTGCAGGAAGCGCGGGACGGCGTCGCCGCCGGCGAGAAGAACATCGCCGCGATCGAAGACGAGATCGAAACGCACAAGGCCATCATCGCCCGCTGGGAGAAGCAGCGCCAAACGCTGCGCGACGCCAACGAATACAAGGCGATGAACCAGCAGATCGACCGCGAGGCCCGCGCCTTGCACGACGACGAGGCGCGCCTCCAAAACGCCCGCGCCGTCGTCGAGGACGCCCGCGCGGGCGTGAAGTCCATGGAGGCGCTCAAGGACGAGCAGACGAAGTTCATCGAGGACTACGTCGCGCAGATCGACCTGGAGCTCGCCAAGACCCAGCGCGCGCTGCTCGCGGCCAAGGACGCCCGAGCGGCGTTCGTGGCGCCGCTCGACGTGCCCGAGAAGCGCAAGTTCCTGAGCTACTACGAGCGCCTCGGCAAGAAATACTGGCCCGTCGTGATCCACCTGGGCAAGGACGAGGCGTGTTGCCCCGGCTGCCACATGAAGCTGCCGCCCTCGAAAATCCAGGAGGCGCAGCGCAACACCAAGCTGGAGGACGACCCGGCCAAGATGAAGACCGTGGCCTGCGACTACTGCGGGCGCCTGGTCTTCAAGAAGTAGTTTCGTCGGGCGGAGGGCCGATCGGGTCGCCGGCGTTCGCGCCGGAGGAAAGTCCGGACTCCGCAGGGCAGGGCGCCCCGCCCAACAAGCGGGGGCGGCGCGGGCAAGCCGCGCCGACGGACAGTGCCACAGAGAACAGACCGCCCCCGCGGGCGACCGCGGGAGCAAGGGTGAAAGGGCGGTGCAAGAGACCGTCGCGCGCCGAGGAGACGAGGCGCGGCACGGAAAACCCCGTCCGGAGCAAGAGCGAATAGGGGGCCAAGCCCGCGCGGCCCGCGCGGTGCCGGCCGAAAGGAAGGCGCAGTCCCGGGTTGATCGCTCAGATGAATGATCCGAACCTTCTCCCATGAGGTGACAGAATCCGGCTTATGACACCCTCCGCCCGACCCTTTTCCCGCCTCGCCGCCGCGCTCCTCCTGTCGGGGGCCGCGGCGGCGGCGTGTCTCGCGGCCTTCGCGCTGGCGGACGCCGCG
>JAFTHC010000083.1 GCA_017457625.1 Kiritimatiellia bacterium
CCGCGGTCGCGCTCGTGGACCCGGACGGCACTGTGACGTGGAGCGATCCCGTCACCTTCGCCGGCACGTCGCTCGTCTCGCTCTCGGCCGCCGCGACCGACTGGGCGCAGGGCGACGAGCTCACGGTCTCCTACACGGTCTCGGGCGGCACCGCCCCCTACACGGTGCAGCTCCTCGTCGGAAACGGCCCGGGCAGCCTCTCCCGCGCGGCGCGCACGACGCTCGCCGCGCCCGGCTCCGGCACGCTCGTCGCCACCGGCCTCACGCCCGGCCTCGTCTACTACTGGCAGGTCGTCGTCACGGACGCCGGCGGCGCGACCGCCGCCTCCGACGACTCGGCGAGCGTCACGATGCCCGCCGGCGCGGTCTACCTCAACAAGAACACCGGCATCTCCTGGTCGCTCGACCAGCGCACGGCGACCCTCAACGGCGCCCTGCAGACGCTCGGCGCGGGCGACAACTGGGCGCTGCTCTACGCGACGGACCACCTCTACGACCGCTGGCCGAACGACATCCGCTCTTTCCGCGGCAGCACGACGAACACGGAGCAGAAGGTGCGGCTCACGGAGACCGGCGCGTTCTCGATTACCCAAACCTATCAGTGGGGCGAGGAGATCGGCTTCAACTGGATCGTCTCCAACTCCAACGGCCGCACCACGTGGTTCACGACGCGCCAGCCGGACTACGACGGCAACGACGCCGCCTCGCGCGCCCACTTCTGGGTCGGCGACTTCCAGACCTACGCGTGGAAGGGCGGCGAGGGCCTCTGGACCGACACCGAAAAGTGGGAGCCGGACGGCACGATGGAGGGCCACGACCAGGCCGGCCTCCCGATCACCGGCTCCTACTTCACGTTCCCGGCGGGCGAGACGAGCGTGGTCACGATCCCCGCGGGCGCGTCGCTCCTCAAGCCCGTCTCCTTCGAGGTTCCCGCGGGCGCGGACGTCACGCTCAAGTCCGATTCCGGCGTCGCCGACTTCGGCCTCTGGCGCACGGACTCTCCCTCGCGCCGCCAGCGCATCTACGTCCGCGAGGGCGCCTCGCTCACGATCTCCGGCCTCAAGGGCCGCTGGGGCCCGCAGGACAACAACGGCGGCGGCATCGAGCTCACGGCCAAGAACGCCTCGCTCGTCTTCAAGGACGGCTCGGACATCGACCTCGGCTGGGACTACGGCCAGTGGGGCCTCGGCGACTGGTCCAACGGCCGCGTCGGCGGCGGCATCCGCATCGAGGGCGGCTCCAAGCTCTACCTGCGCGGCGTCTGGGGGATGGCCGGCCCGAACGAATACGTGATCGACGACTCGCAGGTCACGATGGCGCCGGGCGACCGCGACAGCACGCGCGTCCAGTTCGCGCTCACGGACGGCGGCCGGTTCGTCTTCCGCGGCGCGCACCCGCTCCTCGTCTGCAACAACCGCTTCTATGCCGACAGGGGCGGCAACCCGAAGGGCGCGGCGCTGCAGTATGTGGACTTCGAGATCCCGGCGACTGGCTTCGCCGAGGCGCCGCTTCAGTCCAAGCCGAGCTGCACCTACACGCTCGGCTGGGATGGCTCGGCGAGCTACCAGATGGTCTTCCGCGTCCCGACGAACAGTCCGATCGCGACCGCGAAGGGCGTCTTCGACCAGCCGCTGATCTGGTGGCCGGCGGGCAAGGAGGCGTGGATGCTCACCGAGAACCAGTATCTGCCGAACCCCGACACGGACTACTGGTATGAGACGACCGACGCGCTCACCGGCGAGTTCACCGGCTGGGGCGTCCACATCGTCGGCCGCCCGGCCGTCGAGGAGCCGCAGATCGTCGGCCTCGCGGTCACCAACGTCGTCGCCGGCGCCGCGGACCTCTTCTTCTACGGCATCCCCGGCACCAACGCGGCCTCGGCGACCTTCTCGGTCGCCATCGAGCGCACGGACGACCCGACCGACACCTCGGCCGCGCTCGCGATGGTTCCGGCTTCCGGAACCGTCACGGCGGGCACGCGCTTCGCGCTCGCGGCGACGGGCCTCGCGGAAGGCGGCTCCTACCGCATCACCGTGAGCGGCGTCGACGGCACCGACGCGACCCTCGCCTGCACCGAGACGATCGACTTCGACGCGCTCGCGGACTACGCCGCGGCCTCGACGACCTCCGCCGGCGCCACGACGGCGCAGGACGGCCCCTACACCGTCTGGACGTTCACCGACACGGAGAGCGAAGGCGTCTTCACCGTCACGCGCGCCGGCACGGCCCGCATCCTCGTCGTGGGCGGCGGCGGCTCCGGCGGCGGCGCGGACACC
>JAFTHC010000084.1 GCA_017457625.1 Kiritimatiellia bacterium
CCCGATCGAGTTCGACGGCACGACCGTCACGCTCGCCACCTACACGATCCCCTCGCCGGTCGTCTCGGACGAGCTCGGCTTCGTCCTCGGCAAGGAAATCCGCTTCGTCCTGGCGCGCAAGGAGGAGGTGCTCGACTGCATTTCCCGCTACTACGGCGCGCAGGACTCCACGGTCGACAACTACCTCTCGCTGGCCGAGTTCGAGACCGGCGCCGCGGCCGGTCTCGGCGACGGCGAGGAGATGGACGAAAAGGCCCTCACGGAGGCCGCCAACTCCACGCCCGTCATCCGCCTCGTGCAGCTCGTGCTGCACCAGGCCGTGCAGGCTCGCGCCTCCGACATCCACTTCGAGCCCTTCGAGAAGGAGTTCCACATCCGCTACCGCGTCGACGGCGCGCTCTACGAGATGACCGCCCCGCCGAAGACGCTCGCCACGCCCGTCATCTCCCGCATCAAGGTCATGTCGGGCCTCAACATCGCCGAGCGCCGCCTCCCGCAGGACGGCCGCATCCAGCTGCCGGTCGGCGGCCGCGTGATCGACCTCCGCGTCTCCTGCCTCCCGACGCAGTTCGGCGAATCGGTGGTGCTCCGCGTGCTCGACCGCTCCGTCGTGTCGCTCGACCTGGAGAACCTCGGCATGCCCGAGGACGTCTACAACGGCATCGGCGAGGACATCGAGAAGCCCAACGGCATCATCATCGTCACGGGCCCGACGGGCTCCGGCAAGACGACGACGCTCTACTCCTGCCTGCGCCGCATCAACAAGGAGGGTACCAAGATCCTCACCGCCGAGGAACCGGTCGAATACGACATCGACGGCCTCGTGCAGGTCCCGATCAACCCGATCCAGGGCAACACGTTCCCGCTCGTGCTGCGCGCCTTCCTCCGCCAGGACCCGGACGTGATCATGGTCGGCGAAATCCGCGACCTCGAGACGGCGCAGATCGCGGTCCAGGCGTCCCTCACGGGCCACCTGGTCTTTTCGACCCTGCACACCAACGACGCCGCCGGCGCGGTGACGCGTCTCGTGGACATGGACGTGGCGCCCTACCTGATCGCCTCCACGCTCAACGCCGTGCTCGGCCAGCGACTCGTCCGCAAGGTCTGCAAGAACTGCGCCCAGTCCTACGACCCCACGCCCGAGACGCTGCGCCGCCTCGGCCTCACGGAGGACCAGGTCGCGGGCAACAAGTTCTGGTTCGGCGCGGGCTGCGACGTGTGCAACAAGTCCGGCTACAAGGGCCGGAAGGGCCTCTACGAGCACCTGCTCGTCACGGACCCGATCCGCCTCATGATCACCGAGAAGAAGCCCACGCTCGCGATCCGCGAGAAGGCGCGCGAGCTCGGCATGCGCACCATGCGCGAGGACGGCATCCGCAACATCCTCGACGGCTCCACGACCGTCGACGAAGTCCTGCGCTACACGTGAGGCGTCCGCGCCATCTCCCATGAAACGGCTTCTCGCTCTCTGCCTCCTCGGCGCCGCGTGCGCCGCGCGCGGCGCGGACGCCCGCGCCGCCGAAGACCGCCTGCAGTTCGCGGACGCGCTCTTTTCGCGCGGGCTCAACGCGCAGGCCGCGGCCGAATACGAGGCGTTCCTCGCGGACGCCCCCGCCGGCGCGCCCGGCCTCGATTCGGCCTGGTTCCGCCTCGGCGAAGCGCGCCGCATTCTCGGCAAGGACGAGGACGCGCTCCTGGCCTACGACAAGGCGGCGGCCGTCCCCGGTTCGCCGTTCCGCGAGAAGGCGCTCTTCAAGCGCGCCGCGCTCTTCACGCAGCTGGGGATGGACGACGCGGCCGAGGAGCTCTACGCGGCGCTCCTGGCGGACGGGCCGTCCGGCGACGTGCTCGAGATGGCGCTCTACTACCACGCCGACGCGCTCCAGTCGCTGGGCCGCGGCGCCGAAGCGCTCGCGGACCTGGAAAAGCAGCTGCGCGAATTCCCGAAGGGCTCCATGTCCGCCTACGCCCGGCTGCTGCTCGCCAAGCTGCTCGCCTCGCCCGGCCCGAAGCGCGACCCGGAGCGCGCCGTTTCGCTCCTGCGCGCGCTCGCGGACGACCCGCCGGACGCCCGGCTCGGCGCCGAAGCGCTCTTCCTCGCGGCCGGCATCCGCTACGAGGCCGGCGAACACGCCGCCGCCGCGGACCTCTATTCGGAACTCGTCGCCAAGCACCCGGCCGACCCGCGCGCCGCCGAGGCGCGCTTCCCGGCCGCGTGGGCGTTCTGCAAGGCGGGCCGCCCGCAGGACGCGCTCGCGTCCGCCGAGGCCGCCCTCGCGGCGACGCCGCCGCCGGACGCGGCGCGCGCGCTCGAGCTGGCCTACGTCCGCGCGCAGTCGCTCTTCGACCTGGCCCGCCACGAGGAGGCCGCGGAGGCGTTTTCGCGGCTCGCCGCCTCGTCCGCGTCCGCCGGTTCGCCGCTGCGTCCGCGCGCCGCCTACCAGGCCGCGCTGTGCCGCCACAAGCTCGGCGACGCGGCGGGCGCCGCCGCCGCGATCCCGCCCGCGCTCGCGGACCCGGAGCTGCGCGCCGACGCGCTCTGGCTCGCCGCCGAAGCGGCCGCCGCCGGCGGCGACCCGGACGAGGCGATCCAGGACTACCGCCTCCTCGCCGCCGAGTTCCCGGACCACCCCAACGCGCCCGACGCGCTCTACCGCCTCGGCCACCGCCTGCGCCTGCGCGGCGCGTTCGCGGACGCCGCCGCCGCGTTCGACGCGCTCGTCTCCAGGCACCCGGATTCGCCGCTCGCGCCGAAGGCGCGCCTCGCGGCCGCAAGCGCGCTTTCGGCGGCCGGGCGCGGCGCCGAGGCGCTCGCCCAGTGGCAGACCTACGTGCGCGACTGGCCCGGCGGCGAGGGCGTCGCGGACGCGCTCTTCCAGCAGGGCGCCGAACTGCTGCGGCTCGACCGCAAGGCCGAGGCGGCCGCCGCGCTCGACCGACTCGTTCGCGAGCATCCGGAGAGCCCCCGCAAGGCGGACGCGCTCTTCTGGCGCGGCGCCGTGCTGCGCGAGGGCGGCGATCTGGCCGGCGCCGAGGCCGCGCTGCGCGGCGCGCTCGCCGCCGACCCCGGCGACGAGACGAAGCGCGACGCGCGCTTCGCCCTCGCCACGACGCTCCAGGCCGAGGGCAAGGCCGACGAGGCGGCCGCGCTCTTCGAGGAGCTCGTCTCCGATCCGGTGCGCGCGCGCTTCACGCCCGGGCAGTTCGCGTGGCTGGCGCAGCACCAGTTCGACGCGAAGCAGTTCGGGCGCGCGGCCGCCACCGCGCGCCTCATGGCGCAGCAGGCGCAGGAGCCGGCCTGGCGGCAGGCCGCCTGGACGCTCGCCGGGCGCGCCGAACGCGCCGCCGGGCGCGCGCCGGAGGCCGAGGAGGCGTTCCGGACGGCGTGCGGGATCGACGCCCGTTCCGAATACCTGCCCGAAGCCACGCTTCGCCTCGCGGAGCTGCTGCTCGCGCGCGGGGACGCGGACGGCGCGGACGAGCAGTTCCGCAAGGCCGTCGAGCGCTGCGCCCCGGACGAGTTCAAGGCGCTGCGCATCCACGCCTACGCGGGGCTGGCGCGCACGGCGCTGGCCCGCGGCAGAAAGGACGACGCGGCAAGCTACTTCCTCACCACGTGCCTTCTCTACCACGACCCGGAGCTCGTCCCGCCGATCGCGCGCGAAGCGCTGCCGCTGCTCGACGGGCTCGGCCGCGCGGACGAAGCGAAGATGCTGCGGGACATGCTCGAAAACGAATACTAGGGCGCGCGAGCCCGGCGGCTCACTTCCGGAAGAAGACGATGGCGCCTTTCGGAATGGTGCGCTCGGTGATGCGGTCGCCGGGGACGAGGCCGCCGGCGCTCGTCCAGTAGTAGGTGTCGGGGCTGTTCCACTTGGGGCCGCAGAGCGAGAAAACGGGCGTCCTGGCCGTGACCGGGCCGGCGGACTTGTAGCCGACCAGCACCTTCGTCCCCGCCGGCAGGGCGTCGATCTGCGCCAGCGACAGGGTCGAGCCGGCGGCCCACGGCTTGCCCGGCGGGCGTCTCGGGAATGTGGATGGCCAGCACGGTGTCGATAGCCGCATTACCGTTCTTGAAGATGTTCTTGGCAATCAGCTCGATGCCGTCGGGCTCGGTGCGCTGGCTGATGCCG
>JAFTHC010000085.1 GCA_017457625.1 Kiritimatiellia bacterium
GAACTCGCGGTCGATGCCCGTTTCATGCCGGTCGATCGCGCGGCCGGCGGCCTTCCAGCCGTGGGCCACGGCGGCCGCGGCCAGGAGAACGAACAGGACCGTGCCCGCGTTCGCGGCCATCCAGACCGCGACGGACACGGAAAAGCAGGCGAAGGGATCGGAGTAGATCGGACGGCTCATGGCGGAATTCCTTTTTGATTCACGGCGGGATTGATGCGGGGAGAATGGCGTAGGGTAACGGCAGCGCGGGTGGGGGAAAACGGCGGCGCGGGTGGGGGTGACGGGCGGGGAGTCTAGGGGAAAGCGGACGGGAATGCAAGGTAATTTTTCTACGGTGGGATTGAAGCGGGGTTGAAAGAAGGGAGGTTTTCTGATAGTTTGCCGGGCCATGGGCGAAAAGAGCGTAGCGGACAAAATGGACGAAACGGATCGCGGCGGGAAATCCGGAGGCGCACGGCCGTCGCGGCGGGGGGATCCGGTCGTGACGGGGATGGCGGTCGCGACGGGGACGTTGGTCGCTCTTTTCGCGATCGGCTATTTCGCCGTGTGGTTCGAAGCCGAGCTTCCGTGGATGACGCCCGAGGGAATGGCCGTTCTCTGTTGGGCGTACGTCGCCGTCTTGTTCGTCGGTTGGCCGCTGGCCGTCCGGCACGCGCGGGCGCAACGGAGATGCGAGGAAGCGGAGAACATCGGACACTCCCGCGAGGCGCTCGCGGCGCGGGGCGTCCGTGTCAAGCGTCTGACCGGTCACGGGCGCGGCAACCGGATGGCGCTGGATCTCCCGAATGTCCGCGACTACCGCCACATGCCGTGGACGAACGGCAACGTGAAGTCCGAGAACCGCCCGTAGAGAAGAGAGGCGGTCAGTTCCCGGCGGGTGTCGCGGGGTGCGGGTCGCGCCAGCGGCGGTGCGACCAGAGATACTGCCCGGGGTAGCGGCGGACGATTTCCTCGATCCGGCGGTTGATTTCCGTCGTGAGGGCGAGGACGTCCGCGTCGCGGTCGCCGGTGGGTTTGGGCCGGATCGGTTCGGTGGCCTCCATGCGGAACTTCATCCGGCCGGTGCGGAGGCAGAAGCCGCACACGATCGGCGCGCCGGTCGCGAGCGCGAGGCGCGCGGGCGAGGCGACCGTGGCGGCGGGGCGGCCGAAGAACGGCGCCACGACGCCGTGGCTCGCGGCGTGCTGGTCGCAGATGAGGCCGAGGAGCTTGCCGGAGCGCAGCGGCCGCAGCAGCGCCAGGCGGTCCTTGCTGTGCTTGGCGACGATTTCGATCCGGCGGCGCGGGTTGCGCTTGCGCATGAAGCGCTGGGCGTAGGGGTTGTCCAAGTTGCGCGCGACGGCGACGAGGGGCTTGACGAACGAAATCATGTGGCCCGACAGCTCCCAGTTGCCGATGTGCGCGGAGCCGAGGATCACGGCCTGCGCCGGGTCCTTCAGCAGCTTGCGCGTCTCGGGCGGGAGGACGAATTCGGCGTAGCGGTCCACCGTGTCCGGCGTGATCAGTTTCGAGGCCTTGAGCGATTCGACGGCGAGCATCGCGAAGCTCTCGAACGACGCCCGCGCGATGCGCCGCGCGGCCGCGTCGTCCGCCGCGACGCCCGCGAGCTTCACGTTGGACACCGCGGTGCGGCGGCGGCCGGGGAGGAAAATCCAGGCCAGCGCGCCGACGCCGCGCGAGAGCGCGAGCGCGACGCGGACGGGCAGGAGGTCCACGAGTCCCACCGCGAGGCGCAGCGGAACGTATTGGAGAAAGGCGACGGCCTTCGAGCCGGCCATGGCGGGGCGCTATTTCGCGGGCGGCGGCCGGTGGCCGGGCTTCACGAGGACGATCTCGGGCGGATCGGCGAAGGACGAAAGCGGGACGGTGACCTTGTCGGACTCGGCGCCGTCCGGCCACGTCGCGTAGGTCGTGATGCGGCCGTAGTAGGTGTCGAACTCCGTCTTCGTCTTCGTCGGGTATGCGTATTTCCAGCGGAAATTCGCGCGGCCTTCGCCGCGGTAGCGGATGACGCCGCCTTCGGGTTCGGTGCGGATGCGGACGTGCGTGGTGCACCCGGCCGCGAGCGCCGCGAGGGCGCAGAGGAAAAGGATTTTCTTCATCTGGATGCCTATTCGTCGGCGATGCCGAAGTGGTTTTTGACGAGTTCCTCGATTTCGGCGACCGCGAGATCCGCGTCGCCGCCCTCGGCCACGACCTTGAGGACCGTGCCGACGGGCGCTTCGAGGGTCATGAGCCCGAGCACGCTCTTGCCGGACACCTTGTTGCCGGCGTTTTCGAACGTGATTTCGGACTCGTATTTCTGGCAGAGCTTGGCGAGCGCCCCGGCGGGGCGCACGTGCATGCCGTATTTGTTGACGAGCGTGACTTCCTTTTCGACGGTCACGGGAGGGCCTTTCCGGAACTACTTGCGGACTTCCTGGCGCTTCTTGGAGGCGCGGCGGAGCTGCGCGTTGGCCTTGTCGAAGACGGCGTTGAGGGCGGCGGTCGCGTCCGCGTCCTTGGCGGACGCGTCGACCGTGGTCTTCTGGCCGCCCTGGACGGCGAGGGCGACGGAATACTTGTGCCCCTCTTCGTCGAAGACGATGCGGACGTGTTCGACGGCGGGGTAGTCGGCGGCGAGCTTGTCGGCCTTCTTCTGCGCGGCGTTCTGGAGGGCGACGCTGAGCTTGACGTGGCGGATGGTGATTTCGGTTGACATGACGGGACTCCTTGGGTTGAAATTCGAAAGTCGCAGGGGGCGTAACGGGACTGCATACTACCAGATTCCCCCCGCCGGAAACAAGCGGAATTTCCGCGTCGGGCGGGCGGGTCAGGCGGGCGGCGCGGAGACCAGCAGGCGGCGGTCGTCCTCGCCGGGGCCGCGGCCGATGCGGACGCGGACTGCGTCCGGCGGCAGGCGGTCGCCCGCGCGCTCCGGCCACTCGACGGCGAGCGTGTCGCCGGAGTCCAGGTAGTCGTCCCATCCGACCGAGTCGAGTTCCTCCGGGCCGGAGAGGCGGTAGAGGTCGAGGTGGACGACGCGGCGGCGCGAGGCGGCGTCGCGGTATTCGTTGGCGATCGCGAAGGTGGGCGAGGAGACGGCGGCCCGGACGCCAAGTCCCGCGCAGAGCCCGGCCACGAACGCGGTCTTGCCCGCGCCCAGGTCGCCTTCGAGCGCCCAGACGCGCCCGGGGCCGAAGCGGCGGGCGAGTTCCGCGGCGAAGGCCTGCGTTTCGCGGACCGAATGCGAAGTCCGTTCCGGTTCCATGCCGACGCCCCGCGCCCGCCTAAATCCGCGCCGCCCGGATCGGGGTGGCCACGATTCCCTTGGCGCCGAGCGCTTCGAGCTTGTCCATCGTCTCGGCGATGCCCTTGCGCAGGCAGAGCGCCTTCACGGCGGCCCAGTCGGGATCGTTCAGCGGCGCCACGGTCGGCGACTCGATGCCGGGCGTGAGGACGACCGCCTGTTCGAGCGCCGCGCGGGGGATGTCGTATTCGAGCATCTCGTAGGAGCGCGCCACGACGATGCCCTTGATGCGGTGCAGGAAGCGCACCGCCTCGGGCCGCGCGGCCGTCGCTTCGTCGCGCGCGACCACGATCGCCTCGCTCCGCATGACCGGCTCGCCGACGGGTTCCAGCCCCGCGCTGCGGAGCGTGGCGCCGCTTTCCACGACGTCCGCCACGGCGTCCGCGACGCCGAGTTTCACGGAAATCTCCACGGCGCCGTCCACGCGGACGACCGTCGCCCCGATTCCGCGGCGCTTCAGGTCGCGCTCGACGATGTTGCGGTAGGAGCAGGCGATGCGCTTGCCGCCGAAGTCCGCCGGCTGCAGGCCGCTGCCGGCGGGAACGGCGTAGCGGAAGGACGACTTGCCGAAGCCGAGCGGGAGCACTTCGAGCGCGGGCGTCTGCGCGTCTTCGTTGAGGTCGCGCCCCGTGATGCCGAGGTCGATCACGCCGCGCGCCACGTAGACGGCGATGTCGCGCGGGCGCAGGAAGAAGAACTCGACGCCGGCCGCGGCGTCGGCCTTCTCGAGCTCCTTGCCGGAGCGTTTGCAGTCGTAGCCCGCCTCGGAGACGACCGACACGGCGCCGTCCGAGAGGGAGCCTTTGTTGGGGAGGGCGATCTTGAGCATGGTTCGTCGTTTTCCGTGGGCGCGGAGTCTAGCACACGGCGCCGCCCGCTTCAACCCCGGCGTGCCGGCGCGCGGGGCGGCGGGTTTGCGGCGCGGCGGGGCGGTGTGCTAGAATGCGCGCCATGTCGCGCGAGTCCGCGAGTTCCGCCGGCCTGCGCCGGCATGCCGGCACGGTGGGCCTTTTCACGATGGCCAGCCGAGTGCTCGGGCTCGTCCGCGAATGGCTGATGGCGCACTTCGTCGGCGCCGGGCTCGAGAGCTCCGCGTTCTACGTCGCCTTCGCGATCCCGAACTTCTCCCGCCGCCTGTTCGGCGAGGGCGCGCTCACGTCCGCCTTCGTCCCGGTCTTCAAGGGCCTCGCGGAGCGCGACCGCATGGACGCGGCGCGGCGCCTCGCGCGCGCCGTCGCCACGATGGCGGGGCTGATGCTCGGCGCGGCGGTGC
>JAFTHC010000086.1 GCA_017457625.1 Kiritimatiellia bacterium
CCAGAATCCGAGAATCCCAGATCCCGAGAACCCGGCACCGGGCGCACAGCGCCCGGCCGGCGCCAGCACGAGAGCCCGGCCGCCACGGCGGCCGGGTGCCGGGTTCTGGGATTCTCGGATTCTGGGAATCTCGCGGCGGAATCTCGGGGGCGCCGGTATCTAGCGAGAATCCGGCCGCGCGGCAACGCCGCGCGCCGAGAACCCGACGCCAGAATCCGAGAATCCCAGATCCCGAGAACCCGGCACCGGGCGCGAAGCGCCCGGCCGGCGCCTTCCCGGCCCGGCCGCGCTACCGCAGCTCGCCCAGGTCGCGCAGGGCGGCGAGGAGAGCTTCGCCGTCGGCCGCGGCGCGGGCGATGGCGGCGGGGTCGGGGCGCGCCGGGTCGACGACGCCGGGCCGGACGAAACGCGTGACGCGCGAGCGGGCGCCCGCCTTGCCGGAGAACCAGCCCGTTTCGAGCGTGGCGGGGTCGGCGAAGCGGGCTTCGATTTCCGTTCGGTGCGCGAACATGCGCTCCATGACCGCCTGCGGCGTGGTGCCGGCGGCCTCGGCCTCTTCGATGGAGGAATAGAGCTCGAGCTGCAGGCGGCCGGCGTCGGAGATCGAATACTGCACGTGGAAGCCGCGGCCCTGCGCGAGCAGCATCGCGTTGCCGGCCTTTCCGGCGCCGGGCACGCGGTCGGCGAGCGGGGAACCGTTTGCGGCGCACCACGCGCGGAAGTCGTTCCAGAACGGCGCCCAGCGCTCCTCGCGGGAGGCTTCGCGCGCCTTGAAGCGCGCGACGGATTCCGGGGCGGCGGGCCGTCCCGTCGGGCGGGCGCGCGGCTCCGCGCGTCCGCCCGGGAGGACGACGGCGGCGAATGCGGCGAGCATCAGGGCGGTCGCGGCCCAGCGGCCCGCGTGGCGGAGCCGGATCGCGCGGGCGAAGGACGCCACGTCCGGGAAACGCTCGGCCGGCAGGGAGCTCGTGGCGCGCCGGACGATCGGGCGCCATGCGCGGGGCGGCCTTCCGCCGAAGCAGGCGTCCGCGAGGACGCCGAGCGCATGGACGTCGGAGGTCGGCGTGGCTTCGCCCCGGTCGAACTGCTCCGGCGCGGACCAGCCCGGCGTGCCGACGCCGACGCGTCGGCCGCCGACGACGGACGGGCCGCCGGCGTCCGGAAGGACGGGGGGAGGCTCCCGGACGTCCTTGACGAGGCCGAAATCGATCAGGACGGGCGCGCCGTTTGCGCGGAACAAGACATTGTCCGGCTTGATGTCGCGGTGGACGAACCCCAGCGCGTGCAAATGGGCGACGCCGCGGCAGAGCGCGAGCAGGAAGCGCGCGACGGCGCGGTCCGAGCGCGGGAGCGGCGCGGGGACGAGCTCCTCGAGGAAGAGCCAGGCGCGGCCGTCCGTCTCGCCCGAGCCGAGATAGCGCGGAAGGGCGGGATGGGGATGCTCCGCGAGGAAGCGGACGCCGCGGGCGAAGCGCCCGGCGGCGGAGGCGTCGCGGAGGACCTTGAGCGCGCCGACGAGGCCGGCGGGCTCCTGGCGCGCGCGGTAGACGTCGGAGGAGCCGCCGCGCCCGAGCAGCCCGAGGATGCGGAACGGGCCGAACGCGGCGCCGTCCGCAAGCGGCGGGGACGCGGGTTCCGCCGCCGCGGCGGAGCCGGAACGGAGCCAGGCGTCGAGCGACGGCGCCGCGGGCATCAGACGCCCTCCAGCTGCGCGATCTTCTCCTTGAGGCGGGCGAGGACGCGGTTCTTGGCCTGGTCGACGGCGTTGCGCTTCATGCCGAAGGCGGCGGCGACGTCCTCGGGGGATTCGCCGCGGATCGCGGTGCGGAGGAAGATCTGCTTGGTGCGCTCCCGCAGGGCGGGGTCGTCGAGGATTTCGCGCAGGGCGATCTCGTAGACGGCGTGGCGCCATTCGCGCTCCTCGGCCTCGGACCGGTCGGCGGCGGCGCGGTCCGCGGCGACGGCGGCGAAGGCGGTGTCGCGCGCGGCGGCGCGGCCGCTCGCGCGGAGCTGCGCCTTGGCCTTGTTGCGGAGAATGCCGAAGAGGTAGGACCGGAAGCGCCCCTTGTGCGCGGGGTCGTAGCGGTAGCGCGGAAGAACCGCCGCGAGGGCGAGGAGCGTCTCCTGCACGAGGTCCTCCGCGTCGAGGCCGGGAAAGTCGGCGCGGAGCATCTCGAGCATCGGCGGGCGGTAGGCGGCGACGAACGCCGCCCACCGCTCCGGCCTCTCCGCGGACGCGAGGTCGCGCAGCAGCGCCGCGTCGGTCGTCGGGACCTTCATGTCGGAACGCGCTACCGCTGGACGCGGGCGTTGCCCGCGTAGACGTCCCAGACCTGCTTCTCGTCCGCCGGCTCGGCGTAGTCGTTGAGCGAGCTCGCGGCCATCACGCCGGAGGCCCAGCCGAAGCGCAGGCACTTCTCTCCGTCCCAGCCCTTCAGCACGCCGTAGAGCAGGCCGCCCGTGAAGCCGTCGCCGCCGCCGATGCGGTCCAGCACGTCGATCTCGCGCGGCTCCTCGACGAACCACTTGCCGTCGGCGCGCAGGATCGCGCCCCAGAGGTGGCGCCCGGCGGAGACGACCTGCCGCAGCGTCGTCGCGAACATCTTGGCGTTCTTGTATTTCTTCGCCACGGTTTCGATCATGCCCTTGAAGCTCTCGATCTTCGCGGCGAGGTCCTTGCCGCCCGCCTCCGGGCCCTTCATGCCGAGGCAGAGCTGGAAGTCCTCCTCGTTGCCGACGAGGATGTCCGCGACCGACGCGATCTGGTGGAACGCCTTCTTGAGCTCCGCCTCGCGGCCCTTCCAGAACGTGGCGCGGTAGTTGAGGTCGAACGAGACGAGCGTGCCGTGCTTCTTCGCGGCCTTCGCGAGCGCGAGGCACGCCTTCGTCGTCTCGGGGCTCATCGCGGCGATGAGTCCGGAGAGGTGCAGGATCGCGACGCCCTGCCTGCCGAAGATCTCCGCCGTGTCGTAGTCCTTCGCGTCGAGCGTGCGCCCGACCTCGCCGGCGCGGTCGTTCCAGACGCGCGGCGCGCGCAGGCCGAAGCCGGAGTCCGCGACGTTGAACTGGTGCCGGTAGCCCCACGGCCCGCCCTGCGGGACCTCGGGACCGGTGAACGCGATGTTGCGCGCGCGCAGCTGCGCCTTGATGAACGCGGCGAGCGGGCTCCCCGCCACGAAGCGCGTCATCACGAGGCACTCGGGGCCGAGGCTGCTCGTGACGTTGAGGACGTTCGTCTCGGCACTCGTCGCCTGGAGGTAGAAGCGGTTGGAGTTGTGGACCGCCATGCGGTCCTCGGGGGTGATGCGCAGCCCCATGCTGGAGAGGCAGGCGACGGCGTAGCGGGCGTCTTTGCGTGTTTTCATCGGGGGAGTTCCACTGTCCGCCGGCGAATCGTTTGCCGGACGACGGCGCAAGAGCATACCCGAAACCGGCCGGAATTTCCAGACCGCGTTTTTGGCGGGATCTGCACCCCGCCACGGGCTCCCCGAGAATGCCGCCGCGCAACTGTCGCGGGCGGGCGGTTCCGATTCCGTCCGCACCTCGCGCCTTCGGCCTTTTGTGCGCGGTTCGTCGATGTCGTCGGTATCGTCGTCGTTGTTGTATTCAAGGCTCCTCTGCAATTGAGGAACTGGCGTGGGCGGGCGGATGATTTTCGCATGGTTCTCTCCGTTCGTTGCCGTGCCGCCATAGTCTGGCGGCGGTGTCCGTATTCGGCAAGAACTGCAGAAGATCCGCGGCCCTGCCTCCCTGTCGTGAACACCGAGCCACACGGAGCGGCCGGAGCGGCGTGCGATGCGGGAAGCATTTCCGCCGGCCGCTACAACCGCACCGACGAGCAGCTCGCGGCGTTCGCCGCCGGGCACCCGGCGTCCGAGACGGCGCGAGCGATCACGGCTCGAAGCCGGCGGCGCGGAGGAGGCGCTGGACGGCGGAGACGTCGACGTCGCGCGGGCGCGCGCCCGCCCTCGCCGCGAGCGCGGCCGCCGTGCCGGCGCCGTAGCCCACGTCCGCGCAGATCGTCATCACGCGGAAGTTCGAGTGCGCCTTGTGCGTGCCGGAGATGTTGCGCCCGGCGAGCAGCAGCCCGTCGAGCGTCTCGGGGACGCAGCAGCGGTAGGGGATCTGGTAGGTGCCCGCCGCCCGGAAGTGCGCCTGCGCGCCGTTCGCGTCGAGGCCGGAGCCGCCGACGTTGTGGATGTCGAAGTTGAACCAGTTGCGCACGGCGATCCAGTCGTC
>JAFTHC010000087.1 GCA_017457625.1 Kiritimatiellia bacterium
CCGCGCGCCGGGGAGGACTTGCGAGACTAGATCGCCCAGGCTGGGAGGACGAGGGCGTCGGACGAGACGGCGCCCGCCTCGCCGGCCATGCAGACGATGGCGCCCGTCCCGCGCGGCTGCGGCGCGGGGTCGAGCATCCGGAAGGCGGCGGCCATTTCGCGCCTCGGCGCAGCGCTCTTCTTGATCTCGACGGGATGCAGCGCGCCGTCGCGCTCGAGCACGAGGTCGATCTCCTTGCCGTCGCGGTCGCGGTAATACCAGAGCGGCGGCTCGATCCCCCGCTGCGAGAACGAGCGGCGGACCTCGTTCACGACCCAGTTCTCGAAGACGGCGCCCGACATCGCGCCGGCCTCCAGCGTTTCGGGCGAGGACCAGCGCGTCAGGAAGGCTACGAGGCCCGTGTCGAAGAAGTAGAGCTTGGGCGACTTCACGGCGCGCTTGAGCGCGTTGGACGAATACGGGTGCAGCAGGTGGACGACGTCCGACTTCTCCAGGACGCCGAGCCCGGTCCGGACGGACGTGTCGCCGACGCCGAGCTCCTTGGCGATCTCGTGGACGTTCACCTCCTGCGCGGTGCGGGCGGCGACCGCGCGGAGCAGGTGCGAGAACGCGATCGGGTCGACGCCCGGATACAGGTCGCGCACGTCGCGCTCGATGTAGGTCTGCACGTAGCTCGAGTAGAAGACGTCGCGGTTCGTGAACTCGCCCGACACGAGGCCGGGGAGCGCCCCGCGCCAGATCTCCCGGAAGAGGGCGGGCGTGGCGAGCGGAGCGGCGGCGGCGGCGCGGGCGCGGAAGTCCTCCGGGGAGACCGCGAACGGCGGCGCGGCGGCTGCGCCCGCGCTCTCGCGGTGCGAAAGGGCGTCCATGTGGAGGATCGCCGCCCGTCCGGCGAGCGTCTCGCCCGCGAGCTTCATCAGACGGAACGGCTGCGATCCCGTGAGCCAGTAGGCGCCGGGCTCGCGGCGGGCGTCCGCCGCCATCTTGATCTGGCTGAAGAGCTCCGGCGCATACTGCACCTCGTCGATCAGCACCGGCGCCGGGTGCAGCTGCAGGAACATCGCCGGATCCTGCTTGGCGAGCGCTCGGTTCGTGAGGTCGTCGAGCGACACGTATCCTCGGTCCGTCCCCTCCGCCAGCTTCTGCAGCATCCGCGTCTTGCCCGTCTGGCGCGGACCGACCAGCAGAACCGCCGGATACTCCTTCGAGACCTCCAGGACCAGCGGCTCCATCAACCGGGGGATGTAAGGGTATTTCATGGCATTTTCTCCGCCTGCCGTAAAATCTGCCATAAACTGAGGTAAGATGCAAGCGGAAAGTTCGCCAAGGCCGGTCGACGACATCGACAATGCCGACGACATCGACGATCCCCGCACCGAAGACCAAAGGAAAACGGTGCGTCCGGAATGGAGCCCGCCCGCTCCGAACCCCGCACCGAAGGCAACCTGTACACTGCCGGCGAGGGTTCTTCGATGTTGTCGATTTCGTCGATGTCGTCGCCGGCCGCGATGCGGGGGAAGCGGTCCCCCGGGGGGCGGCCGGGCGCCGGGCGCGCTAGGGCGCCGCGCGGAGGGCCGCGGCCTCGGCTTCGCGGGCGCGGGCGGCTTCCTCGTCGCCGAGGAGGCGGAAGGCGCGGGCTTCGTTGCCAAGGATGTCGGCGACGACGGGGCGGTAGCGCGCGGGGTCGGAGGCAAGGGGCTCCCGCAGGGCTTCGCGCATCTCCGCCCAGGCGTCCGCGGCTTCGGCGTATCGTTCGAGTTCGGCGAGGGCTCCGCCGATGCGGCCAAGGATCTGGGCGTCGGCATCGGGGTCGGAGGCGCCCGTCGCGGCGCGGACGCTTCGCCATGCGTCGAGCGCGAGCCGGTAGTGGCGCAGGGCCTCGAGCCGGTTCGCGATGGACGCATCGAGGTCGCCGAGCCGGTAGTGGCAGCCGACCAGCAGATTGGCGAGGGCGGCGGAGGCGGGGCCGTCCGGGACGGGGGGATCGCCGACGAGGCCGGCCAGCTCCTTGATGGCGCCTTCGGTCGGCTTGATGGCGTTCGCCGGATCGCCGACCGCCTTGACCATTCCGCCGAGCGACGCGGCGATCACGGCGAGCTGCGCCGTGCATCCGGGGTCGTCGTCCGGCGCGTAGGCGGCCCAGAGGAGGCCGGACTCCTTCAGGTCCTCCGCCGCTTCGCCGAAGCGGCCCTCCATGCACTCCATGTAGGCGCGTTCGGAGAGCAGCCAGCTCCGGAGCGGGCCGTAGCGCGCGGGGTCGGACTCGACGAGCGGATCGACGGCGGCGAGGGCGGCGCGATACGGCTCGTCGGCCGCGCCGTGGTCGGCGTTGGCGACATGGGTCCACGAAAGACGGGCGAGGCAGAGGGCAAGGCGGACGCGCGCCGCGGGGGCGGCGTCGGCGTAGGCGGCTTCCTTCCGGGCGATTCCGACGGCCTCCGACCAGACGTTTTTCGCGCGTTCGAGCGCGGCGCGATCCCGCGTCCAGGAGGACCAGGCGCCGTCCCCTTCATGCAGCTTGCGAAGAATCTCCGCCCCGTCGCCTGTGAAGGCCTCGGCCTCGAGACGAACGATGGGCAGCATCCGGAACGTGCCGAGCAGCTGCAGGGGGCCGCGGTCCTCGCCCTGCCAGACCGAATCGAGGCGCGGCGGCATGGGATACGCGGGGAAGACAATGGCAACCGGAGGAGGCTCCGCCTCCCCCGAACCCCATCCGGCGGCGGGACCGGGCTCCGCGCTCTCTGCGCTCTCTGCGCTCTCTGCGTGAGATCCGATGGCGGTGACAGGCTCCGCGTGGAAGTGGAGCACGCCCGCGACCGTCGCGAGAATCGCGGCGACGGCTAGGGCGAAGCCGGCCGCGCGGCGCCGCCTCCGCGTGGCGGGGGCGATGGCGCGGCCGATCGCATCCAGTCTCCGCGTGATGGCGGCGGGATCCGCGAGGCGCTTGGCCGGGTCGGGCTCGAGCAGGTCGCGCAGGAA
>JAFTHC010000088.1 GCA_017457625.1 Kiritimatiellia bacterium
GGCGCCCTCATCGGCCCCGGCGGCAAGAACATCCGCGGCATCTGCGCCCTCACCGGCGCGCAGATCGACATCGCCGAGGACGACTCCGGCAAGGTCTCGATCTACGCCACGAGCAAGGAATCGATGGACGCGGCCGAGAAGGAGATCAACAAGTCCTGCGCCGAGCCCGAGGAGGGCATGCTCTACGAGGGCACGGTGACGGGCGTCAAGGCGTTCGGCGCGTTCGTCGAAATCCTCCCCGGCGTGGACGGCCTCTGCCACATCAGCGAGTTCAGCGACAAGTTCCTCAAGTCGATGGACGGCGTCTGCAAGGAAGGCGACAAGCTCTGGGTCAAGTGCCTGGGCGTCGACGACCGCGGCCGCATCAAGCTCTCGCGCAAGGCGGCCATCGCCGAAATGGGCGACAAGGCCCAGGCGTAGCGCGCGACGCGCGCTCTCCGCGGGAGGGGCGGCCCGGCCGGGCCGCCCCTCTTCTTTTTTCATTTCACGTGCGCGCGGCGATTTGACTTGCGGCGCGGGCGGGGGGTAGAATCACGGGCCGTCGCAAGACGTCTTTCCAACACCAAACGGCACCACCCATGCACTACAAGCACTTCGACCTGCGCGCCTGCGCGGAGCGTTCCCTGAACTACCTCACGACGATGGTCGATCCGGCCAACGACAACCTGCCGTATTGGCTCATCCTCCCCAACAAGAAGCCGGCCGAGGCCGCGCACTGCCGCGTCGACGACGCGGAGCTCGTCGCCTCCTGGTACGAGGGGCTCGACGCGACGATGCGCATCCTCGGCGACGGCCGCGGCGCGGACGTGCTCGCCTCCTTCCGCCGCTACGTCCTCTCCGACTGGGGCCCCAAGGGCCTGCGCTACCACCGCAAGTTCCCCTGGACGCACACGATGCACTCCTCGTTCCACGAGATGGGCTACGTGCTTTCCGCCCTCAACCGCATGGTCCGCAACGACCCGGCCGACAAGGACGCCGACGCGCGCGCCGCGGGGCTCGTCCGCGGCATGCGCTCGCTCGTCATCGAGCGCAAGGTCCGCACGTTCTGGTCCGGCGACTCCGAGGAGCCCGCGCCGATCTACGAGTTCCCGAACGACGTCTACCTCCTCGAGGGCGGCTTCGACCTCACGCGCCACACCGGCCGCGGCGAACAGTGCATCCGCAACGGCGTCATGCTCGAGGCGCTCGTCGACCGCTACTTCGTCGCGAAGGACGACGTCGCGCTCGACCTCGCCGTCGGCCTCGCCAACGGCGTCCTCGGCCCCGCCCGCTACTTCAACTACAAGAAGGAGTTCATGGGCCACGTCCACTCCGCCGTGTGGTTCGCGACCGGCCTCGCCAAGCTCGCCCGCGCCACCGGCGACAAGGACTACCTCGCCGCCGCGAAGGGCGTCTACGACTACGCCCGTTCGCTCTCCTCGTCCTTCGGCTGGGTCCCCGAATACGCGCAGTGGCACCCGATGGAGGAGGAGCACTGCGAGACCTGCTGCATCAAGGACATGATCTGCTGCGCCTGGCAGCTCATCCAGAGCGGCCTCCCGCAATACTGGAACGACATCAACCTCTTCGCGCGCAACCAGCTCGTCGAGAACCAGGTCGACAGCACGACCTACGTCGTGTGCGACAACACGAAGCCCGACACGCCCGACGGCTCGATCACCTACCACGACATCGACAAGCGCATGATCGGCGGCTTCACCGGCGGCTCGCTCCCGAACAGCATCTCGCTGAGCAAGTTCCGCTCCATCGCCGGCTGCTGCGGCGGCACCGCCCCGCAGTCGATGCAGATCGTCTGGGAGAACGCCGTCACCAAGGAGAAGGGCGCGTGGGTCGTGAACGTCCCGATGGACCGCGAGACCGCCGCCTGGAAGCTCGCCTCGGGCTATCCCGAGAAGGGCTGCATGGCGCTCACCCTCAAGCGCGGCGGCACCGCCGCGTTCCGCCGCTACGCGTGGATGGGCAAGGCCATCCACGGCTTCGTGGACGGCAAGGAGGTGAAGCTCGAGGAGAAGAACGGCCTGCTCGTCTTCCCGAAGCTCAAGCCCGGCCAGACCGCCTAGCTTCGCCACGCTATCCTCACCGTCGTGAAGCCCGAGAAGGCCGCGGGCGTGACCTACAAGGTCGCGTGGCGGTGTCCGGAC
>JAFTHC010000015.1 GCA_017457625.1 Kiritimatiellia bacterium
CGGCAGGAATACACGGAGCGTAGCAGAGGCACAGGGAGGCGTCAAGCGGACGCTCTTCCGGCGTCAATCACACCGTGAATCAATTTCGAGCGATTCCACCGTAGTTGATTTTTGATTTGTTGAAATAACAGTATGTTGTAATCACAATTTGCGAAGCCTGTCCCCACAATTCCCGGTCGCGTTCTCGGCTAGGCGGGAACGAAGGCCGGACGCGCCGCAAAGTCGCGGAAGGTGAACTTGCGCGCGAAGTCGCGGCGGAGAGGTTCGTCGGCCACGCCGAGCGCTGCAAGGCCGATGCGGTTCAGCTCGGCGAGGATGCTCAGGCGCTCCGTGGCGGTCTGGTCGGCGCAAAGGGCGTCCTCCGCATCGCGGAGAGAGGTCTTCCTGACAACTTCCTTCTTCATAGGTTCCTCCTTTCCGCGATTTTCTCGAGCGCCGCGGCGTCGGCGGCGTCCTTCGCGCGCCCCGTCGAACGCTTGTTGGCGATCAGCGCGTCCAGCCCGACGACCGGAAAGGACAGCCCGTTGATCGTTTCCCGAACCATCTGCGGCGCGGCCTCGTCCCACGTCACGCCGTCGATTCGCGTGAGGATGTCGATTCGCCGGGGAGCTACGCCGATCTGGACGACCATGTCGGGGTGGTCGAAGTCCGAGACGGTGACATCGCGGAGCGGAGCGCCGAATGCCCGGAGCGCAGCCAGTACCCTAGGCGCGTTCTCGGGTGTCGGGCGAACCCAGAAATCGATGTCGAACGTCGTTCGCGGATACCCGTGGACCGAAACCGCGAAACCGCCGACCAGCATGAACTCCGCACCCGCGTCGAGCAGGGCCTTAGCCATGTCGGCGTAGTCGGAATTGAACAGGTTTTCGTGGTCTGTCGGCATTGAAGTGCGGAAGGTGTTCGAATGGCCATTATTCTACCAAAACGCCCTGCGGCGGACAAGGAGTTTTCACGACGCACCGCAAAGCGCAAGATACTTCGCGTCGCGGCCCTCCGCGCCGTGGCGGGGTGCGGACCCCGCCACGGCGCGGAAGGCTACCTATTCATCTTCGCGGTGAGGGCCATCAGGAAGGCGAGGACGCCGACGAGGACGAGCGTGCCCAGCAGCAGCGCCATCGACTCGAGGCGCAGGACGGCGAACATCACGGCGTAGCTTGCGAGCGCGAGGCCGCCGAGCGCGAGCGCGGCGGCGCGGTGCCGGAAGACCGCGCCCGCGTAGGCCCCGGTCATGCCCGCGACGACGAGCGCCGAGAGCGCGAAGGCCGCGGCGAAGGCCATGTGCTCGGAGAGCGAGAGCAGCAGCTTGAATCCCAGCGACTTTCGCATGGCGCCGCAAAGCGAGGCGAAGAGGAAGGGCGTTCGGGAAGGAGACGGGGAGGTTCGTCCATGGCGGTAGGTCCTTGGTTCGGTTGGAGGGGTGAAACGGGGGCTTCACCCTGCAATAGACGTCCGCGGCGTTTTTTTTACGGCGGGGGGAACGGTTTTCCGCGGCGTGGCGGGGTCAGGAGACGGTCGCGTCGGCGGTGCGGAGGGCGCCGGAGGCGTCGCGCCAGGAGAGGCGGTAGGCACCGCGGAAGCCGCGGAAGGAGACGGCGCCGGAGGCGCCGGCCCGGACGGTCAGGCGCGTGCGCCACTCGTCGTTGATCAGGCGGTCGAGCGCGAAATACGACGCCTTCGGCGTCATGTCCCGGTGGAAGAGTCCCGAGACGGACGGCTCCTTCGGGGCGCCGCAGTCGTCGACGGTGTTCCACCACGTGATGGCCGCCATGTCCGGAAGCGAGAACCAGAGGCGGTAGAGGTTGCGGGCGATGACGGCCTGGATTTCCTCGCCGCGCGCGTCGCCGCCGGGCGCGGGGATGGTGATTTCGGAGAGGTGGATCGGGAGGCCGGGGCGCGCATGCGCGGCGGCGATCTGCGCTCGGACCTGCGCCGGGCTACGGAGCTCGGATCCCGCGGCGATCTCCTCGCACTGGTCCGGGTCGAAGAGGTGCATCTGCATGCCCTGCAGGTCGATCTTGTCGCCCCGGGCGAGCATGTCGCGCGTCTGCGCGGCGTAGTCGGCGTCGAGCTGGTAGTCGTTGATGGCGAGGACGGCCTTCTCCGGGAAGAGGCGCATCGCCTCGCGGAAGGCCCACCGGCAGTAGTCGCCCGGCATCCACGCGTGGTGGAAGCTCCGCGAGAGCGGAGCGCCCGGGACGAGCCGGCCGTGCGCCCAGTCCCACGCGCTCTCGTTGCAGACGTCCCAGCTGTCCATGCGCGTGGCATAGCGGGCGGCGATGGCCTCGAGGCGGCGCCTGAGCGCGCCCTCGACCTGCGCGGGGAACTCCGGCGGCAGACGCTTCAGGACCGTCTCCATCGGCTGCTCGAGGATCGAGACGGCGCTGCGGTCGTCCGTGAGCATCTCGGCGAGGATGCCCTTCGGAAGCTTGGCCATGAGCCAGTCGGGATACTGCCACTGCGTATTCGACCAGACGAGGGGGTGCCCGTGCTTCCAGACGCCCTTCGCCTCGCAGAAGCGGACGCAGGGCTCGCTCGGCGGGCGCCGGCCGAAGCGCTCCTTCCGGGGATCCCTGCCGTCGTTCCACCACTCCTCCGAGTCCTCCGGCGCCGGGTCGAAGCGCATCCGGCCCTCGACGGGCTCGAACGGGCGCCAGTAGAACGCGATCGTGGCGGAGTTGAAGAGCGCCCCGCCCTCCAGCGTGCCGTTCCAGAGCGCCTGGTGGCGCTCGTTGCGCTCGTGCGAGCCAAGCTGGTCGAATTGGAAGATGTGCGCGCCGAAGCGGAAGGCGTGCGAGGTCTGCTCGACCGTCACCTCGGCGCCGGCGGGGGCGCCGAGCGCGACGGCGGCGTCGGCCTTGCGGTACTTCTCGATGTCTTCGTCGATGCGCGCCTGTTCGTCGGCGTTCCAGCGGTCGTAGTAGGCGGGGGAAAGCGGGGAAGCCATGGCGGGGTGCGGGGAATGTTGCCAATGTGGAAGTGGCGCCAAGCCCAATGTTGCCAGGTGCCAATGCGGCGGCAAGGGCGGAGCGACGGTGCGGGATTCTACCACACCCGCGCGGAGCGGGCAACGGGCTCGCGGCGGTGCGCGAGGCCTTGCGCGGGACGCGGCGATTCCGTAGAATCCCGGGCCATGAACGCCACTGCAGGTTTCGGGACGTTGCTCGAAGAGGAGCTCGCGGCGCTGGAAGCCGCGGGGCTGCGGCGCGCGTGCCGCGCGTGCGACGGCCCGACGGGCCCGCGCACGCGGCTCGGCGGGCGCGACGTGCTCGTGCTCGCCTCCAACGACTACTGCGACCTGGCGCGCGACCCGCGCGTCGTCCGCGCCGCGGCGGACGCCGCCGCGCGCTGGGGCGCCGGGAGCGGCGGCTCGCGCCTGATCACCGGCTCGCAGCCGCCCCACGCCGCGCTGGAGCGCCACCTGGCCGCGTTCAAGGGAACCGGGGACGCCGTCGTCTTCGGCTCCGGCTACATGGCGAACCTCGGCACCGTCGCGGCGCTCTGCGGAAAGGGCGACGCGATCCTGAGCGACGCGCTCAACCACGCCTCGATCATCGACGGGTGCCGCCTCTCGCGCGCCGCCGTGACGGTCTACCGCCACGGCGACATGGACGACCTCGCGCGCGCCCTCGCCGCCGTGCGCGGCGCGCGGCGCGTCCTCGTCGTCTCGGACGCCGTCTTCAGCATGGACGGCGACCTGCTCGACCTGCCGCGCTTCCTCGCGCTCTGCCGCGCGCACGGCGCCGTTTCGATGATCGACGAGGCGCACGCCACCGGCGTCCTCGGCGCGACGGGCCGCGGGCTCTGCGAGCACTTCGGCTGCGGGCGTCCGGACGTCCTGATGGGGACGCTCAGCAAGGCGCTCGGCTCGGCGGGGGGCTACGTGGCGGGGTCCCGCGCGCTGTGCGACTTCCTGCGCAACAAGGCCCGCTCCTTCGTCTTCTCGACCTCGCTCCCCGCCCCCGCGATGGCGGCGGCGGACGCAGCGCTCGCCGCGCTCGAAGCGGAGCCGGAGCGCGCCGCCGCGGCGCGCGGGAACGCCGCGTTCCTCGTCGCGGAGCTCGCCGCGCGCGGCGTCGCCGCCGCGACGCAGTCGGCCATCGTCCCGATCCCGGTCGGCGACGAAGCCGCCGCCGTCCGCGCTTCGGAGCGTCTCCTCGCCGAAGGCGTCTGGGTTCCCGCGATCCGCTACCCGACCGTTGCCCGCGGCGCCGCGCGCCTGCGCGCCTCCGTCATGTCCTCCCACACGCGCGAGGACCTCGCTTTCGCGGCCGGCGCGATCGCCCGCGCGCTGCGGGGGTGACCCCGCGGCCGGATTGTGCTAGACTCCGGCGCCCATGCAGAACTCCGCCGAGCCGCGGGAGCCGTCCCGCGTTTTTTTCGTCTCCGGCATCGACACCGGCGTCGGCAAGACCGTCGCCACCGGCCTGATGTCTCGCTTCCTCCGCGCCCGCGGCGTGGACCACTGCACCGTGAAGATGGTGCAGACGGGCTGCGACGGCTTCTCCGAGGACCTCGACGCGCACCGCGCGCTCGCCGGTCTGCCGCGCCTGCCGGAGGACGAGGAGGGCCTCACCGCGCCGCAGATCTTCAAGTTCCCCGCGTCGGCCGCCCTCGCCGCCCGCCTCGAGGGGCGCGCGGTCGACCTCGGCGCGATCGAGCGCGCCGTGGCGGAGTGCGCGCGCCGCCGCCGCGCGGTGCTCGTCGAGGGCGCGGGCGGGATGCTCGTCCCGCTCGCGGGCGAGTTGCTCGCCGCCGACTTCGCCGCCGCGCGCGGCTGGCCGCTCGTGCTCGTCTCCTGCGGGCGCCTCGGCTCGATCAACCACACGGTCCTCTCCCTCGAGGCGGCCGCGGCGCGCCGGATGCGCGTCGCGGGCGTCGTCTGGAACGGCCATCCCGACGCCGACCCGGCGATCGACGCGGACGCGCGCGCCGAGACGCTGCGCCACCTGCGCCGCCTCGGCTTCCCCGAGGTCCTCGTGCGCGTCCCGTGGACGCCCGCCGGCGCGCCGCCGCCGGACGTCGACTTCTCCCCCCTCTTTCCTCCCTCCCTGTTCGCATGAACGCCGAAGAACTCCTCGCCTACGACCGCCGCCACGTCTGGCATCCCTACGCGACGATCGGAGAGGCCGCCCCGCCGGTCGTCCTCGCCGATCGCGCCCGCGGCGCGCGCATCGCGCTCGCGGACGGCACGGAGCTCCTCGACGCCGTCGCGTCGTGGTGGTGCGTCGCGCACGGCCACAACCACCCGGCGATCGTCGAGGCGGTCCGCCGCCAGTCGGAACGGATGTCGCACGTGATGTTCGGCGGCTTCACGCACGAGCCCGCCGTCGAGCTCGCGCGCCGCCTCGCCGACATCGCGCCGCCCGGCCTCGACCGCGTCTTCTTCGCCGACTCCGGCTCGATCGCCGTCGAGGTCGCCGCGAAGATGGCGGTGCAGTTCCAGAACGCCGTCGGGCGCCCGGAGCGCTGCAAGCTCGTCGCCCTCAAGGGCGGCTACCACGGCGACACCTGCTGCGCGATGGCGCTCTCGGACCCCGACGGCATGCACGCGCTCTTCCGCGGGATCATGCCGCGCCACTTCTTCGCGGAGAAGCCCCGCACGCGCTTCGGCGCGGCGTGGGAGGCCGCGGACTTCGACTCGATGCTCCGCGTCGTGGAGGAGCACGGCGACGAGATCGCCGCGATGATCTGCGAGCCCGTCTTCCAGGCCGCCAACGCGATGTGGTTCTACCACCCGCGCTACCTCGCCCGGATGCGCCGCCTCTGCGACGAACGCGGCATCCTGCTCATTTTCGACGAGATCGCCGCGGGCCTCCACCGCACCGGTCCGCGCTGGGCGCACGAGCACGCCGGCCCCGGCGCCGCGACGCCCGACATCCTCTGCGTCGGCAAGGCGCTCGCCGGCGGCCACCTCACGCTCGCCGCGACGGTCGCCTCGGAGCGCGTCGCGGAGACGATCTCGCGCGGCCGCCCCTCCGCCTTCATGCACGGCCCGACCTACATGGCCAACCCGCTCGCCTGCGCGGCGGGGTGCGCCTCGCTCGACCTCTTCGCCGCCGGCGACTACGCCGCGGAGGCGCGCCGCGTCGAGGCGCGCTTCTGCGCCGGCCTCGCGCCGCTCAAGGCGCTCCCGAACGTCGCCGACGTCCGCGTTCTCGGCGCCGTCGGCGTCGCGGAGCTGCGCGCGATGCCGCGCGCGGAGGACGTCCGCCGCGTCATCCTCGAAACCGGCGTGTGGCTCCGGCCGTTCGCGAACTTCGTCTACTCCATCCCGCCCTTCGTCGCGACCGACGCCGACCTCGACCGCATCTGCGAGGCGATCCGCGCCGTCTGCGAGCTGCCGCCCGGCCCGCCGCCCGCCGACCCGGACTTCCACGAATGAAGCCCGCGGTCGCCGCGGGCGCGCTCGAGCGGTAATCGGTCAGGAATCGGGGGGGCATGGGGCGAAGGGGGAGCACGGAGTCGCCGCAGCGATGCGGGATGCGGGCTCGCGACTTCGCAAGCCGGGCCGGGCGCGGCGTTCCGCCGCATCCCGCCCGGCTTGCATCGGTCGAAACTCGCGGCTTCACCGCTCGCAACCCCTTGAAAACAGTCAATTCCACCGTAGTTGATTTTCGTGGACGAGCGGCGCAGCCGCGAGCAACCGGACGAAACGGGGCGGCCCGGCATTTTCGGCTACGCCTCCAAG
>JAFTHC010000089.1 GCA_017457625.1 Kiritimatiellia bacterium
AACAACAACAACATCCATGAAAGCAAACTCCGCTCGCCCGCCGTCCGTCCTTCTCCTCGCTCTCGCGCTTGCCGCCGCGCGGCCCGCCTCCGCCACCGACGGCCGCTACCGCGAATACGTCGTCGGCGAACGCGCCGCCGGCATGGGCGGCGCCGCGCTCGCCGTCGCGGCCGACGTCGACGCGATCTTCTACAACCCGGCCGGCCTCGCCCGGTCGAAGGGCGACAGCCTCTCGCTCTCCGCCAACCTCTACGGCCTGGAGCGCTACGAGACGAAAGGCGGCCTGGAGTGGGGCGGCGACGCGGAGAGTTCGTCCTTCGTCACCGTCCCCGCCGCGATGGGCGGCGTGAAGCGCTACTCGGACGAGTGGGTCGGCGGCTTCGGCGCCTTCACCCCCAAGATGGAAAAGCGCCACCTCGTCTCCGCCTCCCCGGACCGCACCGGCTTCAACCACATGGACTACGACGACCAGACGCTCTGGATCGGCCCCGCCGCCGCGTGGGCGCCCGCCGGTTCCCGCTTCTCGTTCGGCGCCGGCCTTTTCGCCGTCTACCGCGACTACAGCGTGTCGGAAAGCACGTTCAAGCAGAACGTCTACACCCTGAGCGGCGCCGAGGACCTGAAGGCGCTCGGCGTGCTCGCCACGTTCGGCGTCCAGGCCGACCTCGGCGGCGGCTGGCGCGCCGGCGCGACGGTCCAGACGCCCAGCCTGCGCGTCTGGGACGACGGCACGCTGAGCGTCAACGGCGTCGAGAACGGAGCCGGCGGCGGCAGCATGGGCTTCCACACCACGGACGTGCGCGCCGACAACTACATCCCCTGGCAGCTCGCCGCGGGCCTGGCCAAATCCGGGGAAAACTGGTGCATCGCGTTCGACGCGATCTGGCATCCGTCCACCCACTACGACCTGGCGCGCTGGAACATCGACGGGTTCCGGGCCGAACAGACGATCCATCTGCGCTCCGTCCTCGACGCGAGCCTCGGCGCCGAATACGTCGTGGCGGACCGGTATCCGGTCCGGGCGGGCGTCTACACCGCCATGTCCGCGGTGCGCGTTCCCGACGACCCGGAGAGCACCGACTTCACGACCTCCGACGTGGACATGTTCGGCGTCACGTTCAGCGTCGGCCGCCGCGGCCAGAACATGAGCGTCGACTTCGGCGTCGACGTCGCCTTCGGCAGCGGCCACGACCTGGACTACGGAAAAGACGGCGGCAAGGTGCGCGTCGACAGCGACCGATGCGTCGTCCTCGCGACCGTCAGCACGACCTATTATTTCTGACGTTTTCCGCGCGCTTGGCCCGGGCGGATTCCGCCCCGGGCCGACGCCGCGACGCCTGCGGGGCTTTTTGCAATCCCCGCCCCCTTGTGCTAGACTGCGTCCCCGTTTCGCGGACACAACACCGCTCCAGAAAACCTCCGATGAATCTCGCACCCTTCCAGTCCCCCCTCGCCGCCCTGGACGAACTGCGCGCCGCCGCGCGCGGCTCCAAGGACGAGGTCGCCCTCGCGTGGGAGCGCGAGGACGGCAACGTCTTCCGCTTCGACGTCCCGCTGCCCGCCCGCATCGCCCCGAAGGCGCTGCCGGAGGTGCGCCGCCTCGTCGAGCGCGTCGCGAAGTTCGTCCTCTGGAGCGCCGGCGGATGGAAGCTGCGCATCGCGGGGCCCGACGCGATCGTGAAGCCCGTCGCGAAAGCCTACGCGAAGAAGGGCGCACGCGCGTTCGACGTCGGCTTCTTCACCGACCTCTACGCCCGCCCGCTCGAAGCGGAGGTCGTTCCGCCCGCCAAGGTCCCGCGCACGAAGGAGCGCCGCGTCGTCGTGAAGAACAACACGGACGGCAACCGCATCGGCTTCGACCTCGGCGCGAGCGACTTCAAGATCTCGGCCCTGAAGCGCGGCAAGGTCGTCTTCTCCAAGGAGTTCCCCTGGGACCCGCGCAACCAGCCCGACCCGGAATACCACTACCAGAGGCTCTCGGCGGGCCTCAAGGAGGCCGCCGCGGCGCTCGGCGGCCGCGTCGACGCCATCGGCGGCTCCACCGCCGGCACGCTCGTCGGCAAGCGCCTCGGTCCCGCCTCGCTCATCCGCGCCGTCCTCGAGAAGGCGCCGGAGAAGAAGTCCGTCGCGCGCGGCCTCTTCGAGCGCATCGAGGCCGACTGGAAGGTTCCGTTCGAGGTCTTCAACGACGGCGACGTCACCGCGCTGGCCGGCGCGATCGCGATGAAGCGCACGGGCATCCTCGGCATCGCGATGGGCTCGTCGGAGGCCGCCGGCTACATCGACCCGAGCGGCGCGCTCACGGGCCGCATCAGCGAACTGGCGTTCGCGCCGGTCGATCTCAACCCCGACGCCGCGCGCGACGAATGGAGCGGCGATGCCGGCGTCGGCGCGATGTATTTCTCGCAGCAGGCCGCGAACCACCTCGCCCAGTGCTTCGGCATGAAGTTCCCGAAGGACATGAAGCTGCCGGAGCGCCTCAAGGCCGTGCAGGCCGCAATGGAGAAACGCGAGGAGGCCGCGCTCAAGGTCTACCTCATGCTCGGGCGGTATCTCGCCAACGCCGCCGCGTGGTATCACGAGTTCTACGACTTCTCGAACCTGATGATCCTCGGGCGCGTCACGAGCGGCTTCGGCGGCGACATCCTCCTGCAGACCGCTCGCATGGGCCTGGAGGCGCTCTCCCCCGCCCTCGCCGAGAAGGTCGACATCTTCATGCCCGACGAAAAGGCGCGCCGCCTCGGCCAGTCCGTCGCCTCCGCACTGATTCCGAGCCTTCCGTAGCGAAGCGGCGCGGCGGGCGAGCCCGCCGCGCCGCTTCGCGCGTTCGTCTTCCGCTTTCCGCGAGAACCATCCGACCATCCGACCATCCGACCATTCAGACCATCCGACCATGAACTACCAGACCTTCCCCACCTACGCCGAAATGTCCAAGGCCGCCGCGAAGATCGTCGCGGACGTCCTCCGCGCCAAGCCCGACTGCGTCCTCGGCCTCGCCACCGGCTCTTCCCCGATCGGGACCTACGACGAGCTCGCTCGCATGCACCGCGAGGAGGGGCTCTCCTTCGCACGCTGCACGACCGTGAACCTCGACGAATACCGCGGCCTGGCGGGCACCCACCCGCAGAGCTACCGCTACTTCATGAACGAGCACCTCTTCTCGCGCGTCGACGTCCGCCTCGACCATACGTTCGTCCCGAACGGCACCGCGGCCGACCCCGCCGCCGAATGCGCCGCCTACGACGCGCGCATCAAGGCGCTCGGCGGGACCGACATCCAGCTCCTGGGCATCGGGCCGGACGGCCACATCGGCTTCAACGAGCCGGCGGACGAGTTCACGGACGCCACGCACGTCGTCGACCTCGACCCTTCCACGATCGAAGCCAACGCGCGCTTCTTCGACTCGGCCGCCGACGTCCCGCGCCAGGCCCTCACGATGGGCATGTTCGGCATCATGGGCTCCGGGAAGATCCTCCTCGTAGCGTCCGGAGCCGCCAAAAAGGCCGTCCTCGACGCGGCCATGAACGGGCCGGTCACGCCGCGCCTGCCCGCCTCCATCCTCCAGAAGCACCCGGACGTCACGGTGCTCTTCGCGGAAGCGAACGCCTAGCGCGCGCCGGCGCTACAAACGCGACGCGGCCGCCCGGGTCCGGGCGGCCGCGCCTTTTTTTTTCCGCGTTTCGCGCCCGGATCAGGCCGGGCGGATTTCGGAGACGCCGCCCAGGAAGGGCCGGAGGACTTCGGGGATCGCCACCGAACCGTCCGCCCGCTGGAACTGCTCCACGATCGCCGGCAGCAGGCGCGAGGTCGCGAGGCCCGAGCCGTTGAGCGTGTGCATGAACTCGATCTTCTTGTCCGCGGCGCGGCGGAAGCGCATGTTGCCGCGGCGCGCCTGGTAGTCCATCGCGTTGGAGACCGACGAGCACTCCTTGTAGACGCCCATCGACGGGATCCAGAGCTCCACGTCGTAGGTCGTGGCCATCGACGCGGAGCAGTCGCCCGCGGCGAGCTTCGAGAGCCGGTAGTGCAGGCCGAGGCCCTCGACGAGCTTGCAGGCCTTGCGGATCAGTAGCTGCAGCATCGCCTCGGACTCCTCGGGCTTGGTGTAGGCGAACATCTCCACCTTGTCGAACTGGTGGCCGCGGATCATGCCGCGCTCCTCCTTGCGGTAGGAGCCCGCCTCGCGCCGGTAGCAAGGCGTGTAGGCGAACATCTTCTGGGGCAGGTCCTTCTCCTCGACGATCTCGCCGCGGTGCAGGTTCACGAGCGCCGTCTCGGCCGTCGGGAGCAGAAACTGGAAACCCACCTCCTTGAGGCGGAACACGTCCTCCTCGAACTTCGGGAACTGCCCGGCCGTGAGACCGCACTCGTAGGTGAGAAGGTGCGGCGGGAGGATAAACTCGAAGCCGTCCTTGACGTGTTCCTGGATGAAGTAGTTGAGCAGCGCCCACTCGATGCGCGCGCCCATGCCGCGGTAGAGCCAGAAGCCGTTGCCGCCCAGGCGGACGCCGCGGTCGTAGTCGATCAGGCCCAGCTTCGTGCACAGCTCGACGTGGTCCTTGGGCTCGAAGTCGAACGATGGCTTTTCGCCCCAGACGGACACGACCTCGTTGGCCTCCTTGCCGCCGGGCACGACGCCGGGCGCGGGGAGGTTCGGCAGCGAGAGCAGGATCGAGCGCTGCTCCTCGTCCAGCTTCGCGGCCTGCGCGTCCAGCTCCGCGATCTTCTCGCCGAGCTTGCGCGTCTCGGCCTGGATGCCGGACGTGTCCTCGCCGGCCTTGCGCATGGCGCCGATCTTTTTGGAGACCGCGTTGCGCTCGGCCTTGAGCGCCTCGACGGCGCCGACGGCCTCGCGGCGCTTCGCGTCGATGCCCAGGATGGTGTCCACGGCGGCCGGGTCGGCCCCGCGGGCGGCGAGACCGGCGCGGACCACGTCCGGCGTCTCGCGGATTTTCTTGATGTCGATCATGGGAGGAATCCCGTATGGATGGAAACGCGGGGAGTCTACCCCCAACGCCCGCGCGTTGCAAGCGAAATCCGGCCCGCCGGAGTATTCGGTCAGGAATCGGGGGGCGGCGCATGGGACGGGGCGGGCGCACGGTCTCATGCACCGCACTTGGAGGCGTAGCCGAAAATGCCGGGCCGGCGCGTTCGGGGTGCCCGCGCGGGCGTCTCGCGGGTGCCGCTCGCTCGGCCGCGTGCAGGCGGCCTTCGCTCGCGTCGCCT
>JAFTHC010000090.1 GCA_017457625.1 Kiritimatiellia bacterium
ATCCGTTCGAAAGTCTACGTCGCCGGCGACAACATCGACACCGACAACATCATCCCAGCCCAATACCTGAACCTCGTCCCGACCATCCCCGAGGAATACGAGAAGCTCGGCTCCTACGCGATGGCCGGCCTGCCGGACGACGCGGCGCCGTTCGTCGACAAGGCCACGGGCAAGACGCCCTACGGCATCCTGGTGGCCGGCAAGAACTTCGGCTGCGGTTCGTCGCGCGAGCACGCGCCCGTCGCGCTCGGCGCGGCCGGTTGCAAGGCCGTCGTGGCCGAATACTACGCGCGCATCTTCTTCCGCAACTCCGTCGCGACCGGCGAGGTCTACCCGTTCGAGACGGCGACGCCGCTCGTCTCCGAGTTCAGGACCGGCGACGAGGCGGAGCTCGACACCGACGCGCACACGCTGACGCGCCTCTCCGACGGCAGGGTCTTCCCCCTCAAGGACCTCGGCGCCGTCGCCCCCGTGGTCGAGGCGGGCGGCATGTTCGCCTACGCGCGCAAGGTCGGCATGATCGCCGCGAAGTGACCGCGGGACCGGGAAATTCCGCTTTTCTCCCGTTCGGCCTTTTGGTAGACTCCGCCGCATGAAAACGGACGCGAACAAGGACGACCCGTTCCTCTCCGACCGCCCGGTGGTCCCGCCGGGGAAGCCGCTGATCGAGGTCGAGGACCTGCACAAGAGCTTCGGCAGCCTGCACGTGCTCCGCGGCATCACGAACACGATCCGCAAAGGCGAAGTGGTGGTCGTGATCGGCCCCTCCGGCGGCGGCAAGTCCACGTTCCTGCGCTGCCTGAACCTGCTCGAAACGCCCACCTCCGGCCGCATCTGGTTCGGCGGCGAGGAGATCGTCTCGGGCGGCTCGCTGCAGCGCGACGGCCGCGACCTGCGCCTCTCGCACCGCGCGCGGGAGCGCAACCTCAACCGCTACCGCTCCGACATGGGGATGGTGTTCCAGCGCTTCAACCTCTTCCCCCACATGACGGTGCTGGACAACGTGACGATGGCGCCGCGCATGATCCGCGGCGTCTCGCGCGAGGCGGCGGAAGGCAAGGCGATGGAGCTGCTGGAGCGCGTCGGCCTGCCGGACAAGGCGAAGGCCTACCCGCAGCAGCTTTCCGGCGGCCAGATGCAGCGCATCGCGATCGCCCGCGCCCTCGCGATGGAGCCGCGCGTGATGCTCTTCGACGAACCGACGTCCGCGCTCGACCCGGAGATGGTCGGCGAAGTGCTCTCCGTCATGAAGGAGCTCGCCGCCAACCACATGACGATGGTCGTCGTGACCCACGAGATGAACTTCGCGCGCGAGGTCGCCGACCGCATCCTCTTCCTCGAAGGCGGCACCGTCCTGGAGGAAGGCACGCCGGACGAACTTTTCGGCGCGCCGAAGAACGCCCGCACGCGCGACTTCCTCGGGAAGGTGCGCGACAAGTAGCCCGGGGGCCCGGCCGTGACCGAGTCCGAGGCGTATTCCGCGCTCAACATGGTGCCCGACATGGGCGCCGCGACCGTCCGCGCGGGCGTCGCGCTGTTCGGCTCGGCCGCCGCGTTCTTCCAGGCCGGCGCGACGCGCCTGGCGGACGTGTCGGGCATCGGCCCGCCCCGCGCGGCGCGGTTCGAGGAGGCGTTCCGCGCCGTCGACTGGCGCGCCGAACTGGAGCGCGCCCGCGCGTCGGCGCTATCGGTCGTCACGCCCGCCGACCCGGACTACCCGCCGCTCCTCGCGCGCATCAACCTCTTCCCGCTCGCGCTCTACGTGGCGGGGTCCGCCGCCGTGCTGCGCGAAGCCGCGGTGGCGATGGTCGGCACGCGCGCGCCCACCAACTACGGCCGCGAGATGGCGCGCTCGTTCGCCTACCGCCTCGCGCAGTCCGGCCTGTGCGTCGTGTCCGGCCTGGCGCGCGGCATCGACACCGAATCGGCCGAAGGCGCGCTGCTGGCGGGCGGGAAGACCGTGGCCGTGATCGGTTCCGCGCTCGACCGGCTCTACCCGCCCGAGAACCGGGAGCTGGCGCGGCGCATCGTGCGCGCCGGCGGCGCGGTCGTGTCCGAATCCCCGTTCGGCCGCCAGGCCGACCGCCAGACGTTCCCGATGCGCAACCGCATCGTCTCGGGCCTCGCGCTCGGCGTGCTGTGCGTCGAGGCGGGCGTCGCGTCCGGCACGCTCATCACCGCCGACCACGCGCTCGAGCAGGGCCGCCCCGTGATGGCGATCCCCGGCCGCGCGACGGACCCGACGGCGCAGGGCTGCCACAAGCTCATCAAGGCCGGCGCGCGGCTCGTGGAGACGCCCGCCGACGTGCTGGACGAACTTTCGCGCCTGCCCGCCGCGCCCGGCGCGGCGCCGGCGCCCGCGGCG
>JAFTHC010000091.1 GCA_017457625.1 Kiritimatiellia bacterium
CGTGATGCTCGCGTAGTCGCCGTAGGCCAGGCACTCGCCCGGCGCGTAGCCGGACCCCGCCACGGTGATGTCCTCCGCCTTCACCTCCAGCGGCCAGCCGTCGTAGGGCTTCTCCTTGCTCGCCGCCATCAGCGTGATCGGCCGCTTCGTGATCTCGACCGTCGCCGCGCCGTAGCCCGGCTCGTAGTTCGGCGCAAGGATCTTGAAGTAGACCACGTGCGTTGAGACGTCCGTCCACGTCGGGTTCGTCGATCCGTAGGCTTCTTCGTTGCCCGATTCGAGCGCGTAAGTCACGACTGCCTGGGGAATCGGCGCGACCACGTTGATCCCGTGCCCTTCCCCGTCGTAGGGACCCCGCCACGACGCGCGATCCCCGATCGCCCCGACGTCCAGCGTCGCCGGCGTCACGCGCAGCCACCCGAGTTCCTTGCGGATCGTGTAGTTGTCGGCCTTCGTGTTCGCCGCGAGCGCGTAGTCGAACACGTTCTCCACGCCGCCCACGTCCGTGATCGTCCCGGAGCACGTCGCCGTGAAGCCCTCGCCGGCGACGAACGGGAGCGACCCGGACTTCACCGACACCTCGTCCTTGCGGAGCGGCGTGCCATCGTAGACCTTCGTCGCGCCGGCCGAGACGAGCGTCACTTCGCGCGGCGTGATCGTCATCGTCGACGTTCCGACGTAGGGCTCGTAGTTCGGCGCCTCCACGCGGAAGAATGCCGTCCACGCCCCGGCGTCCGTGAACGCGACCGGCTCCGCGCCCCACGGTCCGGACGCCGTCGCGGCGTAGGTCACCGTCACCGGCGCCGTCAGCAGCGTCGGCGCCTCGACCGTCACGGCATGCCCCGCGCCGTCGTAGACCGACGTCGCCGACGTGGAGATTCCGGCCATCTTCGGTCCGATCTCCGCCTTCGTCACCTTGAGCGTTCCCGGCCACCACGAGAGCGTGTAGTTCGCCGTCACATCCGCGCCGCCGCGCATCACCTTCACCGAGACGATGCGGTTCGTCGTTTCGCCCGGCTCCGCGATCGCGCTCGCCGGGTCGAACGCGACGTCAAGCGCGTCTCCCGCGACCAGCGCGCCGAGGTTCTCCGCGGTCCACTCGTGCAGCGCGTGCGTTTCGCCGTCGTAGACCCAGGTCGCGCTCTTCGCCGTGACGGAGATTTCCTCCGCGTTCTTCGTCACCGTGAGCGTGCCCTTCTCCACCGTCACGTCGTAGTCCGCCGCGAGCGTCCCCGCGCCGGCGCTCCACGCGAACGCCGCTTCGACCCGCCCCGCGTCCGTGATCGACGCGAAGTTGGAGAACACGAAGGATTCGCCGGCGACGATTCCGTCGCCGCCGACCGTGATTTCGTTCGCCCCGAACGTGAGCGGCGTCCCGTCGAAGGGCTTGCTCTTCGTCGGCGACGTCAGCGACACCGGCCGCGGCGAGATCGCGACCTGCACCGTTCCCGTGGCGGGGTCGTAGAACGGCGCCGACACCTCGAACTGCGCCGTGTAGGTCCCCGCGTGCGTCCACGACGGCGCCTCGGCCGTCCAGTCGCCGGCCCCGACGCGGTAGCGCACTGTCGGCGGCGTAAGCAGGCTCGGCGGCTCCACCGCGGCGGAATGCGCCTGCCCGTCGTAGACCGCCTCGACCGTTCTGTGGAGGGCCATAGTTGGCCCGATGGGAGCATTCGTCACCTGCAGCGTCCCTTCGTAGACGAACAGGTTGTAGTTGCGCGTCATGTCGCGCCCGCTCGACGCCTCCACGATCTTCACGTGGTCGAACGCGTTCGAGACGATCCCCTCCGCAGGCGTCGTCACCGCGCTGTTCGTCGAGATCGCGATGTCGAAGACGTGGCCGGCGAGCAGCTTGTCGCCGTTCACGGTCGTCCAGCTCTCCTTGCGGTGCGTCTGCCCGTCGTAGGCCCAGACGGCGCTGTCGGCCGTCACC
>JAFTHC010000092.1 GCA_017457625.1 Kiritimatiellia bacterium
CGGCCGGAGGAAGCGAAGTGGACGGGCTACGGCGCGGGGTGCCACGGCGACGCACTGGCGCGCGCGGGATTGCGGAGCCTGGTCGCGCGAGTTTACGGCGCGAAGACCGAAGAAACGCCATGGCAACGGGCGCGCGAGGTTTGCGTGGCCACGATCGAAGGCAAACTGCCGGATTCCGGCGGCGCGGCCGCGCCGCCGGAATCCAACGACACCGTCGAGACGGACGCGAAGGGCCGGCCCATTCGCGCGGGTTCGCTCAAGGCGCTGCTGGCGAGGCGGTCGGCCGGGTTCGTGCAGGGGCTGGCGCTCGGCGGAGAGCGGTTCCTCAAGCGCGTGGCGGGGTCTCTGCCCAAGCGCGTCCGCCGGCGCGCGGAGTCGCTCTTCGACCGATGCGGGTTCCTCGGGCTCAAGTCCGCCGCCGGCGTCCGGGAGGCATCGTGAAATGAACGGCGAGTTCGAGATCCTGTTCTGCGGGACGGGCGCGGCGGACCACGATTGGTCGCACTACGGCAGGCGCGGGGTCCGCGGTTCCTGCTCGACGCTTCTGGACGGGCGCGTGCTCGTCGACTGCGGCACCACAGGGTTCCGGTCCCTCGTGCGGAACGGTATCGCGCCCCGGGCGCTCCGGGAGCTCTGGTTCACGCATTCGCATTCCGACCACTGCGCTCCCGCCGAAGTCGCGGCGCTGCTCGCCGCGCGCGGCCGCGCGGCCGCGCCGCTGCTGTTGCGCGGGACGGCGCCGCTGCTGGCGCGCCTGGGCGCCGCGCTCGAAGCGGCCGGTCCGGCGGGGCGGTTCGAGTTCCGCCCGCTGGAACCGCTGGCGCCGTTCCGGACGCTCGGGTGGACCGCGACCGCCCTGCCGGCGAACCATCTGGGCTCGATCCCCGGCGAGACGTGCGTGCACTACCTCGTGCGCGCGCCCGGCGCTTCGCTGCTTTACGCGCTCGACGGCGCATGGATGACGACCGCGGCCCGCCGCGCCATCGGTTCCGGGCCGCTCGACCTGGTCGTCTGGGACGCGACGGTGCAGCGCCCCGGCGACTGGCGGATCTTCGAACACAACGACCTCGCCATGGTCCGGACGATGTCCGCGCGTCTCGCGGCGGACGGCGTCGTCCGCCCCGGCACGGTCCAGGTCCTCGACCACCTCGCCGCGACGCTCTGGGACTCGCCGGCGCGCGCGCCGCGCCCGTTCGTCGCCGCGCGCGACGGCCTGCGCCTCGCCGCCCCGCGCGAGGCGGCCGTGTCGCTCGGGAGCAATCTCGGCGACCGCGCGGAGAACCTCCGCCGCGCCCTGCGCCTGCTCGCCGCAACGCCCGGCGTGCGCCTGCTCGCGCGTTCGGCGATCTACGAGACGGAGCCCGTCGACGTCCCGCCCGAGTTCGCCGGCCAGGACTACCTCAACGCCGTCGCCGTGTTCGAGGTCGCGCTCCCGCTCGACGCCTGGAGCGCGCGCTGCCACGCGGTCGAAGACGCGCTCGGCCGCGTCCGCACCGGCTACCACCATCCGCGCACGATCGACGTCGACCTGCTCTGCTGCGGCGCCGCCGTCCGCGATGCGCCCCACCTGCACCTGCCGCACCCGCAGATCGCTTCGCGCCGTTTCGTCTGCGCCCCCCTCGCCGAAGTCCGGCCCGACCTGCGCCTTCCCGGCTTTTCCGGCACGGTCGCCGAGCTTCTCGCCGCCCTTCCGCCGCGCCCGGCCGTCCGGCTCTCCGCCGAACGCTGGGACCGCCCCTCCGCTTCGCTCCGCCCCGCGCGCGGTGCCCGCCGGACTCGCCGCCCATGAGCGCGCGGCGCCGCGAGGAGGTTCTCCTGGAGGACCTGCGCGCGGGCCGGCCGATGCCGGCGCGCGCCCGCGCCGCGCTCGTCTGGCTGCTCAGCGTCCCGACGATCCTGGCGGAGCTTTCCTCCATCGCGATGGAATACATCGACGCGGGGATGGTCGGGCGGATCGGCTCCGGCGGCGCGGCGGCGATCGGCCTCGTGGCGTCGACGACCTGGCTCTGCTGGGCCGGGCTGCGCGGGGCGGCGGCGGGCTATTCGGTCCTCGTCGCGCAGCGCATCGGGGCCGGGCGCGACCGCCTCGCGCGTTCGACCGCGCTGCAGGGGCTGCGCGATTCGCTCGTCTGGGCGGCGCTGCTCGGCGCGGCGGGCGCGGCCGTCTCGGGCGCGGTCCCGCGCTGGCTCGGCGGCGCGCCGGAGCTGCGCGCCGACGCCTCGAGCTACCTGCTCGTCTTCATGCTCGGCATGCCGCTCGGGCAGCTGCGGCTCGTCTGTTCGCGCTACCTGCTCTCCGCCGGCGACATGCGCACCTCGAGCGCGCTGAACGTCCTGGCCTGCGCGCTCGACGTCGTCTTCAACTTCCTGCTGATCTTCCCGTCGCGCGCCGTATCCCTCGCCGGGCTGTCCGTGCCGGTCCCGGGCGCGGGGCTCGGCGTGGTCGGCGCGGCGCTCGGGACCGTCGCGGCGGACGCCGTCACGGGCGCGCTGCTCGCGCGGGCCGTCTTCGCGCGCAACCCGCACCTGAGGCTCCGGGCGGGGGACGCCTTCCGCTCCTCGCGCGCCGTCCTCGCGCGCGCCGTCCGCATCGGCGCGCCGGTCGGACTGGAGAGCGTCGTCATCACGGGCGCGATGGTCGCCGCCACGGCGATCGTCGCCCCGCTCGGGACCGTCGCGCTCGCGGCGAACTCCTTCGCGATCACGGCGGAAAGCCTCTGCTACATGCCCGGCTACGGCATCTCTTCGGCGGCGACGGCGCTCGTCGGCCAGGCGATCGGCGCCGGCCGCCCGCGCCTGGCCCGCGCGCTCGCGTGGACCTGCACGCGGGCCGGCGTCGCGGTCATGGCGGCGACAGGCGCGCTGCTCTACGCCTTCGCGCCGCAGGCGATGGCGCTGCTCTCGCCCGATCCGGACGTCGTGGCGGCCGGCGCGGAGGTGTTGCGGATCGAGGCGTTCGCCGAACCGCTCTTCGCCGCGTCGATCGTGGCGGCCGGGGCGCTGCGCGGTGCGGGCGACACGCTCGGGCCGGGCGTCCTGAACGCGGCCAGCGTCTGGTGCGTCCGCATCCCGCTGGCGGCGCTGCTCGTCGCCCGCGGCGGCCTCCGCGGCGCGTGGATCGCGATGGCCGCGGAGCTCTCGGTCCGCGGCCTCCTGCTCCTCGCACGCCTGGCCTCCGGGCGCTGGGACCGCCCGCGCCCGGCGCGGGCGCGCTAGTCGCCGCCCATCGACCCGAGCATGGCCTGGACGAACTCCGGCTCGTAGAAGCGGAGCCCTTCGCGGTCGAACTCGGCCATCGTGGCCTCGCGGTCGCCGCCGGAGTCCCAGTAGACGAGGGCCATGCCGTAGCGGCGGGCCAGGTCGCCGAGGAACCGGATCCACTCGAGTCGCACCGAGAGGGGAATCATCTTGCGTTGCGCGCCGGCCTCGCCGATCACGATCGGGATCCCGGACGCCGCGGTGTAGTGGTCGTGGAGCGCGCGGAGGCCGTCCGAAAGGTCCGTCTTCATCGCATCCGTGAACGCCGGTTCCAGACTGCTCGCGCTCGACCCGAGCGCGTAGTCGTGGATCGTCGCGAGAAGCTTGTCGCGGGCCGAGTCGCGCGGCATGCGGAAGAGGCCGGGCGACTGCGCCTCGCCGGTGAGCCGGGACTGCGCGTCCGTCATGCCGGCGTCCGCGCGGATGGTGTCGCGTCCGGTGCAGAGCGCCGGGATCATGACGAAGCGCCTGGCGTTGTTGCCGCCGCTGGCGCGGATTGTGTCGAGGCAAAGCTGGTTGTAGTCGTTGAGGATCGCGTAGTCGGCGAGGCACTCGGGGCACGCGCGGTTGTCGCACCACGTCCGCCAGTAGCCCAGCTCCTGGTTGTAGTAGTAGCACGCCAGGCCCGGCTGCCAGACGTGGCCGTGCGTCTCGTCGGTGTTGCGCGGCTCGTTCATCGTCTCGAAGACCAGGTGCTCGTCGTAGCCGTCGTTGAACGCGGCGCAGATCTGCTCCCAGACCGCCTTGAGGAAGCGGCGCGACTCGGCGATGTCGTTCGGGTCGTCGCGGACGATGTATCCGGACGCGTAGCCGAGGGGGCGTGGCATGTTCTCGCGGACGGAATGGTGCTCGTTGAGGATCACGTAGTAGCCCGCGTCGATCGCCCAGTCCACGACCTGCTTGACGCGCCGCATCCAGTCCGGGTCGATCGCGTAGTCCGTGTCGATGACGTGGTTGTACCAGGTGACGGGGATGCGGATGGTCGAGTAGCCGTGCTCCTTCGGCCACCGGATCATCTCCTCCGTGCAGTAGGGCGAGCTCCAGATCACCTCCGTGTCGAGCCCGATCCGGAGGTCCGGGTCCCACGACGGGCCGTGGCACTCCAGCGAGCCGCCGAGGTTCCACCCGACGTTCATCGCGCGGACGAAGTCCGTCGCGGGGATGGAGTCGTCCAGCGGGACGGCGGGGCCCTCGTCGACGACGGGCACGACGGGCCGGTTCTGCGTGAAGTAGATCCGGTCCAGCGTGACGGCCGTGTCGCTCGGGACGTAGTGCCAGGAGTTCGACGCGGCCTGGATCTGGATCATCCGGATCGAGCCCTTGTAGCGCGGGTCGAGCCGGATGTAGCAACGGTCGCGGTAGGTCTCGCACCCCAGGGAGGACTGGATGACATTGGTGACGCCCTGTGGATCAACGTAGTTGTAGTAGATGCGGACGTTGAAAGAGTCCGTGGCGTCGTGCTTCTCGAGGACGAACCACTCGTAGTCCGTCGCGTCGACGGGATTGTTCCATGACTGGCCGCCGAGGCTGCCGAACCAGATCTGCGACGACTTGTTCGGCTTGGGGAGGACGAGCCGGCCCGTCGCGGCGTCGAAGGATCCCTCCCGCTCGTCGATCTTGGAGAGCGGCACCGCCAGGTCGTCGCGGACGGGCGCGCGCGGCAGGGCGTCGTCCTTCTTGAACGGCGCGTAGGAGCTCCCGATCCGGAAGAAGCGCCGGGCGGGCGAGGCGCCGCCCGCGGCCGCCGGCGCGCGCACGATTCCGTTGGAGCAGGGGTCGTAGTCGAGCGCCGAGGTCGCTCGGCTCGCCGCGACGGCCCGCCAGTCGCCCGCTGCGAGGTCGTCGCAGGCGAAGAGCGTGTGGTAGGCCGCCTTGCGGTCCACGTGGTGCGCGATCTGGACCTGCCCGTCCGCGACGGAGATCGTGCGGGCGGGACAGGGCCCGGGCACTTCGGCCCGGGCGGCGAATGCGGCGAATGCGGCGAATGCGGCGATGGCGCATCCGGCGAATGCGGTCTGGCGGTCGATGCGTTGCACGGGCCGGAGTCTACCACGCACCTCCTGCGGAAGGAAAGCGGTTTCTGCTTCGGCAAATCGCCCCGAGCGGGCTTTTTTCCGTTGCCCGCGGCGGCGGGGCGGCGTATAATCCGGCGCCACGCCACGCGTTCCCGCCCATGCATCCCGTTCTCTTCCGTCTCGGTCCCTTCACGCTGCACAGCTACGGGCTGTGCATGGCGGTCGGGATCCTCTGCGCCTACTGGTTCCTCGCGCGGCTCGCCGCGCGGCGCGGAA
>JAFTHC010000093.1 GCA_017457625.1 Kiritimatiellia bacterium
AGCACGATGAACGGCGCGACCGCGAAGGCGACCTCGCCCGGAACCCGGCCGCCGAGCGGATTCGGCTCGACGCGTTGTCCGCGCCACAGGCGGGCGATCGCCGCGTCCTCGCGCCGCGCCTCCCATTCCGGGACGTGGTAGACGCGCCTCACCACGTCGTCCGGATTGTGCGGATCGACCTCGTAGCGGTAGCGCCGCACCGTCCGGGCAAGGCCGAGACCTTCAAGAGTTCCGTAAGGCATGATCGTTCGTGGCGGGGTTGCGGGGATGAGTCAAGGCCGTGGCGGGGTTGCGGGACGGCGGGCGGGCGGTGCGATGGGCAGGCGATGGGTGGGCGAGGGCTAGCGTGGGTAACGGAATGGCTGAAAGCGCCGCCGATTCTACGCCAAACGGGACGCCATGTCAATATATCTATATAATTCTTAAAATTTCAATGAGAACTCAAATGAGAATTTGGTGACGTTCGGCGGCTTTCGGAGGCTTCCTGGCTGGTTCATGGTATTGCGACGCCAAGCCGCTCCCGCTCGCGAGGGAGCAGACTCGCGTGCGAATGAGCAGACCCAATCGCGAAGGAGCAGATGGTGACGGCGCGCGACGGCAAAACTGCGAACCAGCTCGTGGCGGCTTCGCAATCCATTGGCGGGCTCGCCAGCCGGCAGGGTGGCGGCGCGGCAGGGTGGCGGCGCAGTCCATGGGCGGGCTCGCCAGCCGGCAGGGGGGCGGCGCGGCGGCGACAGGGGACATTCCGGCGACTTGCGGCGGAACGGCGGGTGGTGGTATCATCAAGGAAACGACATGAACAACGAACCTCTCGAACGATTCGCATACGCGGCGTTTCCGCCCGCGGGCGCCGCCCCGCGCGGAATCGTCGTCCACTTCATGGGCCTCGGGAGCCAGTGGCAGGCGCGAGAGGGAGACGGGCCCCACGGCCTCGAGCGCGAGGGAGCCGCGGCCGCGGCTTCCGCCGGCGCGGTCTTCGTCGTCCCGTATCTCGACCCGTGGAACTGGATGAATGCCGGCGCCTGCGCAGAAACCGACCGGATCGTCGCTCTCGCGAAGGCGCAAGCCGGCCTGCCGGCGGACGCCCCGGTCGTTTCGACGGGCGGGAGCATGGGCGGGCTGTGTGCGCTCGTGTGGCCGCGCTACACGCGGCACCGCGTCGTCGCCGTCGCGGCCAACTGCCCGGTGTGCGACCTGCCGTTCCACTACACGGAGCGCCCCGATCTGCCGCGGACGCTGCGCGCCGCCTTCGCCGCCGAACCGGACTTCGACGCCGCGCTGCGCGCCCGCTCGCCGCTGCACCTGACGACCGAACTGCCGGACCTGCCCCTCGCGGTGTTCCACTGCACGGAGGACGCGCTCGTCGCCAAGGCGGCGCATTCGGACCGGCTCGTCGCCGCGCTGCGCGCGCTCGGCCGCGCCGTCGAATACGTCGAAGTCCCCGGCCGCGGGCACTGCGACCTGGACGAAGACGCGTGGCGCCGTTACGCGGACTTCGTCCGCGACGGCCTTTCCCGGTCCGCCCCCGCCCCGGCTCCCTAGAGACCCGGGACGATGGAGTGGACGATCGGCGCGAGTTCTTCCATCTTCTCGCGCTGCTGCTGCATGACGGCGGTTTCTTCGACGGTCACGGAGTCGTCCGTGCCGGGGATCTTGACGCGCGGGTTGGGGCCGACGCGGCCGAAGGCCGTTTCCTCCCCGGCGGGCGTGAAGGTGTCGGTCGGAGTCATGTGCTGGCTCTCCCACATCTGCCACTTCTGCACGATGGGCTGCCACACTTTGGCGTCTTCGCGCTGTTCGGCGGCGAGCGTGCGGCCTTCCTGCAGATACTGGCCGCGCTTGGGGTCGTCGTGCGTCTGGCTCCACTGGAGCTTCTTCTTGTTTTCGGCGACGCGCGCCATGAGTTCGTCGTGCCTCGCCTTGGCGGCCTGGTATTCGGCTTCGTAGGGGTTGCGGTGGTCGGCGGCGTATTTGGCGGCCGCCTTTTCGGCGAGCTTGGCGTAGCCGGCCATCCACTTGCCCTTGGCCTCGCAGTAGTCCACGAGCGCGTCGCGTTCCTTGCGCGGCAGGTCCTGGTAGGGGGCGTTGAGGAGGATCAGGTCCGTCGCCTCGAACCAGACTTCTTCGTCCTGCCAGAGGCGCTTGACGGGGTGGAAGACGCGCGTGCGGCAATACGTCCGGCCGGCCTTGTCGGCCGTCTCGAGGTTTTCCACGACCGTGCCGCCCGGCATGGAGTTGATCTTGTTGCCGCGGTCGTCGTAGAAGAACGAGTTGGTGACCACGATGCCCATCGGGAAGCCGGGGTCGTCGTTGAGGGCGCCGCGCGGGTCGGGGGGGAGCTCTTCTTCGACGTAGACGACGACCGAGCCGTCCGGCTGCGTTTCCGTGCGCGCGCCTTCGGGCAGCGTTTCGCCGGCCGCGACGGCGTCCGCCGCGGCGACGGCGAGCGTGTCGTTGGTGGACGCCTTCTTCGCCTTGTTCTTGAGGAAGCTGAAGTCGGTCTTGGCGAGCGCTTCGCCGCCGGCCTCGCTCGCCTTGTCGAGCGCGCCGCCGACGACTTCGCCGAGCTTGCCGGCGTCCGCCACTTCGCCGGTTTCCGGGTTGGCGACCGGGCGGCCGAGCAGGAGCGAGGCGAGTTTGGAGTAGGGGCCGGGGGCCTTCTCCTTGAGAACCGGCGTTCCGAACCAGGCTATGGCGAATCCGACGGCGCAGAGGACCAGGAGTTTGACGAGAAAACGGATCATGGCGGTTTTGGGGGTTCGCAGGTTCGAAAGTTCGCAGGTTCGAAAGTTCGCGGCCCTAGCCGCCCGCGCCGCCGAGGGCGGCGTCGAGCAGGGAGCCGAGGGAGCCGAGTCCGCTGGAATCGGCGGCGGCCTTGTTGTCGCGCAGGGCCTGGCGGATCTCGGCGCGTTCGCGCTCGGCGGCGGCTTCGGCCTCGACGACGGAGGGCAGCGTGAGCGAGATGCGGTCGCCGTCGATGCCTTTCACGACGACGTCCACGTCGCTCCCTTCCGGAAACTTCGCCTCCATCTTCGCGCGCTGGATCCCGCCGCGCTCGATGCCGGTTTCGCTCGCGTGCAGCAGGCCCGTCTTGTCCTCGGAGAGGCGCACGAAGACGCCGAAGTCGCGGACGCTTTCGACGATGCCCTTGAGCTGCGCGCCGACGGCGATTTCGCCGGGCTTGAGGGCGTCCACGCGCTTGTCCACGAGCGAGAGCGAAATCTTGCGCGCGACGGGGTCGACCGATTCGACGCGCAGCTCGAGCTCGTCGCCGACCTTGACGACTTCGGAAGCGTCCACGATGTGGCGCCCGTTGCCGAGGCGTGAAATCGGGAGCAGTCCGTCCACGCCCGGGACGAGCTGGACGAACACGCCGAAGGGCATGATCTTGGCGGCCCTGCCGGTCACGCGGTCGCCCTCGGCGAGCGTGGCCGCGTAGTCGAGCCACGGGTCGGCCGAGAGGTCCTTGAGCGAGAAGGTGAACTTGCCCTCGTCCCAGTCGACGCGGCGGACCTTCACGCTCACGGTGTCGCCTTCGGCGAGCACGTCGGAGGGTTTCACCGAGCGGTCCCAGGAGATTTCGGAATTGGGGACGAGCCCCTCCACGCCGCCGATGTCCACGAACGCGCCGAACGGCATCACCTTGGTGACGGTGCCGATGCGCGTGTCGCCCTCGAAGAGCGACGCGCGGAGCGTTTCGCGGCGTTCGTCGCGCTCGCGTTCCTCGACGGCGCGGCGGCTCACGACGAGCGTCTTGCCCTCGTCGGCCCACTCGGTCACGAGAAACGTCGTCGTCGTGCCGACGGGCGAGGGGGCGCCTTCGCGCGGGCGGTGCAGGGCGACCTGCGAAAAGGGGCAGAACGCGCGGGCGGCGCCGACCTTCACTTCGAAGCCGCCCTTGACTTCCTTCTCGAAGCGCCCCTCGACGGGGAGCTTGGCGAGGTAGGCGTCCTGGAGCGCGGCGCCCGAGGCGCGGGCGGCCTCTTCGGCGGCGTCCGGCAGCGAGAAGCGCGCCACGCCGTCCTCGACGCCGACGTAGACCACGTCGAGCGCGTCGCCGGGGGCGGGGAGCGCCTCGGCGTCGGCGAACTGCGCGGCGTCGAGGACGCCGTTCATCTTCGCGCCGATGTCGAGCGTGACCGTGCGGTCGCCGGCGGAGAGGACGGTCGCGCGGACCTTTTCGCCGGGGACGAACGAATCGCGCATGCCGGCGAGCTGCGCGTCGATGTCGCCCATGAGCGCCGCCATTTCGGCGGAGCGTTGGTTGCGTTTGGAAACGAGCATGGGGAGCGTGGGGATGCGCTAGATGCGCAGGGGCATGATCACGTAGAGGAACGTCGTGTCGTCCTTGATCAGGCCGGGGCTCGTGGCGTTGTTCAGTTCGATGGTGACTTCGTCGCTCGTCAGGTTCTTGAGCGGCTCCATCATGAACTCGGGGTTGAAGACGGCCGTGATCGGCGCGCCGTCGTATTTGATCGTCACGGTGTCGGTCGCCTCGTCCACGTCGGTGGAGGTGACGGCTATCGTGAGCAGGTTGTTTTCGAACGCGAGGCGCATCGCGTTGGTGGTGGGCGTCGTGGAGACGTTGATGCGGCGCAGCACGGCGAGGAGTTCCTCGCGGTTCACCTTGATCTTGTTGTCGCAGTTGGAGAAGACGACGCGCTTGTAGTCCGGATAGGAGCCGCCCATCAGCTTGGAGGAGAGGAAGCGGTTGCCGTATTCGAAGACGACCTGCGCGCCGTCCTTCACGCTCACGCGGACGTCGTCCTCGTCGCCGAGGGAGCGGAGCAGCTCGGACACGGTGCGGGCGGGCAGGACCACGTCGCGCGCGTTGTCCGGCGGGAACTCGACTTCGGTCCAGAAGAGCGCGAGGCGGCGGCTGTCCGTGGCGACCGCGGTCGCCTTGCCGTCCGCGAAGGAAAGCAGGACGCCGGTGAGGATCGGGCGCGTGTCGTCCGTGGCGGCGGCGTAGGACGTCTTGCGGAGCATTTCCTTGAACGTCGCCTGCGGCAGCTTGAAGGTCACGCCGTCGGCCGCCACGACCGGCGGGAAGTCCTTCGCGTCGATGCCCATGATCTTGCTGCGGTAGGAGCCGCACGTCATGCGGACGGCGTTCTCCTGCTTGGGATCGGAGACGACTTCCACGATCTGGTTGGAGAGCACGCGGACGATCGAGACGAGACGCTTGACGGGCAGCGTGATCGCGCCCTCTTCGGCGATTTCCGCCTTGCACGTGTAGCGCGTGGTGAGGTCCAGGTCCGTCGTCGTGAACGTCAGGTCCTCGCCCTTCGCCTCGATGAGCACGTTGGAGAGGATCGGCATCGTCGCATGGCTGCCCACGACGCTTTGCACGGCGTTGAGCGCTTCCAGGAAGTTCGACTGGTGGAGCTTGAATTTCATGGGGATGTTTACATCTTGCTGGTCTTGTTGTCTTTCAAACTGTATCGAAAGTTGTCGGAGAAGAACGGGGCGTTTTTGTGAAGACTTGGTTCAACTGCGTGGAATTGCGCGAGTTGTAGTGTTTACAAGTTGTCGGTTTCGTTGAAGGTTTTCCGGAAAGTGCGCCGAGTTGTCCACACGGACGGAGTTGTGTTCGGTTTGGCAACGGTTGTCAACAGGCTTGTCAACAGAAGTTTCCACACCCGCCGCCGCGACATGCCGGGGGGAGCCCGTCCGTCGCGCGCGTGGCCGCAATCATGCACGAAACGCCGCCCCCGTGTCAATCAAAATCGTTCGCTTGCAGGCGGCGGGGCGTTCTGGTAGACTCCCGCTCCGAAAGGAAACACCCCCCATGAAAAAATACGTCTGCAACGTCTGCGGCTACGTCTACGACCCCGAGAAGGGCGATCCGGATTCCGGCATCGCGCCCGGCACCGCGTTCGACGACATCCCCGACTCCTGGGTCTGCCCCGTCTGCGGCGTCGGCAAATCAGACTTCTCGCCCGTCGCCTCCTAGCCATGTCCGCGCGGGAGGAAAGCGCCGCGCTCGCGCTGGATTTCTCCAAGCTCGACGCGGTCCGCGGCTGCGTGCCTGTCGCCGTCCAGGACGCCGACACGCGCGACGTCGTGTTGCTCGCCTACACGAACGAGGCGGCGATGCGCGAAGCGTTCCGCACGCGCCGCCTCGTCCTGTGGAGCACCTCCCGCGGCGAACTCTGGGAAAAGGGCGCCACGAGCGGCGCGCGCTTCGAGCTCGTCGAGGCGCGCGTGAACTGCGAGCAGAACTCGCTGCTCTACCTCGTGCGCCCCTTCCCGCCCGGCGCGCGCCACGGCATCTGCCACACGCGCAACGCCGCGGGCGAGCCGCGCAACTGCTTCTACCGAAAAATCGACCTCGACACGGGAGCGCTCGAAAATGACGACCCCTGACACGCCGGACCCCGCCACGCCCGCGCCCGGCGCGCTGCCGCCCGGCGTGAAGCTCCCGCCCAAGGCACCGCCCAAAAAGCTCAACCTCCCGCCGCGCCGCACGGGTCCCGTGCTGCCGGTGTTGGACGGCAAGACGATTGCCTGCCCCTACTGCTCCGAAAAGTCCGTCTGGCCGCCCGAGGGCCTGAAGTGCCCCGCCTGCGGCAAGCAGCTGCGCCCGCCCCACGGCTTCGGCCCGAAGGACCGCGAGAAGCGGCGCGTCGCCAAGGAAAAGATCGCCGAAGCGCGCGACCGCGAGCTGCAGAAGCTCGGCGACCCCGCCTCGCTCAAGGTCGGCCCGACCGGCTACCTCATCGCCATCGCGGCGCTCGTCTTCCTCGGCGCGGCGCTCGTCTCGGCCTCCAAGCGCCCCGCCGCCAACCCGCGCAAGCCGCGCGACCCATACGTCGCCACCACCAACCTCATGGACATGTATGCGATGGCGCTCGAGCACTACCGCACGGACGTGGGGCACTACCCCGATCCGAAGAAAGAGCTCGGGCTCGCCTCGCTGGAGCGCAACGTGGCGGGGTGGATCGACTGGAACGGCCCCTACATGACGAGCGCGAAACACCTCTTCCAGGACGGCTGGGGCGAGCCGCTGATCTACCGCGTGGCGGACGGAAAGCCGTTCCTCATGAGCCTCGGCGCGGACCGCAAGCCCGACACGGGCGACGAAGTCGTCGCGCCGCCGGCGCTCTTCCGCTGCCACCCCGCCTTCGTCCCGCGCGCGGCGCAAGCCGGCGGCGACGCGGACGACGCGCCGCCGGAGGACCGGCCGCTCAACGTCACCATCGGCGGCGCGCGCGAGTGAGCCCGCGCGGGGCCGCGGGCCGCTAGGCGCCCGGTTCGGCGAAGCGCACGGCCGCCGCGCCGCGGCACAGGCGCGTGGCGGGGTCCACGTCGAAGACGCAGCCCGTCAGCGCGGCGGGGCCGCCCGCCACGTCGAACTTCTGCGGCAGACCCGTGCGGAACTTCTTCACGACGGGCGTCACGTCGCGCCCGATCACGGACTGCACCGGACCGCACATCCCCAGGTCCGTAATGTAGCCCGTGCCCTTGGGCAAGACGCGCGCGTCGGCCGTCTGCACGTGCGTGTGCGTGCCGAACACGGCGGCGACGCGGCCGTCCAGGTGCCAGCCCATCGCGATCTTTTCGCTCGTCGCCTCCGCGTGGAAATCCACGAGCACCGGCACGTCGCGCGGAATCGGGCCGGCGAGCAGCTCGTCGACCTGCGCGAACGGATTGTCGGCCGGATTCATGAACACGCGTCCGAGAAGGTTCACGACGCAGAAACGGCCGACCGGCGTCGAAACCACGCGCCAGGCGCGCCCCGGCGCGCCGGGGCCGAAGCCGGCGGGCCGGACGACCGGCCGGTCGCCCGCCACGAGCGCGAGCGCCTCCTTCTGGTCCCACGCGTGGTCGCCGAGAGTGATCGCGTCCGCGCCCGCGCCGAGCAACTCGTCCGCGAGCGCGGGCGTGATGCCGCGGCCGGCGGCGGCGTTTTCGCCGTTCACGACCACGGCCTGCACCTCGCCCGCGGCGCGCAACTTCGGGACGACCGCCGCGAAAACGCGGCGCCCGGGCGCCCCCACGACGTCTCCGACGCACAGGATCTTCATGGCGCGCGATACTACACCACCGCGCCGCCGCCGCGCAAGCGGGGCCCCCGATTTCCGACCGAACGCCAGAAACGGCCGGAAGCAACGCTTGACGCGCGCGGGCGGAAAGGACTAGAATCCGTCCTCACCGAACTGGTAGAGGAGCGGCCCTTGCGCACGTCCCGGGATTCAGGCAATCGCCCGGGGCCGAGGGGAGGACCGCCGAAGGGAGCGGAGGGCGGCCTGGCCGGATGCTTGCCTGGGACGGAGGGAGACACTCTCCGGACTGTCGCGGCGAACCCGCGAAGCGCTATCCGGCCAACTGGCGTCCCTTGGGCGTTCTTTGTCATGGAGAACCGCGACCGAAGCGGCTCGGCGAAACCAACCCAAAACGCCCATGAAGCACACACGCACCCTGCTCGCCGCGGCCTTCGCCGCGATGCTTGCAACCGCCGCCGGCGCACAGACCGGCGAGCCCGCCGCCGCCGAAGCGGCGCCCGAACCCGTCGTCGAAGCAGTCGCCGAGGCCGCCGCGCCCGCCGTCGAGGCGGTCGAAGCCGCCGCCGAGGAGGCCCCCGCCCCGAAGAAGCTCGACGACGCCGCCACCGCGCAGGAATACATCGACGCCTACGCCGACAACGTCCAGGAGGACCCGGACTTCAAGCAGAACATTGAGGCTGCCCTCGCCACGGTCCGCCAGGAGCGCCCCGCCTACGGCACATTCTGGGCCGTGTTCCCGCCGATCCTCGCGATCGTGCTGGCGCTCGTCACCAAGGAGGTCTATTCCTCGCTCTTCCTCGGCATCCTCGCCGGCGGCCTCATCTGGTCGAAGTTCTCCTTCGAGCAGACCGTCGTCCACGTCTTCTCCGACGGCTACATCAAGTCCGTCGCCGATTCCTACAACGTCGGCATCCTCGTCTTCCTCGTCCTGCTCGGCGCGCTCGTCGCGATGATGAACAAGACGGGCGCCTCTGCCGCGTTCGGCCGCTGGGCCGCCGCGCACATCAAGAGCCGCGTCGGCGCGCAGGTCTGCACCGTGATCCTCGGCATGCTGATCTTCGTGGACGACTACTTCAACTGCCTGACCGTCGGCTCGGTGATGAAGCCCGTCACGGACGCCAAGAAAGTCTCGCGCGCCAAGCTCGCCTACCTCATCGACGCCACGGCCGCCCCGATCTGCATCATCGCGCCGGTCTCGTCGTGGGCCGCGGCGGTCGCCGGCTTCGCCAAGGGCGCCGGCGCCGAGAGCGGCTTCTCGCTCTTCATCAACGCGATCCCGTGGAACTTCTACGCGATTCTCACGATCGTGACGCTCTTCTTCGTCGCGATTGCCGGCTTCGACTTCGGCGGCATGCGCCGGCACGAGGAAAGGGCCCTCGCGGGCGACCTCGGCGCGCTCGGCGCCGACGAGTTCAAGAACGCCAACCCGAAGGGCCGCGTCTACGACCTCGTGGTCCCGGTCGTGTTCCTCGTCGCGGCGTGCGTCGTCGGCATGATCTACTCGGGCGGCTTCTTCGACGCCGACAACAAGGACGCCTACCGCAACTTCGTCGAGGCGTTCTCCGCCTCGGATGCCTCCGTGGGCCTCGTCTACGGCTCGGCGGTGACGATCGTCTTCGCGGTGGTCTACTTCCTCTGCCGCCGCGTGGTCTCGTTCAAGGACTGCATGGACTCGCTGCCCGAAGGCTTCAAGGCGATGGTCCCGGCGATCCTGATCCTCTGCTCGGCGTGGACCCTCAAGGCGATGACCGACTCGCTCGGCGCGAAGGTCTTCATCTCGCAGATCATCAACGGGCCGGCCGCGGGCCTCCAGGACTTCCTCCCGGCGATCATCTTCCTGATCGCGATCGTGCTGGCGTTCTCGACCGGCACCTCGTGGGGAACGTTCGGCATCCTCATTCCGATCGTGCTGGCGGCCTCGCCCGCCCCGGAGAGTACGATCATCTGCGTCTCGGCCTGCATGGCGGGCGCCGTCTGCGGCGACCACTGCTCGCCGATCTCGGACACGACGATCATGGCGTCGGCCGGCGCGGACTGCAACCACGTCGAGCACGTCAACACGCAGCTCCCCTACGCGATCCTCGTCGCGGCCGTCTCGTTCGTCGCCTACCTCGTCGCCCCGTTCGCGGGCGGCTGGCAGGTCGCGCTCCCCGTGGCGATCGTGCTCATGCTCGCGACGCTCTTCGTCCTGCGCGCCGCGCTCGGCAAGGGCAAAGCTGCGGCCGCCTAGCGCGCACCCCGCCACGGCGGGAAAAAACGCGGCGCCCGCGCGGATTCCGCGCGGGCGCCGTCGTCTTTTTCCCGTGGCGGGGTCTAGCCGACGCGATACACGCTGTTGAGCGTGCCGAGGCCGTTCTGGGTCCAGTCGCGGTCGGGATCGGGGTCGAGCGTCCAGACGCCGTTCACGACGAACTTGTATTCGTAGATGCCGGGCGCGAGGGTGACGGAGACGGAGTAGACGCCGTCGCCGGACTTGTCGACCATCTTGGTGGCCTGCGGATCCCAGTTGTTGAACGAGCCGGCGAGGTAGACGACGCTGCCGGGGTCGCCGCGGAACGTGAAGACGGAACGGGCCTTCTTCGGCTCGGCCGGCTTCTTGGTCGCGGGCGCGACGGGCGTGGCCGCCTTGCGGACTTTCTTGGCGGCCGGCGCGGCCGCCTTCGGGGTTGCTTTCCTGGGCATGATTGTTTGCTCCTTTGTTTTGAAGGGCGCGGGAGTCTAGAAAAAATCCCCCGTCGATGCAAGCGGTTTTTCGCGCCGGTTGTAATCGGTCAGGAATCGGGGGGTGCGCAGGGGGCGGGGCGGGCGCACGGTCTCATGCACCGCACTTGGAGGCGTAGCCGAAAATGCCGGGCCGGCGCGTTCGGGGCGCCCGCACGGCGGCCTCGCGGCGCTCGTCGGCGCGGCGGCGTGTAGGCCGCCTGCGCCTCCTCC
>JAFTHC010000094.1 GCA_017457625.1 Kiritimatiellia bacterium
AGGTTGTGCAGCGCGTTGGCGCGGAGCTTGAAGGACACGTCCACGCGGCCCGTGAACCTGTACGGCTCCGGAATCTTGTCGGCGGCCTTCTTGTACCGGTCGGGGATGGTGGTGTCGGCCTCCGTCGCATTGACTTCGGTGCCGTCGTACTTGGTCCAGTCGGCGTTCGCGAGTTTGTCGAGGTCTGCGGCGGAAATCTTGATGGTCCCCACGTATTTGCAGACGGCTCCGTTGCCGTCGGTGGCCTTGTTCGAGTAGGTGGCGCCGTTCGACATGATGGCCATGAACGGTCCGGTGAACGTGACCTGGCCCTTGATGGTGAAATTGCCGGCTTTGTCCTTCGTGATGGAGAAGGAGTTGAACTGATCGCCCCCGGGGTACTGCCCGATGCTGAACCGCGAAACCTTGGCGTCGTGGTCGAATGCGCCGGACACGCCCGTCATGAAGCAGGCGAGGGATCCCTGGTGCATCAGCGACATGAGGATGCGCGCCTTGCGCTGCGTCGGCGCGTCCAGCGTGTCGAAGGTGTCGGTTTTCCTTCCGGTGAGCAGCCGCGCGACCAGATTGTGGGCCGCGGCCGGATCCTGCGGGGCGCGCTTGCCGCCGACGACGACCCCCATGCCGCGCTTGATGTCCAGATCGAAGCTGTGGTAGTCCAGGTTTTCCGAGGCGCGGGACGCGATGTGCGTCGCGATGGAGGCCGTGGCGTGGCGGTTCGCGAGGGTCTTGAACTCGCGGGCCGGGTTGGCGGACTGCAGGATGTCGCTGTTGCTGGCGAGCAAGGAGAGGATGTCGCCGCCGGCGCCGCCGGTCATGCCGAACTTCTTGGCCATGGCCGCCATCTCGGCGCCGATCGCCTTGTCGACGGCCAGGATGCGGCGGGCGGTGAGCGGACGTCCGGTGCCGTCGAACTTGCCGAGGTTCATCGCGTCGCGGACCTTCTTCGGGACGTCCTCGATGCGGGTGCCGAAGATGTCGATCACGGCCTGCTTGAAGGCTTCGCGCGTCGCGTTGTTCAGATTCTTCTCCTCGTCGGTGCGCGTGAAGGAGAAATGCATCAGACTCTTCGGCGCGTCGGTCTGGGAGTAGTTGCAGGTCAGTTGCCGCCCGTTCTGGAGGTGCACCACGACGGCGCCGCCGCCGTTGGGGTCGTTCTTGACGTTCTGCGCGTAGGCGGTCGCCGCGCTGAACTTTTCGAGGGCGTTCCAATTGATGTTCGAGACGGGCATGGCTTGTATCCTTGTTTTTGGAGTTGTTTCAAACGGTGGGTTCGGAAGGTTGCTTCGGTCTGACTACACCCGGCGCCGGCGGAGGTTACACGCGGATGGATTCAGAACAGGGTGTTGGCGACGGTGGCGCGAAGGGGATGGTCCAGATGCTCGCCCTGCATGAAGGCCACGGGGGCGCGGAGGGCGAAGGGGTCTTCGGCGAGGCGCGCGAGCGCGGCCTTGAGCCCCGGCGTCGCCCCGGCCACGAAGGCGCGGACGTTCGCGAGGATCGGGATGAAGTCGTCCGTCCCGAGCCCTTCGCCGCGCTGGGCGACGAGATCGCGGAATTCCTCCGCCGCGGCCGCTTCGATCGCGTCGGCGTAGGCGCGGATGGCGTCGAAGCGGGCCTCGTCCGTGGCGTTCGGGTCGCCAAGCGCGGCGAGGAGCGCCGCGCCGTCCACCCGGGCGGCGATGCGCTGGGCGCGCGCGGGGTCGATGAACGGCTTGTCCGGGCGGCCTTCCTTCTTGAGGATTTCGCGCAGCGCGGCCTTGGTTTCGTCGGAGACGCCCTCCAGCGCGTCGATGGCGGCGAAGCGCCGGCTGCAGAGGCCGGAAAATTCGTCGACCAGCTGGTTGAACGCCATGGCGGCGGAGAAGCCCTCTTCGCGGCTTCCGGGGTGCGTCCCGTCCTGGATGCCGCGCTTGAGCTCCCGGAGGCGGGCGTCGAACTCCGCGGCGCCGCCGAAGTTGGCCGCCTCCTCCTTTGAAAGATGGAGGGAGGCGGCGAGGCGCTCGGCGAAGATGTCCTTGGCGGTCGCGACGAGCTGCCCGAGTTCGGCCTCCTGCTTGACGGCGTCGCGGAGGGCCTCGCGGGCGCCGGCGAGGGCGGAGCGGATGTCGTCCGGGTCGTCGGCCTCGCGGAGCGCGCGGGCCAGCAGGGGGTTGCGCTGGAGGAACGCGCGGGCGACCGCGAACGACGGGGCGGGGCGGCCGAGCTGCGCTGCAATGGCGGAGAGCTCGGCCTGCACGGCCTTCGTCGTCAGGACGCGCAAGCCCTCCTCGAAGGCAGCCTGGCGGAACTCGGCGGGGGTGACGATGCGGCGGCCGGCGCGCGCGGCCTCGACGAGCGGGCGCAGCCGGAGGACGAGGCCGCTCAGGTCGGCCACGTTCGTGAAGAGCGCGTTCTCCGGCACGGCCGCCGCGCCGAATTTCCGGCGCAGCGCGGCGACGGCGTCCTGCGCCGCGTCGAGGTATCGCTCGGGGAGGGAGTAGAAGCGGTTTTTCTCGACCTTGTCGAGGAGGTCGCCGCGGAGCTTCTCGACCATCCGCGGGATGTCTCCGCCGCCCCCGTGGGTGCGGATGGCGCCGCGCGCCAGCGCCTCGAGCGTCTCGGGCGCGATTTCGCCGTGGAACTCGCCGAGGATGGTCGCGAGGACGCCGCCGAGCGGCGTGTCGCGGGTGAAGACGGCGAGGGCCTCGTCCGGCGAGAGGTCGAGCCCCTCGGCGCGGACGGCGCGGGCGAGCGCCTGGGCGTAGGCGGGCGAGGGCTCGCCTGCGCCGATCTTGCCTGCGAGCGCGGCGACGGCCTTGGCGGCAGGGGGCGCGGCGTTCAAGGCGAACGGACGGGAGGCGTAGGCGGCCTGGTCCGGGTCGTCGCGCAGCTCCTCGTCGGCCGCGACCTCGGGCCGCGCGAAGAAGTCCGCGAGGTCGCCGCGGATTCCGTTGAGGTCGAAGGCGGCGATGAGGAGGATCGAGGAGACGTTGGTCATCTCGGGGGCGCCGATTTCGCGCACCCGGCCCGTCAGGTAGTCGTTGGCCGCCCTGCGGACGGCGGCCACGAGCGGCTTCATCGCCGCATAGACCTGCTCCTTGGGCGCGTGCTGGCGCAGGGCGGCGGCGAGCGGGGCGAAGGCGAGCTCGCGGGCCGCGGGGAGGAGCGCGTCGAGGTCGAGGTACTTCACCTTGTCCTGCGCGAGCAGCCATTCCTTGAGTTCGGCCTTTCCGGCGGCGGAGATCGGGAGCGCGTCGGCCTTTTCGAGGATGGCGGCGCGTTCGGCGGCGAAGCGCTCCGCCTCGGCGCGGAACGCCTGCTCGATCTCGGCCTCGCTTTCGGCGGGGACCTTCCGATCGGAAATCCTGTCCTGCACGGCTCCGGCCAGGCCCTGAAGCGCAGTGCGGGACAGGGCAGGCTCGACGAGCGCGGAGGCGGGGATGCCGGTCTTGGCGGACAGCGCCGCGCGGACCATCCCGTAAAACGCCTCCTTGCAGCGCGCGGTGGTTTCGGCGCGGCGGATCTCCGCGTCGACGCGGTCCTCGACGGACGAAAGCGCGGCGGCGACCTCGTCCGCGCCCGCGCAGGCGGCGAGGCGCCCGACGAGGTCCGGCAGGACCGCCTTGAGGACGTTGGCCACGCCCTTGGGATTGAAGCGGGCTGCGCCCAGCTCGGCGCCCCTCCGCTCGACGTACTTCACGATCGCCTTGTCCGCCGCGCTCTCGCGGGCGGCGCGAAGGAGGGCCTCGCGGAGGCCGTCGGGCGTCGCGCGGACGCCCTCGCCCAGCGCCTCGATCGCCGCGTCGACGGACCCGATGTCCAAGAAGTGCCCGGCATCCGCCTTCGGGCCCGCGATGTCCGGGCCGAAGATGGCGCGGACGTCCGCGAGGATGTCGGCGGCGAGCGTCTTGAACGCGCCGAAGCGCCGCTCGCAGTGGCTGGTGAAGGTCATGGCGACCTCCTCGTTGAAGTCCTTGACCGTGCCCGCGGGGATGTAGGCCTTGGAGGCCGCCGGGGCACCGGCCAGATTGCGCGCCAGGTCGAGCACGTCGCGGACCGCCGCCTCCGATGCGCCCTGCGGCAGCTGCGACAGATTGACCAGAAACGCCTTCGCGGCCGCGTCCGGGAGGTTGTTCACGAGATCGAGGCTCTCGTAGTCCGCGACGCCCGCGTCCTGCAGGAGCGCGACGACGGCGGTGCGGACCTTCCAGCCCTCGCCGCCCAGATTCTGCGGCAGGGCGGCGATCCACTCGGAGCGCCCCTCGGGGGAAAGCGCGCGGAATTCTTCGCGGAAGCTGATGATCCGCGAGTCCGGGGCGAGGCCTTTGAGCCGGACGATCATGTCCTCCAGCTTGCGCGCCCAGGCCGCCTCGTCCATCCCCGTGTCCATCGAGAGCGACTTGACCTGGCCGTCGCCGATGGCGATGCGGGCCGGGACGCCCGCGCGCGGATGGCCGCCGGACTTCTCGATCACGATGTCGAGCGCCTCGTTGGCCATTTTAAGAAGCTCCTTGCGATCGGCCTGGGACCGGAAGTCCACGTCGCCCGCCACGAGCGCCTGGAAGAGCGAGACGCGGCGCTGCTCCGCGACCGTCCGGCCCGGGTCGAGGGCGGCGTTGACCGCCTCGCGCGTGGCGGCGCGCGACTGGCGCTTCCCCGCCGAGACGCCGGCGTAGAGCTGGTCGCTCGTGCGGATCGTCTCCGCGTGCGTGTGCGCGTTGATCGCGGCGGCGTTGCGGTCGAGGATCTCGCGGATCTGCTGGCGCGAGAGCGGCCTGACCGAGCGGTCCTTGAGGGAGGTGTCCACCGTCTTGTCCGTCCCGAGCCCGAGCTCGCGGCGGACGCGCGCGATCTCGTCCGCGCCGACGCCGCCCTGCGTGAGGGCCTTGACGAACGCCTGCTTGATCGCGAGGACCTCGGCGTGGGAGAGCTCGGTCTTGTTCTTGCCCGTCGAGTGGACGTGGTTGTTGATCTTGCCGAGGGTGGTCTCGCTCGCGAGCGCGACCTCGCCGGCGTTGTATTTGCCGTGCGAGATGGCCTGGAACTGCTGGAGGGAGACGTTGATGTTGGCGAGGTTGATGGGCATGGCGGTTCTTCTGGTTGAAAGGTTGAAAGACGGAAGGGTTGAAAGGTTGAAAGGTTGTGCCGTTCGACTGGGTTACACGCGGAAGGAGGGCGTGGTTACACGCCGCCGCCGACACCGCCCCGTCGCGTTGCTGCCAACGCGCTCCAGTCTACCAGAACCGCGCGCGCGGCACAAGATCGCCGCACGCGAAATCCTGCGGCGGCCGCGGGATGGCCGCCTTGATTGTTGCCAGTTCCCAATGTTGCCAATTCCAATGTCCAGTGGCCAATTTGGGCGACGACTCCCAGAGTTCGATCCCGATGCGGGCTCCGAGGGAGCGGAGCAGTTCGGCGGGTTCCATTGGCGTGGGGGGGATGGGAACTGGTTTGTCAGTTGAGGACGAAGCCGAAGCCGGTGGAGGGATGGAGGCCGAAGCGGAACGGCGCGGGGAGTTGGTCCAGGGCGGCGGCCACCTTCTGGGCCACGGGCGGCTGGGCGTCCAGCGTCGCCTGGGCCGGGGCGGTGTCGCACGCGGCGAAGTCCAGGCCGCCGATCGCGTTCATCGTCGCGGTGGGGAGCGTGAGCTCGAAGGAGCCCCGGATTTGGCTGCCCGGGCCGAGCGGAATCGCGTCGGTCCCCGCGAGCAGGTGCGTCGGCCGGAACGTCGCGTCGAATTTCACGACGATCGCGTTGTCGGGGTCCCGCTCCAGGCGGAAGGTCCACGTGGGCGCGTTGGCGCGGCCGCCGTGGGCGAAGGTGGTCGTCCTGCCCTCCGGGTCGAGGGCGATGGACGGCCCGTCGACGACGGAGCGCACCGAATCCTGCGTGAGGAGCGTCATCACGACGTGGACCTGGTTGCGCTCGGCCGGCGCGAGCTGCGCGTAGGCGGCGTCGGGGCGGCCGGTGACGAAGCGCGCGATCTCGTCGGCCGCCGTGGCGGGGTCGGTGGAGAGGCGGGCGCCGTCGGGGAGGACGACGTCCATGCCGCGGGCGCGGTCCTTGGCGAACTGCGAGTCGGCGAAGGGCATGGTCGCGAGCGTCTTCGCGCCGATGACGATGTTGGTGTTGATCATCCGCGCGACGGTGGTGGAGTAGGCCGTGGCCAGGGTGATCGAGGGGTCGATGGACGGGGTCGCGGCGATGCGCCTCTGGAAGATCCCGCGCATCGCGGCGGCGGCGGGCGAGGCGCCGGGGAAGGTTTCGCGCAGATACGCCTCGCCGGCGGCCGCGCATTCGGCCTCGGCGGCGCGCTGGATCTGGGCGAACACGGCGCCCGCGCCGATGCGCCCCATGTCGATCTCGCCCTGCGGCGCGGGGATTCCGCCCGGCGCGTCCGGCTCGCCGAGCGCGCGGCGGACCGCGCCGAAAAGGCCCCTCGCGTCGCGCACGAGCGTGGCGGCGATGCGCTGGACATCATTGTGGACGCCGACCGGCATGGGGGGCATCTCGACGTTGTCCTGGCCGACCTCTCCGTAGAAGGCGACGAGCTGCGCGGCGTTTTCCGCGGCGAGGGCGGCGCGGACGCCCTGGCGCTGCGCGGCCGCGAGGCGCGCGACCGTCATCCGGACGAGGAACGCGCGGCAGATCTGGATTTCGTCGGCGCCGTCGAGCAGGCCCTGCGCCTTCTTGGCGTCGAGGATGGCGTCGGCGTTGCGGTTGAACTGGAGGAGCGCGGCGTGGATTTCGGCGGCGGAGGAGCGGGCGCGGAGCTTCGCGAGGGCGTCCACCGGGGCGCGGCGGACGGAGTCGACGAGGTGCCTGACGAAGCCCGGCGGGACGCGCCGCGCCTCGAGCCCCTTGAGCATCTCCAGGCCGGCGGCGTAGGCGTCGGGGTCGCCGGCGGTGGCCTCGCGCAGCTCCGCGAGGTTGGCGCGGACGTCCGCGACGATGCGCGCGACGGCGGCCACGCTGCGGATCTGGCCCGCGCCGTTCGCGGTCACGCGGTCGATGCCCGCGGTGACGATGGCGAGCAGGTCCGCGTCGTCCTCGCAGGCGCGGACGGCCGCCGCGATGCCGATCTTGATCCCGGGGGCGAGCGTCGCGAGGCGTTCGGGCCGGCCGTTGACGCCGTGGTGGCGCAGCAGCGCCGCGTCCCAGCCCCGGCGGAAATCGCTCTGCGGGTCGAGGACGGCGTCGATCGTTGCGTCCATGACCGCCCCGCCGCCTTCGACGACGTAGGCCACGCGGGCGAGCGTCGGCAGGTCCGCGAGCGCGAACCCGGCGGCGAGGGCGCGGCGTGAGGCGGAGGAGGCGGGGTTGTCGAGGCCGCCGCCGCCGCAGATTTCGTCGAGGTGCCGGGCGACGGCCTTTTCGCTGTCGGGTGCGGCTGCCTCGGAGAAGTCGAGGGACTCGGCGTATTCGCGCAGGCGCGCCTTGTCAGCCTCGGAGAGACCGCCGGCGTATTTGGCGAGCGCCGCCTCCAGGCGCGCGCGGTCGGCCGGGGGCAGCGCGACGTCGGCGGCGCCGGCGAGGGAGCGGAGGATCGGCACAGCCAGTTCGCGCAACCGGGCCGGGGAGACCAGGCCCGGCGCCTGGGCGACGGCGGAGGCGAGCGCCGATCCGGCGGGGTGCGACGGACGGAGCATCGCCATGCGCTCGGCGACGGAGAGGGCGCCGAGCCCCGCCTCCTCGAAGGCCTTCATCAGCGCCTGGGCGTGGAAGGGCGGCATCGAGGGCGTCCCGAGCGACGCGGCCAGCTCGACCTTGACGCCGCCGGGCGGCAGCGCCATCTTGAACATTCCGCTGTTGAACGCGGGCTTCTCCCGCTTGAAGAGGTCGCCTTCGTCGGCCCGGACGTCGGGACGCGCGAAGAAGGCGACGAGCTTCTCGGCGAAACCGGGAATGTCGTGGATGACGGTCGCCGAGACGACCGTTCCGTGGGTGAACTGCTCCTCGGCGCCGAACTCCGCCTCGGGCGGGAAGAGTCCGCGCACGACGCGTCCGAACTGCTCCGCGACGGGCTTCATCGCCGCGTAGACCGCCTCCTTCGGGGCGCCGGGGACGAGCACCGCGTCGACGGCGGCGACAAGCGCGCCCAGCCCGGCCCGCGCGGCCGCCACGGTCGCCGCGACGTCGAGCTTCTCCGGCCGGTCGATGGCGAGCACGTGGTCCTTGACCGCGTCGCGGAGCGCCGGGGGAAGGTCCATCCGCTCCACGGCCGCGATGGCGTCGGCGCGCGAGGCCGCGGCGTTCTCGGCGTAGCTGCGGAAGGCGGCCTCGATCTCCGCGTCGGTGGCGGCGGGATGCTGGCCCCGGCGGATCGCGTCGGCGAGCTCCCCGGCCCGGCGCCCGAAACGGTCCAGCTCCAAACCGGAGGAAAGGCAGGCGGACGGGACGCCCAGGCGCCGGGCGAGCGCGTCGCGGTACCAGGCCGCGGCCTTGTTGCGGGCAAGCTGGACGGCTGCGAAGCGCCGCGCGTCGGCCTCGATCTCCGGGCGGAACTCGGCGAAGACGGCGTCCGCCTCGGCCGCGGTGCGCGCGGCGAGGAGGCGCTCCTTGAGCGCCGGGCGGGTCGTTTCCCAGTCGTTCCAGAGA
>JAFTHC010000095.1 GCA_017457625.1 Kiritimatiellia bacterium
CGCGACGGCGCCGCCTTGCATCGTCCGACCGCCGGCCAAGCGCCGAAGCCGTCCCGCCGCGGAACGCGGCGCGGGCGGATTCCAACTTCCGGGGCGTTCTGGTAGAATCCGCGTCCGAACCATGAAACGCGTTCTTCTCTCCAAGGGCTGGTCCGTCCGCCGTCCCGGCGGCGCGCCCGAACCGGTCGACCTGCCGCACGACGGCTCGATCCGCCTCCCGCGCGACCCCGCCGCGCCCGGCGGCGCGGACACGGGCTGGTTCGTTTCGACCGACCTGCGCTACTCGCGCGTCCTGCGCGTCCCCGCCGACGCGACGCACGCGATCCTCGACCTCGACGGCGCCTACCTGTGCGCCGCCGTGACGCTCGACGGCAATCGGCTTTCGATGCACCCCCACGGCTACGCGCCGTGGCTCGTCGACCTCTCGGCGCACGTGCATCCGGGCGGCGCGGACGAACTCCGCGTCGAAACGTCCGGCCTCCAGCCCTCCACGCGCTGGTATTCCGGCTCCGGCCTCTACCGCGACGTCTTCCTCTGGCTCGGCGGCGCCGTCCGCATCGAGCCGCGCGCCACCTTCGTGACGACGCCGGAAGTCTCCGCCGACCGCGCGACCGTCCGCGTGGAAACGCGCGTCTCGTTCGATTCGCCCGCCGCCGCGACACTGAGAGCGACGCTCCTCGATCCCGCAGGCGAAGAAATCCTGCGGCGCGACGACCCCGTCGCGCCGGCCGCAGGCGAAACCGCGGCAGACGCGGCAATCGAACTCGATGTCCCCCACCCCGACCTCTGGGACATCGGCCACGGCGCGCTCTACGCGCTCCGCCTCGAAGTTCTCGGCGCGGACGGCGCGATCCTCGACGAGGAGACGACGCGCTTCGGCATCCGTTCGCTCTCGTTCGACCCGGAGCGCGGCTTCCGCATCAACGGCCGCCCCGAAAAACTCCGCGGCGGCTGCATCCACCACGACCACGGCGTTCTCGGCGCCGCCGCGTTCCCCGCGGCCGAGCGCCGCCGCGCGCGCCTATTGCAGGCGACCGGCTTCAACGCGATCCGCGTCGCGCACAACCCGCCCTCGCTCGCGCTCCTCGAAGCGTGCGACGAGCTCGGGATCCTCCTGCTCGACGAAGCGTTCGACATGTGGACGAACCCCAAGCGCGCCTGCGACTACCACCTCTGGTTCGCGGACTGGTGGGCGCGCGACGTCGAGGCGATGGTCCTGCGCGACCGCAACCATCCGTGCGTCGTCTCGTATTCGATCGGCAACGAGATTTCCGAGCGCTCCGGCCACTCGGACGGCGCCGCGTGGGCCGCCCGCCTCGCCGCCGAATGCCGCCGCCACGACACCACGCGCGCCGTCACGTCCGCCTTCTGCGAGCTCTGGGACCTGCCGCAGCCGGACCCCGCCACGCCGGACGACGTGAAGGACGCCGCCTTTCCGCACTGGAGGCTTGGCGCGCCCGAGCGCGCCAGGACGCTTTTCGCGCCGCTCACCGAACGCGCCGCCGAGGCGCTCGACGTCGTCGGCTACAACTACATGTTCTCGCGCTACGCCGACGACCGAACGCGCTTCCCGCGCCGCGTCGTCTGGGGCACCGAAACGTTCGCTCGCGACTTCTTCGACTCGTGGAAGGCGACGCTCGCGAACCCGAACGTCTGCGGCGACTTCGTCTGGACCGCGTTCGACTACCTCGGCGAAGCCGGCATCGGCCGCGGCGCGTGGCATCCCGAAAACGAGTGTCTCGAGATTCCGCAGGCCTACCCGTGGCGCGCCGCGTGGGACGCCGACCTCGACCTCACCGGCGTCCGCCGCCCGCAGTCCTTCCTGCGCGAAGCGGTCTGGCTCGGAAACGCCGAGCCGCGCATTTGGACGCGCCACCCGCGCTTCAACGGCCTCGCCTGGGGCGGAACGCCGTGGAGCTTCCCCGACCTGCGCGCCACGTGGACCTTCCCGGACGTCGCGCCCGGCACGCCCGTGCGTTGCTACGTCTACACCGACGCCGACGAAATCGTCTTCGAGCTCGACGGCCGCCGCGTCGGCGCCGCACGTCCCGAAAAGGGCTGCGCGTCGCACGACGTCCCGTGGGCGCCGGGCCGCCTCGTCGCCCGCGCCGTGAAGGGCGGCGCGGCCGTCGGCGAGTCCGCGCTCGAAACGACCGGCGCTCCGGCATCGCTCGCGCTCCTCCCGGAAACGACGTCGCTCCGCGCCGACCGGCGCGACCTCGCGTTCGTGCGGATCGAAGTGCACGATGAGGCCGGCCGCCGCGTCGACGAAAGCGCGGCGGAGCTGACCTGCCGCGTCGAAGGCGGCGAACTGCTCGGCGTCTTCTCGGCCGACCCGAAGAACGAGGACGCCTACACGACGCCCGTCTGCCACGCTTGGGAAGGCCGCGCCCTCGCGATCCTCCGCGCCGCCGAGCCCGGGCAGGTTGTCCTGACCGTCGCCTCCCCTGCCCTTCCCGACGCCGTCTGCCGCCTTGCCGCCCGCGCGTGACAGCGGCGCGGGCGCCGGCAAGCCCGCGGCGCGCTAGGTCCAGACGGCGCGGTCGAGCGCGCGGCAGCCGAGGGCCTCGCGCAGGTCGGACGCGCGGAGGGCGTCGTGGCCGGCCAGGTCCGCGATCGTGCGCGCGACCTTGAGGATGCGGTCGTGCGCGCGCGGGCTGAACTTCATCTCGCGGATCGCGAAGTTCATGACTTCGAGGCATTCCGCGTCCATGCGGCAGAACTTCTCCAGTTCGCGCCGCCCCATGGCCGCGTTGTTCATGGCGGCCGAACCGAAGCGCACGGCCTGCGCGCCGCGCGCGCGGAGAACGCCTTCGCGCAGGTCGGCCGACGAGGCGCCGGCGGGCAGGCTCTGCAGGTCCTTGAGCGGCGTGGCGGGGACTTCGACGTGCAGGTCGATGCGGTCCAGGAGCGGGCCGGAAATCTTGGCGCGGTAGTGCTGCAGCTGCGTGCGCGTGCAGCGGCATTCGTGGTTCGGGTCGCCGTAGTAGCCGCAGGGACACGGGTTCATCGCCGCAACGAGCATGAAGCGGCTCGGGAAACGCGCCGAGCCCGCGGCGCGGGAGATGGTGACGAAGCCGTCCTCCATCGGCTGGCGCATGACTTCGAGAGCCGAACGGCTGAACTCGGGCAGTTCGTCGAGGAAGAGCACGCCGTGGTGCGCGAGCGTGACTTCGCCGGGCGAAGGGTGCGCGCCCCCGCCGATGAGCCCGACGTTGGAGACGGTGTGGTGGGGCGAGCGGAACGCGCGCCGGCGCAGCAGGCCCGAACCGGGGGGCAGGAGGCCCGCCACGGAGTGGATCTTCGTGGCTTCGAGCGCCTCGGCGCCCGTCATGGGCGGCAGGATCGAGGGGATGCGCCGCGCGAGCATGGACTTGCCGGTGCCGGGCGGGCCGATCATGAGGATGTTGTGGCCGCCCGCGACGGCGATCTGGATCGCGCGCTTGGCCATTTCCTGGCCCTTCACATCGGCGAAGTCTAGCGCGTCGTCCGGCGCGTCCGCGGGGGCGCGCGGCGCGCGGCCGCCGCGCACGGGGCGGACGTCCGAGACGCCGGCGAGGACTTCGAGCGCCTGGCGGAGGTTTTCCACGGGATAGACGTCGAGCCCGGCGACGACGGCCGCTTCGGCCTCGTTGCCCTTCGGGACGACCATCGCCGTCGCGCCGGCCTCGCGCAGGCTCGCGGCGAGCGGCAGGACGCCGCGGACGGGGCGCACCGTGCCGTCGAGCGAAAGCTCGCCCGCGATGGCCGTGCGCGCCGGGTCGGGCGGCTCGGCCGCGCGGGCGGACGCGCCGCGGCCGCCGACGAGGTTTTCGTCCTCCCCGGCGGCGAGCAGGATCGCGAGCGCGATCGGCAGGTCGAAGAGCGAGCCTTCCTTGCGGACGTCGGCCGGGGCGAGATTCACCGTGATCCGGCCGCGGAAGGGCTCGAAGCCGCAGTGGGCGATCGCCGTCGCCACGCGGTCGCGGCTTTCCTTGACGGACGAATCGGGCAGCCCGACCACGACCATCTGCGGATCGCCGGAACGCGAAACGTCGGCCTCGACGGAAACGGGGATGGCCTCGATTCCGCCGAGAGCGCCTGAGAGGAGCCGGGGAACCGAGGCCATCGGGATTCGGGCGGGGCGGGGCGCCCCGCGTCCTTCCTACTTGTCGGACGCCATGCCCGGGAGCAGCTCGGCGCCGCCGCCGCCGACGATCGCGCGGCCGGACGGATCGACGAGGCGCGCCGTCACGAAGATGAGCAGGTTGCGCTTGTCGGTCTGCTCGTATTTGTAGCGGAAGAGGTTGCCGATCAGCGGGATGTCGCCGAGGATCGGGATCTTGTCCTCTTCCGTGAAGCGCTCCTCGCGGATCATGCCGCCCATGACGACGGTCGAGCCGTTGTAGATGTCGACCGAGGTCGCGAGCGAGCGGACCGGGAAGAACGGCTGCTCCATCGTGAGGTGGAAGCCTTCGCCCGAGCGGTAGTCGATCGGGTAGGTGTAGCCGTAGTCCTTCCAGGAGGGGTCGGAGACGACCGTCGGCGTGAGGTCGAGGCTGATGCTCGTGCCGTCCGCCGCGACGGACGGAGTCACCTGGAGGATGACGCCGACTTCGCGCGTGTTGAACTCCTGCGGCTCGACGGCCGGGAGCGTCATGGAGCCCGTGGAGCCGTCTTGCAGGATCACCGTGTTGGAGTCGGAATCCTCGGGCCAGGTCACCTCGTATTCGGTCGGGTAGACGTATTCGGTCACGGTCTTGATCGTGGCGGTGGTGCCCGTGCGGGCGGTCACCTTCGGCGCCGAGAGCATGTCCGTGTTGGAGCGGTTGGAGAGCGCGTGCAGGACGACCGAGAACTCGGGATTGTTCAGGATCGAGGTGAACGTCGCGATGTTGTCCAGGATCCCCGCGCCGTCGTTCACGCCGAGGCGGGTGTTCTTGTTGAGGTAGTTGAAGCCGCGGTTGAAGGAACCGGCCTCCACGACGCCGCGGCGGCGGGACGCCATCGGAAGGTTCTTGTCGTGGCGGTTTTCGACCAGCTCGTAGTCGTCGTTGAGGATCCACTCCAGGCCCAGCGAATTGAGGTCGAGCTGCGAGACTTCGACGAAGCGGACCTCGATTTCGACCTGGAAGGGCGTCACGTTGAGGACGCCGAGCACCTGTTCGAGCGTGGCAAGGTTGTCGGCCGTGTTGCGGACGACGAGCTTGCCGAGGCTCTGGACGTATTTGACGGACGAGCCGTCCGGCCACGGGACGCCGAGGTCGCCGAAGAAGGTCTTCCAGTCGTTGTTGGCGGTGCGCTCGCCGCCGGAGAGGCGCCACGGGTCGTCCTGGTCGCCGGAGCCCTCGCCGTGGGCGGAGCCGAGCGCGAGCTGGACTTCCTGGATGCTCGGCAGGACGCTGTACATGCGGTGCTGCATCTCCTCGGTCGTCGCGTTCTTGCGCATGATCATGACGATGTTGCCGTTGACGCGGTATTTGAGCCCGGTCATTTCCATGATCATGTCGAGCGCGGCCTTGAGCGTGATGTAGCGCGCCTTGATGGTAAGCGGCGGGATGCCGGCGTAGGAGCCGTCGCCGGCGGTGTCGCCGCCCGCGTCGTCGGACCAGAAGTCGTCCCCGCCGCCGCCGGCCGAGGCGGCCGCCGCGGAGGTGTCGGGCCCGATGTTGAGCATGAAGTTGATGCCCTTCTCCTGCGCGGACGTCTCCGACATGTCGTTCTCGCGCGAGAGGTCGCCGAGCTCGTTGATCACGTCGACGATGTTCGCCTGGCGGTATTCGATGCTCTCGAGCATGATGCTCTCCATCTTCTCGCGGATGCGGACTTCGTCGCTCATCGCCTTGACGCGCTGGTTGGCCTCGTTGGGATCGGCGGCCTGCACCGTGGCGCCGAGGGCGTCGAATTCGGTGCCGTAGGTGTTGCGGGCGGTCCAGGAGCGGGTGACGTCCTTGATCATCCCGTCGCGCGTGGCGGCGCGCTCGTCGTCCGCGTAGCGGTGCTCGACGAGGTGGATCTTGCGGAGCAGGTCCAGACCCGGCTTGAAGTAGGGATCCTTGGCGAGGATGGCCTCCACGTGCATGCGCGCTTCGCGGTATTCGCCGGTGGCGTAGAACTCGCGGGCGTAGGAGAGGCGCTTGGACTGCTCCTCGCGCATGTCGCGGTATTCGGGGTTGCGCCAGCGCGCCACGCGGGGCGGCGGCGGCTCGACCGGCGGGTTGAGCTGGAGTTCCTTGACCGTCTTGAGCAGCGACTCGAGCTTCGTCCAGAGCGGCGAGGTGGAGTCGATGTAGCCGCGCGCCTCGCGGATGCTCTTCTCGGCCTCTTCGTAGGACTTCTGGTCGGTCTGGTCCAGCGCGATGCGATACCAGGCTTCCGCGATGCCCTCGTAGGCTTCCTGGCGCAGGCCGTGCGTGGACTCCTTGTCCTGGAGGAACTCGAGGGCGTCCTTGAACTTCTCGATCGCGAGCGACCAGCTGCCGTTCTGGATGGCGCGCTTGCCCTGCTCGAGGGAGTCCCGACCGTGGTTGTCGAACATCTGGCGGCGGATGCGCTCGAGCAGCTCGATTTCGGACAGGCTCTTGGCCATGGGATCGACTTCGGCGGCGGCGGCGGCGGGGGCGTCGACACCCGCTTCCTCTTCTTCGAGACTGAAGCCGGGCTCTTCTTCTTCCTCCTCCGCGACTTTGAATCCGCCTTCGTCGCCCTCTTCATCGATGGAGAACGGCTCTTCTTCTTCGACCTCTTCTTCGAGTTCGCCGAAATCGTCCTCGACTTCTTCGACCTCGTCCTCAATTTCTTCGATTTCGTCTTCGACGACCTCTTCTTCTTCGTCCTCGACGGGCTCTTCGTCCTCGTCTTCGTCTTCTTCGACCTCGTCTTCGACGGGCTCTTCGTCCTCGTCCTCGACTTCTTCGACTTCGTCTTCGACGGGCTCTTCTTCCTCGTCCTCGACTTCTTCGACCTCGTCCTCGACGGGCTCTTCTTCCTCGTCCTCGACTTCTTCGACTTCGTCTTCGACGGGCTCTTCGTCCTCGTCCTCGACTTCTTCGACTTCGTCTTCGACGGGCTCTTCGTCCTCGTCCTCGACGAGCTCTTCGTCCTCGTCCTCGACGAGCTCTTCGTCCTCGTCCTCGACGGGCTCTTCGTCCTCGGCCTCGTCCTCGACGAGCTCTTCGTCCTCGTCCTCGACTTCCTCGGCCTCGTCTTCGACGGACTCTTCTTCCTCGTCCTCGTATTCCTCTTCGTCTTCGACGGGCTCTTCTTCCTCGTCGACGTTTTCCTCGTCGTCGGCGAGGTCCCATTCCTCCTCCGCGTCTTCGTCGTCGACGTAGCCTTCTTCGCCGGCGAGGGGGTCGGGCTCGTCGATGTCGAAAGCGACCTGGCGGGCGTTGAGGACGACCTTCGGGGGCTGCGACTGGGCGGCGAACGCGAAAAGCGCGAACAGCAGTGCGATGCAGAGTCGAAGGGAGTGCTTGTTGTTCATGCGTGGCTCCTTGGGGGAAATTGCGGTGGAGGATTCTAACCGATTTTTCGGAAAAATGCGAGAACTATTCTTTGGGGACGGTCCACGAGGTCCCGGTGGACTTGCGGGTGATGTCGGCGGTGCCGTCTTTCTGCGAGATGCCGTCGAGGAGGAACTCCTCGCCGTCGAACTCGAAGGAGCCGCCGCGCTCGGCCGTGTAGACGGTGCGTTCGGCGTCCTTGAGGCAGACGAAGGACACGACGAACATGCCGTTGATCGGGGGTTCGCCTTCCTTGACGACGAGCTTGTCCTTGTCCTTGACGAGCGTGACGGTGGCGAGCTTGCGCTTGCGCATGCCGAGGCCCTTGACCATGACCTCCTCCTCCTTCACTTCGAAATCGGAGAGGGCGTAACCGGTCTTGTGGAGCTGGTCGCCCTTGCGGAGCATGAAGCTCTGGTTGCCGCGGTTGAACTGGAAGCGGACGTTCTTGCCCATCTCGGTGTGCGACTTGAGCACGTAGGGGAACTTCTTCACCTCGATGTCGGAGACGCGCAGGAAGTCGAACTTGGGCGGGTGGACCTTGGGATCTTCCGGGTCGGTGCCGGCCTGGTATTCCTCGAGGTTCGTGAAACCGTCCTTGTCCATGTCGCCTTCGGCGTCCGTCGGGTCGCGGGGGTTGAGGCCCCAGGCGGTCTCGACCGAGTCGGGGATGCCGTCGCCGTCGGAATCCCAGTCGTCGGACACCTCGCCCGTGGGCTGCGCGGCCTGGCAGTAGGGGCATTCGTCCGCGTCGATGCGGATCGGGCGGCGGCAACTCACGCAGGAGACGCGCTCGGCGGCGACGAGGAACGTTCCGCCCGTGGCCATCTGGTAGGGATTCTCGAGCAGCCCGGTCGCTGCGTCGAACGTGAAACCGGAGAGTTTTTCCGCCCGGAAGTCCGTCTTCATCCGCTTCATGTCCCGCTGGAACGCGTCGCGTTCCGCGTTGGCGGCGGACGTGCCGGCGACGAGCGCGCCGAGCGAACCGACGAGGAGGAGCAGCGAAGCGACGACGAGGAGCTTGTCGTAGTGCTGCTTGAAGAAGTTGGTTTTCTGCTTGCGGGCCATGGCTATTCCTCCTCCGCTCCGTCCTCGGCGCCGTCCGCGGCGGGCGCGCCGCCGGCGGGCGCCACGGGCGAAAAGACGTCCACGTAGAGCGTGACCTGCACGGGCGACTCGAACAGGGGCCCGGACACGAGGCGCGCGGTGCGCGGCGCGGGCTTTTCCATGATGCCGGACGCGGCCCGCGCTTCGGCGGCGGCGGCCTCGGCGACCGGATCGGGCGCGGCGGGGACGAGCACGTCCTCGCCGGTTTTCGCGAACGACAGGCCGGACACGACCGCGAAGGGGCGCATCGCGTCGATCGCGTTGACGGCGGCGATCAGGCCTTCCTGGCGGGTCGTGAAGAGGAAGCCGAGGCGTTCGCACGTCATCGGGACCGAGTCGTCCGGCCGGAACTTCGGCGCGGGAACCGCGATCGAGGTGGCGAGCTTGGCGGGGCCGGAGCCCGCCGTCGCGGCGCCGCGGCCGCGGGCGCGGCCGCGGGGGCGGCCGCCGCCGCCGCCCGAGGAGCCCGAATCGGCCGAGGCGGCGGCGCCGCCCAGGTCGAAGGTCTCGCGGGCGACGCCGTCGAGGTGCTGGATGCCTGCCTCGTAGAGCAGGCGGACGATCTTGTCCGCGAGCCGCAGCTGCCGGAGCAGGCGCGGGACGTATTCGTCGCGCTGCGGGAGGTTGCCCCCGAGGTAGTAGTCGAAGCCGAAGCCGGCATCGGCGTCCGTCACGGGGTCTTCGGCCGCGTTGAGCGGCGCGTCCGCGACGAGCGCCTGGACGGTCTCGCGGCACACGCGCTGGAAATCGCCGCGCGTCACGGTGTCGTCGAGCGCGAGACCGTCGCGGAAGATGCCGCGCGAGAGCGAGCCGACCCAATCGCGGGCGCGGTCGCGGTTGGCCTCGACGATCGAGACGTTCTCTTCGCTCGGCGTGACGCTCTCCTGGTAGATGCGGGAGAGCGCCGACTTGCTGCGCTTCATCTTGCTCTCGGCTTCCGCCGCGGACTGCCAGCTGGAAAACGTCAGCCAGCCGATGCCGAGCAGGACGACGCCGGACACGCCGCCGGCCGCCGCGAGAATGGTCTGGTTCCTGTTCATTCCGCGTCCTCCTCCCCGTTTTCGGGCTCGTCCCCGTCCTCCGGCGCGCCGGGGGCCGCTTCCTCGGCGGGCTCGGGCACCCACGCGGGGGAGAAGACGCCGAGCGGGCGCGCGAGGTAGACGGTCAGGGGGATTTCGGTGAGGTTTTCGTTCTCCTCGAGCCGCACTTCGCGCTCCACGAGGCTGCGGACGCCTTTCTTCGGCTCACGCGCGAACAGCGGCGAGCGGAGCAGGTTCGAGAGCAGGATTTCGCCCGCCGACTGGCGCCGGCCGGACGCCGACTTGGAACTCGCGAGCCCGTTGAGCTCTTCGGTGAAGCCGCGAACGACGAGCCGCATCGAGGGCGGCGCGTCGCCCGACCCGTCCGCATTGGCGAACGAGAGCGACTGCACCATCGTGTCGGGCAGCATCGCCGCGCGCACCGCGTCGAGCACCTCCGCGTAGCCGCAGCGCGAGGCGGCGACCGAAGCGAGGTAGTCGCGCGAGGCGACGGCCGCGTCCGCTTCGCCCTGCAGTCCCGAAATCGCCGACTTGAGCTCGTTGAGGCGCTTGACCTGCCGGTCGGCCGCCTTCGCGTTCTCCTCGAACATCGCGGCCTTGTTGTTGGCGTGCAGATACCAGCACAGCAGCGTGAGGACGAGCCCCGCCACGGCGATCCCGAAGAACGGGATGCGGCGGCGGAAGCGGCGGTCTTCGACGATGTTGGCCGGCAGCAGGTTGATCTCCACCGGGCACTTGGCCGCGGCGCGCAGCGCGAGGCCGACGGACGGCGCCAGCGAGAGCAGCGTCTCGTCCGCGATCTCGAGGCCCGGCGCGACCGAGAGGTTCGCCAGCGGGTTGAAGTGCGTCGCCTCCACGCCGAGCTTTTCCTGGAAGAACGTGTCCAGGTGGCGCAGCATCGAGGAGCCGCCGGTGAGCAGCACGCGCGTCGGCGCCGAGCCGCCCTGCTGGCTGCGGTAGAAGTTGATCGAGCGGTTGACCTCCGAGTGCAGGCGCGTGGCGACGTTGCGGATGAGCTTGGAGGCGCGGTCGGCCGTCTCGTCGTCCGGCACGCCGTAGGTGCCGCCCAGCGCCACGAAGCCGACCTGCTTCTTGTAGGCGTCCGCCTCCGCCGGATCGGCCCCCAGGCCGCGCGCCAGCTCGTTGGTGACGGTGTTGCCCGCGACCGGGATCGTGCGCATGAAGACCTTGCCGCCTTCGACGAAGACGAGGTTCGTGGCCCGGGCGCCCACGTCGAGCACCAGCGTGCACCCGCCGTCGTCCGGCTCGTTGAAGCGCACCGCGTTGTAGAGCGCCAGCGGCGCCGCGTCCACGACCTCCAGTTGCAGGCCCGCGCCGGCCGCGAGGGCCGCCGCGTCGAACGCCGTGTCGCTCTTGACGGCCACGATCAGCGTTTCCAGGTCGCCGCTGTCGCCGATGCCGAGCGACTGGTAGTCCCACACGACCTGATCGAGCGGGAACGGCAGGCCTTCGGCCGCTTCGGCCGCGACGAGCTGGTCGAGCATGTCGCCGGAAGCGGCGGGGATCTTGACGACGCGCGGGAAGATCTGCTGGCCCGGCACCGCCAGGTAGAGCGGCGCGGGCTGGATGCCGTTTTCGCGCATCATGTCGCGGATCTGCGGGCCGAGCGTCGCGAACGACGGGGCGCCCGCGTCGGCGCCGGCGGCGGCCGCGTCCACGGGCGAAGAAACCACGCGGAGCAGTTCCGCCGGCGAGCTTCCCTTGAGGGAGAACTCGCAGAGGAGGATTTTGCTGGCCCCGACGTCCAGGGTCAGGATTCGGTCTTTGGAGAACACGCTAGCGGCTTTCTTCGTAGTTGTCGTTGTCCTGCAGCTGGAACGGCGACTTCATCCGGTCGATCAAGTACCCGTCCCGCCGCTGCACGACCTTCGGGTCGAGGATTTTCTGGTCTTCCCACCACTTGTCGGCGGTCTTCAGGCGCCCTTCGGCCTCCGACATGGAAGCGACGTCCTTGCCGCCGACGGAAATCTTCGCCGCCAGCCCCATCGGCCGGCCGTAGCGCTTGAGGGCCGCGGGCTGGAGCACCGCGCCGACCTTGTGCCCCTTGCCGCGCTCCACGTCCGAGTAGGAGAGCGTGAGCGTGAAGAAGCTCAGCGGGCGTTCGCCGTTTTTCACGTCCGCCTTCGGGTTCTGGAGCATGACGTAGAAGGTGACCGCCATGTCGTCCACCCACTCGGGCCGCACGTCGAACGCCACGTCGAAGACGCCCCAGCGCTTGTTCTTCGTGCCCGCCACGACGGACGGCGGCTTCTGCTCGAAGTCGCGCGGCGACGTGATCTGGACGATCGAGAGGTCGCCCGGGTTCGTGCCGGCCGGACCCTTCGGGCCCTGCTGCTGCGCCGGAGCGGCGGCGGGGATGAGGAGGAGCGCCGCCGCGGCGAGCGGCGCGAGTCGTCTGCTGGTGCGTGCGTGCATGGTTTCGGAACCCTTTCGCGGGAGGGGTAGCGGAAGAGCCCCCGTCCGTTGGACGCGGGACTGGTGCAATAGTAGCCGAAAGCGCGCCGCAATTCAAGCGATATTTTCACGCGCGTTTCCGCGCGCGGTTTCGGGGCTACTCGACTTCGGCCTCGAGCCGGAAGAACCGGGCCGGGCCGCCGTCGGGGAGCTCCACCGTGCCGTCGGAGCCGACCGTGACCGTCCGCTCGGAAACGGCGGACGGCGACCAGTCCGTCACGTCCGCCGTCGAGAGGACCTTGAGCGTGACGCCGTCGGCGTTGACGACCGGGGGCAGCCGGAGGACCGTCCCGCCGCTCGCGCCCGGCGCGGCGGAGAGGATCGGCGAAAAGGCGCCGCTCGGCTTGCCGAACACGTAGCGGAACGCGTTCGCCACGCCGCCCGAGACTTCGTCCGGTGCGCCGCCGGATGCGTTCGCGTCCGCCCACGTCTCGTAGGGCGTCTTCACGACCGTCAGGTTGCCGGACCAGGAGAGCGTGAAGGAGCACGGAGACGTCTCGCCGTAGGTCATGCCGACGATGCGGTAAACGGTTCCCTGGGAGACGGGAACGTCGAGGGAAACGGTGAAACCGCTGTCCCAAGCGACGTCCGCCGAAAACCCAAGACGGTCGCCGGAGGCCCATGAATCCCCCTCGTAAACGGCGAGAAACGGATAGTCTTCGTCCGCAACGGCCGTGAATGTCATCGTCCCCGTGCCGGGAGCCGTCCATCGATACCAGACCGATCGGTTCTGGTCGTAGTAGCTGCCGCCGTCGAGCGTGTGCCACGGCTCGCCGTCTTCGAGCGTGTAGTCCGAAACGTCCTCGATCGCGCGCGTCCCGCTCGCGCCGGAAATCTTGATCGGGTCGGCGAAGCAGTCGCCCTTGGGCGCGCCCTGGGCCGCGTCGTAGACGTAGGTTTCGGCGACGACCGGGCTCGGGTTCTTGCCGGCGACGAAGGCGCGCGCCCTGATCGTGACGTCGTCCTCGACGAGGAGCGGGCCCGTGTAGCGCGTGCTCGTCTCCGTCGGCACGGAACCGTCGAGCGTGTAGCGGATCGTCGCGGACGGATCGGAGCAGGCGATCGTCACGTTCGTCGTCGGGTAGAAGCGGCAGCCTTCGGGATCGAAGACCGGCGCCGGCGTGGCCGCCACGCCGGTGAGCGCGATGTCGTTGCCGTAGGTGTTGCCGATCGAAGCGTAGGATCCGGTGCGCCGGGCGCCGACGCCGCCCGGCACGAGTTCGGTCCCGACGGTCGCGTCGAGCGTGACGCCGATCGTCGCGGAGACGCCGCCCTTCGCCGCCGTCACGAGATAGGAACCCGCCGCGGCGACGAACGCGTAGATGCCGTTCGCGTCGCTCGTGGCGGTTTCGACCGTCGAGGAACCGCGCTTCAAGACGACGGTCGCGCCGGCGACCGGCGCCCCGGACGCGTCGAGCACGCGTCCGCTGAAAACGGATCCGGACGATCGGGGAAACACGTTGAAGACGAGCTGGTCGATCGTGTCGAAGTCGTCGATGTCCGGCGGAACATACCACGCGTCGCCGATCCCGCCCCAGCCCAGGTTGACGTGGACGCAGAAGGCGCCGTCCGTCCAGCCGTAGCCGTCCACGAGGACGGCGTGGCCGCCGACGGACCCGCTGATCCCCACGCAGACCGGCGCACGGGCGTCGCAGTTCGGCACGACGGCCTTCGCGAACTCGGCCACCGTGAACGGATGTCCGGCGTCGAAAACCGCGGCCACGGCATTGGCGTAGCCGAACGTATCGACGAAGCGCAGGACCAGGCCGAACGGATCCGAGCCGCTGCCGCCGTTTGCGGCGGTATTCCAGTTCATGCCGACGGAAACGCCGATGTCGTAGGTCAGCTTGCCGATGGCCTGCCGCTGTGCCTGCGCAATGCCGGCGCCGGGCACGAGCGGCATGGCGTCCCAGTCGTAGACGCCGCCCTGCATCGTCTTCTGGACCTGCACGCCGCCGACGGCGCACGTCCGGGTCGCCGCCGCCACGGACGATTGCGGCCAGCGCCAGTAGCGCATGATCTGGGCGCCGGCGGTCGCGACGCAGCCGCACACGTAGTTGTTCGGCGTGTAGTAGTTGAAGCAGGGCTCGCCCCCGGCTTCGTCCTGGTTCCAGCGGCTCTCCACGAACGAGTCGACGCGCAGATCGGACGGCGCCGCGACCGCGGCGCGCCGTTTCGGACCCCGGCTTTCTTCCGCGAGCAACCCCGCCCACTTGCGCTGCGCGTCGGTCTTTTCGGAATCCGTCGTTGCGGCGCGGACGCGCGCGGCCACGCCGCGTTTCCCGGCGGCGCCGCGGGACACGCCCGCGGCGGCCTCGCGCGCGGAAATGTCGCCGCGCAAGAGCGCCCAGAAGGGATTGCGCTCGTCGACGACGAGGCCGTCGCCCGTCCCGGAGAACGCGATCACCGGATCGACGAGGTCGTCGGCGGAGAGCACGACGTAGCCGCCGCCTTCGAACTTCGCGACGAGCAGCCGCGCGCCCGTGGCGGGGTCTTCGACCTCGTCGACGGCGGAGACCTCGCGTCCGGCGGGCAGCTTGCCCATCGCGTAGCCGCGGTCCACCCACGCCTTCGCGGCGCGGGCGGCGTCGTCCGTGGTGACTTCGGACGCGAAAAGCGCGAAGGGAAGAAGAAGGAGAGAAAGAATCCGTTTCATGGTCGAAGGTCGAAAGTCGAAAGTCGAAGCGAGATGCCGAAAAACCGAGATCCCGAGAACCCGGCATCGGGGCAAAGCCCCATTCGGCAAGGAAAAGGCTACCAAACGCCCCTCCATTCTGTCAAACGATTGGCCTTGCTTGGTTTTTCAGCATGTTGCGTCGATTTCACCGTGATTGATTTTCGACCCGTCCGGCGAAAACCGAGAATCCGATACGGCCGCGATGCGGGGATCCGCCACCCCAGCATCGCGGCCGGAGTCCGCACCTCCGCATTCCGCTACCGGGGATGCGGCGTCCGCCGCGCGGGCGATCCGGCCGACGCCACGCGCGCCGAGGGAGACGCGGATCTAGCGCAGGATCATCATCGTCGACGGCGGGTAGCGCTCCGAGATGTAGTTCACGTAGAGGCCGTCCTCGCGCGTGAAGAGATACACGGTCCGGAGATCGGCGTTCTTCTCGGGGCGCGCCTCGAAGTCCGAGCGCGACGGCGCGGCGCCGGAATCGAAGGAGGCCTCGCTCCAGTCAAGGATCTTGACGGCCGCGCCGCGGACCGGCGAGACGCGCGGATCGGTGTCGACGTCCACGTAGACGGGCGCCGTGAGCTTGAGCGTGGAGCCGGCGGCGAGCTTGACGCAGCCGATGCGGTCGTTCGACGCGCCGACCTCGACGCGGAGCGCGGAGCCGGTCGCGAGCGTGACGCTGCCGCCGAGCGTCAGCGTCCCGCCCCGGTTCCATTCGCCGCCGAAGAGCGTGCCGCCGCCGTTCACCGTCGTGCCGTCCGCGGTTTCGAGCGAGCCCGTGCCGCCGAGGCCGGCGCCGGACTGCACCGTGGCGGAACGGGCGACGAGGTTCGAGTTGACGAGGAGGTTGCCCTTCTCGTAGACGTTGATCTTGCCGGTGAAATCGGCGTTGTCCGCCTCGAGCGCGAGGTAGCCGCCGAAGTTGCGGCCGGAGAAGTTCCAGGTCTTGTCGCGGTTGCCGAGCTTGAGCGAGCCGCGCATGCGCGCGGCGACGACGTGGTTCGTGCTTTCGAAGTAGGTCGCCGTGTCCCAGTTCTGCCCGAGCTCGTAGCGGATCGGGTTGCGGAAGATCACGGTGCCGTCGGCGAACTCCGAGCGGTTGCCGAACATGAAGCGGGCGGGATACGCATAGTAGTCGGCGTAGGCCTTGTTCACGGAGTTCGTGGCCGTGGTATCCGCCGTGAGCTTGATGGACACGTTGTCGCTCGTGGTGTTGGTGAGGTTGAGCGTTGAATCCGCGTTCCAGCAGACGGTGCGGTCTCCGCCGAATGCCGTGAAGCCCCAGCGGGTCCGGGTGCTTTCCTGGAATACGCGCGGCGTCGAGGAGCCGTCGAGCATCGGGACGTAGTCGCCGCTCAGGCCGAGCGTGGCCATGTTGTTGTTGGCTCCCTCGGGGGCGAAGAATTCGCCGCTCGGAGGCAGTCCGGCGGCGGTCTGCGGCCAGAAGCAGCCGTTGCGGAGCAAGATGCCGTGCTTGACGTCAGCGGACTCCCACGTTGTCTCCCCCGAAACCGCAAACGTTCCGGTGCCGTATTTGTTGAACCAGGTGCCGGAGTTCAGAACGACGAGGTTCTTTGCGAACACGTCGGCGACCTTGGTGCCGTCTCCTCCGCGGTCGTAATGGCGGACCGTCGCAACCGGGAAAAGGAACGGGGCGCCCTCGTAGCACGCGCGGGTGTTCGACCAGTCCGTCTTGTTGTCGACCAGCGTGCAGCGCGGAAACGTCATGGGGGCGCCGGTATTGTTCCTCAGACGGGTGAAGGACCCCCAGCCGTCGCCGAAGTAGACCCGGTTCACGTTCGTCATCGCGCCCGGATGATCGAGACAGATCGTCGAGCACAGCTCGACGTAGAACAGGCCCATGAAGTCGGGGGACGGCCCGCCGAAATGGACTTCGCCGTAGCCGTTCCAAACCGGGTCGTTCGCGCGCATCGTGGTGTTCGTGACGCCGGCCGGCAGCATCAGCTCGCCCGTGAGGTCGAGCCGCCCGACGTTGGAGGAAACGTAGACCGTCTGGTTGTTGTTCCTGTTGAACAAGATGGGGTTGCGCACGATGTTGGTGCCCTTGGTGGCGGAAAGGATCGGCCTCTCCGCGTTGAACGTCAGGACGCCGGTGCCGCTCAGGTCGTAGCCGCAGCTGTGGAAGCCGCCCAGGTAGGTCGAGTCGGCTTCGTCGGTCTTGCCGTTCGTGAAACGCAGCGACGGCATGACGACGTCCCGGTCGATGACCGGGCTCAGGCCCGCGGGCTTGGTGAAGTAGAGCGTCTTGTCGCTCGCCGGGAGGCCGCCCGCGAAGACGTAGGCGGACGGGTCGTCGATGTCCTCGGAGAGGCCGGACCAGACGTTGTTCCCTTCGACGGGATTGGCGGCCTCCACCTCGACGGTCCGGCTGTAGTTGGCCGCGTTCACGGCGGTGAAACGGTAGTAAAGCGGCGAGGAGGCCGGGAGTCCGGTCAGCGCGATGTCGGCGATGTTCGTTGGCATCGCGTCGAGGTTCACCGTGTATGTTTTGGTCACGGCGGGATCGCTGAAGTCGTCGGAGGTCGAAACGTCGACGACGATTCGCGTGACCGCGCCGCCGAGCCCCGCGCTCGTGAACGCGAGGGAGATGTCCGGTGCGATGTGTTCGGTGTTGACGCTCGGGGTGAAGACGGGCCCCGGAACGGGCGTCGCGAAGGACACGACGGTCGACTCGCCGGCGACGCCGAAGGAGTTCGTCGCGAAGACCTGCGCGTAGTAGGTCGTGGTCAGGGCGAGCGGAACGACCTCCGCGGAAAGCGACGCGGGGATCGACGAGACGCGGGAGAGCGGGACCGAGAAAACCGGATCGGAGAGGTCCGCGTTCGCGCTCACGACGAGGAGCAGGTCCACCCAGTCGGCGTCGGTCGTCTTGCCGGCGTCCATGCCGAGCGAGCCCACGGCGACCGCGAGCGTCGCGTTCGTGTAGCCGAGGGCGGACGACGGAGCGGA